>CAZGQY010000190.1:0-7724 GCA_964528035.1 uncultured Methylococcaceae bacterium | reverse complement strand
GCTTAACATTAAAATTCCTAGCAATTGTTGTTAAATTTTCTCCTGAAAAATCCTGCGCTAATTTCAAAGCAATCCATCTTGCTAAATTCGGCCCGCTTCGGCCTCTCTTTATCAGTAGGTGGTAGTGATTCCCCATAAGGCAATAGGCTTGTATTTCTAAGCCAAAACGTTGATGGCTAGCTGACAGGCATTCTATAAATGCCTGATAGTACTTCTTTCCATGAAAGATAAATTGCCTGCCTCTACCACGATTCATTACATGATAGTAAGCATCTTCATATTCTATGCGTAAAGATCCAACCATCCGATGAAAGTAATTTATTTAATAGCTATAGTCAAGATTTGACCCCTTTCGGCGCCACTGCGACTGGTGTCTGGGCCACGCATGAAGATGAAATTGCGGTCTGGGATGCGCAGCTGGCCACAGACGCCTGGGTGTTTCATGTGCCGAAAAAAGGGTGGGTAACTTATGTCGACGATGAAGACACCGTATTAATCTATGACGGAACGAATTGGCGTCCGGTTTCTGGGTCTGCGAATGCGCCGGCCAGTGCATCAAACGTTTTGGTATTGGATTTGTTGGCAGGCAATGTCTTCGATGTCACTCTGACTGAGAATGTTACGACGTTGACGATTTCGAATCCGAAAGCGTCTGGGCAATACGACGAGTTTACTCTGATTTCAGCGCAAGATGGAACGGGTGGATTTTCTTATACCTGGCCTGCGGCGGTGAAATGGCCGGGTGGGACGGCTCCAACTCAGACGACTGCGGCCAATGCGGTGGATATTTATCATTTTATGACTGTGGATGGTGGTACAACCTGGCACGGTCGGCAGATTAGTGGGGATTCGAAATAGTACAGTTTTTGTTTGCTTGACTGGGATTTGTTTTATCCACTTAGAGGTAGCACAGATCAGCCGATACCAATATGAAGGTAAATTTGTAAACTTGGGCAGCCCTCCCGCTTTCTTTGACCTTAATCACCATTAGAAGTATATTCTTATTTGGAACGTGAGACTACAAAAAAAGGGGGAAGTATTGTGACAAAATTATCAGTATCCCAAAGTCCTGAAATAGAGAAATTAGGGGCAGATACAAAAACTGTAATGACTATGTTAATAGATCTTGTTTCAGGATTTGATATATCTGAGAATAATTTCAAATTGCTTAAAACAAAGTGTGAACGGCTAGATTACCCGCTTATGTTGGTTGTTGTAGGAGAATATAATGCGGGAAAATCTTCTTTTATCAATCATCTACTTGAATTTAAGAAACTTGAAGTTGGAAACGCACCTACTACAGATGAAGTGACTTTTGTGCATCATGTAAATTTACCGCATACGTTTGACAGTAGAATAAAGTGTATAAAAAGTGATAACACTTTGCTAGATACCCTAATAATTGTGGATACGCCTGGCTCAAATGCAGTTAAAGGACATCAGGCAATAGTTGAAAAATACATTCCAGAATCAGACCTTATATTATTCCTGATGAGTGCGAGGCAAACAGCATCATTGAGCCAAGTGTTATTTTTAACAGACATAAAAAACTGGATTGAAAATATAAAGTTTATAATTACACAGGTGGATATTGTACATAGCGATGAATTAGAACAGGCATCCGACCATTTAGTTAAAGAGTTATCCAAAATATTTACCCCAAGCATTAATAAGGACGAAATATTTTTCATTTCAACTAACGTTAAAAAAGACGAGTATCATCAGGAGAGAAATGACCTTGACGATTGTATAAACTATATTAATAATAAGCTTTCTCCTGAGTATAATTATTCTCTAAAAATAGCAACAGCTTTATCTATTGTTAGTAAGCTTTCTGATGAACTATATGAAAAAATAGATACTCAATTATCAGATATATTAACCAGTATTAAAAAAATTAAACAGCTAAAAGTAGATAACAAGAGTTTCATGGATACAAGGAGGAACGTATTCAAAAATTTCATTAATAAACTTAAAGGAGATATGGAAGACAACAAGGATAACGTTACTAGTTTACTATCTAATCTAGATAAGAAAATATTGAAGGATCCGGGATTATTGGACGCGGAATTAAAAAGGAGGTATTTTGACAGCTTTAATAAGCAGTGTGGAGATAGAATAATAGCTACATTCAAGGCTTTGTCTAAAGATTGTGAAAATCACATGCAAAGAATCAAAAAGGTTTCATTCGATATAATGAATAGTGAAGATATATTATTTGAAACTGACTCTATTGAAATATATTCCGTTATTGACGAGCTAAAGTTAGAATTAGGGCCTATAGCGCTATCTATTGCGCAACTTCACGGTTACAAAATCGTTGCACCTTTAAGTGGAACAACAACTGCTGTGGGAACTTACTTAGGCTTGTCAACGGGAGCAGCTTCTGGGGCAATATCAACGGGTATTGCAAATGCATTCCCGGCTATGACAGCCGTAGCAGTTTCAACCGGCACTGCATTGGTTACCGGTGGTCTAAGCTTGGCTGTTGGAGCAGGAATTTGGGCAGGAAGTGGTTACTACAAAAAATTTAAGATAGAAAAGGCTAAAAAGAATATCTTTGAAACCGAATACACAAAATGGAACAAAAATTTATGTAGAAAGTTGGAATTCAACTATCATCAACCATATTTAGAATCTACTGAATCTAATCTGGAAAAGCTATTGGATAGATATATGGTTTTATGTAATGAGAAGAAAAAAGTTCTTGAACCAAAAAAAGAAAATATTGAGCATATAAAAGTTGATTTAGGTCGACTGTTGCAAAGATCAGAGGAATATCAAAAGAAGTTCAATTAAATAAGATTAGATCTTGTCTGGTTTAACGTTTCAAATTTATTTTGAGGAATTAATAGTGAATAAAAAGGTTCGATTATCCCTAATTTTATTCGCTATGGCCCTTTTAGGGAACGCTTGCTCTTTTCAAGATGAGTTAGCTAATGCGATTAACGAAAGGTTTCCACCGGTAAATTATGATGATATTAGATCTGAATCACTTGCCAGTAACACAACTGTATTAAAAGAATCTGATTCAATAGACGCTCGAATATGGATAAGTGAACATCTGATAAATAAGCAACTATCCAATGTACAAAATCTAGAGAGCTTGGGGATACAAAAAATAGGAGTGACTCTTGAAAATCAAATTCCGGCATTACGCGTTGACTTCAGGAAAAACTTTCGGCTAAATTCCGGATTGCCAATTACTTTGGAAGGTTATCTTGAAGGCGATTTTGGAATAGGAATAGTGATTGAGGAACGCGGGCAGAGAAAAGAGGGAGTAGTCACCTTTAGACCATATTTACGTGACTTCCACATAGATAATGCAACTGTTGACGGAAAATATGATCTTGAACCAGTCGTTAACAAACTTGCTTCGTTACTGGGAGATTACAAAGATAACATCAGTGGAGTATTAGAAGGAAAAATTGATGCGGTGCGGTTTCCTATAATTTTAACAAAGAATTTTGTACCCGAAAAAATAATAATTGCTGACGAAATGGCGGTACGATTATCAGGACAGCCTGTAAATGTTAATGCTTCATGGAAGGCGCAGCATTTTTAGTAGATGAGGGTAGAATCGATATCCTATTGGATTTGGATGGGGAGAATGGCTACGGAATTATCCAGTCGGAACCTGAAGCATCGGATTTTGAAACCTATCAGAAGCTTTACTTAAACTACGCGGAAACAGTTGGAGAGGTTAAACCTACAGAATCTGGCGGAGTTGTATTATCGAGTAAATATATATTTGGCAAATTGAACCACGCCATTAATACATCAAATATCATGATGATTAGTAGTTATAAACCCATTGGTGGTTACCCATTTTCCGAAAAAATAGGACTCCCCAGTGAAGATGCAATAGATTGTACAGCGACCCGTAATTGTAGTGCTGATCATATAGATTGCACTTCCAGAAGAGATTGTACCGCAACAAAGGATTGCGGCGGTTACAAATGGTATCAAGCACCTGACAAGGCAAGATGCGAATTGGAGAAATCTGCAGCTAAGCTGGACTGTGAACGAATAAAAAGTCAGAATAAATTGGGATGTGAAACTAACAAATCTGCTTGGAAAATTGATTGTGGACGTATTAAGTCTCAACAAAAATTAACATGTGAGGCAGAAAAAGAAATCGTTAAGCGTATAAACAGAACGGGCAATTTTGCTAACGTGAAGGGTAACGTAAATGTAACCGCTGAAGCGGCTATAGCACTAAAAAATTTCCATTTTTCAGGGGAAACGATACTAAGTACAGTGGAGTTGGAAGCAACAGCAAGATTTGATACTGAAATACATTTCACACCTTTAGATATTGTCGGCCACATGGCATGCCAAGCATCTTGGAGGGATAAATTCAGCGCATCTGCTAATATACCGAAACAGAATCTAGAAATTGCTGTTAGCTATTCAATCGAAGAGTTTAACTCCGGATCAGCTATTGTGGTTAAAGTTGCACCAATCTCAATTTCTGGGAGTACGCATCCATCACCGAAATCTTTGATATTGAATAGCCAGGTATTTACTATCCACTGTCTTCCACTTGCTGGATTGATTCGAGTTGTAGATATTGTGCTTCCTAATGTCATACCTGATGAGATAAATGGAGAAATTAAGGTTGAACAAAAAGAAATAGAATTTTTTCATGCTATCGATCCTCTCGAATTCATACAGGGTGAGATTGCGCACAAAGTCAAAATTAAAGTTGACAAAGATTATGTAGCGATATTGGTTGATTAGGTGACTTTAACAGTTCCGTAGATTCGGAAATATTTAGTTAATCACTTTATTTGGTAGGCAGAGACAAAGGCGCATACGGATGAAGCCTTTGATTTGTTTATTCAGATATATGAAGTTAAATATCTAAAACATAATGATTTGTTTGCGAAAATATCGAGAAGAATTACTGTCTTTCCATGTCTATCTTGCCCCACACTGGCAGAGTATTCGAACCAGTAACCCAAATAGGATCTACTTTTGGCACCTACGGCTGTACTAAATTAAGAAAAGGGATGCCTGTCACGCGATGCCATGCTGCACATGATGCTTAACCTGGGGCAATGTTCTGAAAAAAAATGGAGGAGATAAGAGGCTTTGATTACATGGGTGAGGTCATCAAAGGCATTCAACTTAAAGACTGTGATGAAGTAACATCGAATGACCCTCCGCTTGATTCTTGTATCTAAACACAATATTTGATATTCACTCATTGACCATTCTATGGTGAAGCCATAAAGTACTTATGGAAACTAAAAAGTATATTTTATATGAAACTAATATCTACAGTATTTTTAATTTTTTTCTTTTTCTCACAGCCAATTAGTGCGAATGCAATATTGATAGGAGCGGGTGTTTTAAAAGCCGCTGTTGACGATGCTAAAGATGTGCTTTTTTCACTAGAGAAACAAACAAATGAAGATATTACAGCACGGTTAAATCAACTAGATAAAATTCTAGATGGTGCTATTAGTGATATTCATGCTCTTAAAAATGAAACAGTAAAAGACATTGATTCTATTGTCAATAAAACAGTATCTGAGGTTAATAAACTTGAAGAAAAGTTTATGCGACACCTTAGTCAAAAAATCCAAGAGGTTGAATGCGTAGGAAAAAGAATAACAATCCTTGATGTAAAAAGTGCCTTAGGAGGTTTTGGTGATGTTATTGGTACACATAGAATAAAAATTGATGCCCCAATTCTATACCCTACTGAAAAGACAGAATCATGTTGGGTTAACTGCAAAAAATATCAGAAAGAGTTTGAAATAAAAGAACCTTTTAATGAAACGTATGATGAAGTTAAAGCTTTTATGCTAGGGAGACTAAAAAACGCAAAGAAAGAAACTCCGCTTAATAGTTTTCTTACTACATACGAATATATTGCCGACTTAGCTTCCCGAGCTTCATGCTTAGCCCCATCATCTGCGGATAGGTTGAGAACAGAATATGTCAAATTCTATATGAAAGCGCATCATCCGAAATATCTTTTCGGGTTAAAATATGATATGTGAAATCAGGAGCATTTAATGAAAATCTATCAAGCAATATTATTATGTAGTTTTATTTTAGTCGCCAATATATCAACTAGCCATGCAAAAAATATTGGAGAGGCTGCACAGGAAGCGATGGAGATAGCAAGTAAATTAAAGGCTCAGAATGCAACGCTGGAAAAGAATAAACAAAAACAAAAGCAAATAATAACTAGCCTTCAAAATGAGAAAAAAACACTAGAAAATCGTATAAATTCTGCAAGTGCTGAATTTCATAAAGTGGTACAAGGAAAAAAGGCATCAAGAGCACCAGGGTGGGAACATGTGACATGCCCTAGGTACGGTGGAAATTTACAGGGACATTTCGATAGAGTGTGTAGAGGGAGAAGACAGTCAGTTTTAAAATTTAATACACACTCAGGAGATAATTGCGGTTATAACTACTACATCCTAGCATGTATAAACCTATAATAGGAAATCGCCTGATGAGGAAAGTTTTTACCTATCCAACTCCTATTCACGCGCTAATAGATTGCACACCATCGAATAGATCTTGTATTGACCTATTGCTAAATAAAAGGTGGCAATGTATCGGCAACAACACGCGCCTTGGTTCAATTTCAACGAAGGTACCTAAAGGGAACCCTTTTGACAGGAAAAACCTACTTTGGTAATTTTTTGATAAATCATGCTTTTAAAACATCAAAAGGCTGTCTCAAAATTATCAGCAACGAGACGGATCTTGTACTGTCTGCGCTTGGCACATACTAACCTGTCAGAATTATAGCGTAGCGTCACCCCAAATCAACCGTCCAGCAAATCAAAACCAGGTTACACTATAGCCGACACAGAAAAGCACTGTGACAAATTGGTGACACGCCATTTTGTAAGTTATTGAAAAATATTATGCACGTGTGCGGCATTGATTTTATTGTGTAAGGCTAAGTTTTAGAAAAACAACAATAAAATATTAAGAGCTTCTGGCTACGAACCAGGCGCGGCTGGGATAAAGTGCTCGGTGTGATTTTTTGTGGGATGCACGTTTAATATTTACCGGTAATTTCCTCCGAAAATAACGCTCTAAGATATTGATAAATGGTACTACATAGTCACATGTCTCCGAAAAAAACAGATCGTAACAAATTGAAAATGTAGAGGAATAGATGGGACTGAAAATCCTCGTGTCGACAGTTCGATTCTGTCCCTGGCCACCATTTTCAATGACTTAATTTGTTAAGTTCCTGCCATTTGTTTTTTTCGTCAATTTTACGGGAAGTCTTTGCTCTAAGAAACACTGAGTCGCCGTTTGCCGCGTCAATCAGCGTTGATAATTCTGTGGCCCCCTCCCGTCTGTTCACCAGCGCTATAGCAAGATCCTTGATGTTTCGCTTCATTGGGTATTCCCTTTCTGGTGATTAAACACCGAGGGTCGGGCAGTATATTTTATACGGAACATCGAATATATTGACAGTATACGGGTAAACGTATAAATATAGTAAATACGGTTTTTAGTATAAACTAGTACTCCATCACAGTTGTGTAGGGGGGTAGGTTATGTCGAGAAGTGGTCAGCTGCTAGGCGCACGAGCGCAGGACTAGTCGCACGTGTCAAGCGAGTGCAACAACGCAGATGGCTGCTTATCGGCTGATATACCCGTCAATACAACAATGATGGAGTACTAGTACTCCGTCACACTTGTATTGACGATTATTTAAAGTAATATATTAAGT
>CAZGQY010000189.1:0-7787 GCA_964528035.1 uncultured Methylococcaceae bacterium | reverse complement strand
TCCGACACCATCGGAATTGACAACTTACAGATCCTTCCGTACATTTCCATTTGATCAAAAAGGCTGTTTATTCGCCTTATTCACCAGTATATTCGTTTGATGAATAGTGTACTCAGCATATTGAAGAGTTTCATTAAAATGTCATAAAACCTTAATTAAAATTTCATAAAGTCTAATTAATATTACAGTTCAATTTAACTGAATATGACTGGAGATTTTTTATGATTTGTAAGAACAAATGGGGATTTCTATATTCCACATTGATATTAACCTCAATTTTATTTAATTCAACAACTATTAATGCCGCATCTTCCTATGTTGTAGACCATGGTGGTGATGCAGGTGTCGGCACATTACGGGATGCGCTTGATAGTGATGCAACCGTTATTGTTATTGATCCTTCAGTTGCAAGTATTGCTATCGAAAGTACTCTTGTATATGAAGGCTTTAATCCATTGATGATCATTGGTTCGGGGCAGACAGTATATGGGGATCTTGAAGATCCACTCGATACACTATTAGAAGTTACTAATGGCGCAGACCTTAGCATTTCAAATTTGAATTTTACCGTTGACACTGACACTGATTACAGTGCGGATTTTCAAGGTGGAGGCAAAGGTATTTTTGTAAAGGTGCCTGATGATCGAGAAGGGACTGTTAATCTTGCTTTAACTCATGTTTCCGTTAGCAATGTTGGTCTTCATGGTGTGCATGTGCTTGATTGCGATGTTATTGCTTGTGGTGCAGGTGGTGGCGGAGCTGGAGATGGCTCTCCAGCTTCCATTAATGTCAGCCTTGTCAATGTGACTGTTGATAATGTCGGTAATGGCGGGTTTGATTCTGATGGTGTCAGAGTTGATGATCGTGGTGAAGGTGATATTATTTTTAATGCCGTTGATTCAACATTTATTAATGTTGGCGCTGATGGTGTTGAGCTCGATGAAGGTGATGCGGGTGATGTCATCGTTAATGTCCGTAATAGTGTTTTTGAGAACAATGGTGCTTATTGTTTTGGAGTTGATGTTGATGAACCAGCCGACCCAACCTGTGTTGAAGACGATGAAGGCGAATTAGTTCTTGATCTTGATGATGGCTTTGATATCGATGAGGCAGGTGAAGGATCAATAAGCGGGCAAATTACAAATAGTTTAGTTAATGATAATTTTGATGAAGGCCTTGATATTGATGAAGAAGATGCAGGAGATATTCATCTTGATTTGGGTAAAATTATGGCATCAAACAATGGTGATGAAGGTATTAAAGCATCTGAAGAAGGTGAAGGTGATGTAACTCTTAAGCTAAGTAAAGTCACTACTATGGATAACGATGATGATGGTATACAGCTTGAACAGGAAGGTGCTGGCGATATCAATGTTAAAGTTAATGCGACAACGTCTTTATATAATAAGAAAGTAGGATTAAAAGTCAGCCAGGATGGAACGGGTGACGGTAGCCTTAAAGTCCGTGGCTCAGATATTGACTCCATCAAGTCTGATGTAGAGGAAATATAATTTTTTAGAGTTATAGAAGCCTCGTGCAGTTTTTGTATGAGGTTTTTTTTTGGGGTAGATAAATTGAATGAATTAGACTCAAAAAAAGCATTTTTGATGACTTGCACGAGATGTTTTTATTAGGTGACATGTAAAACCTGTAAGTGAACGACAAAAATTGAGTCCATTTCCAGAAAAACTGGTAGGTATTTGTCGTATTGTTTTCATAATCAAGTGCCATTATCCAGATATTAATTAGCTATAATTTTTAAAAAATGGAGCGGTAGGATGAGAATTAATAATTTAGAATATTTAGTTGAAGAGCTTGGTGGTGATGAGTTGTTTGAAGATGAAATGTACTTGGCGATTGATAACATAGATATTTCTGATCAGGTACATTTTTTAGCAACATCAGAGCGAAGAGAAAAAATTAGAAAAAAACAAATGGCACTTAAAAAAGAAAATTTGGATGGAGATGAGAAATTTAAGCATAAAAGTTGATGGGTTAATTTCTCAAAGAAAATAATTGCACCAAATGGGTGTCAGCGTTGTTTTTACAGACCTATACGACCATTTCGCAATGGCTTTTATGTAATTGTATGATACATATTTGAAACCGAGACAAAAGGGGGATTATTAAAACCATATTCGCTTTATGAATATCTGATTTTGGATAACAGTTAAATGGCTATGAGCTCTTCGGTATTATTGTATTAGTTATTCCATAAGTTCTCGCATATATTTTAAGATTTCATTTTGGCATGCCCTTTGTAAAAACCTACTGTTTAGTAACATTGATTCACGATAACAGACTTCGGGAATGACGAGAGTTTTTACTAAATCATGCGAAAACTTATGAAACGAATAATATCTAACACCTGAGTATTATTTAGTGGTAGTGGGTCAGTTGCTTTAATACAAATGGTTTGAACACCTTCCAATAACCACTAGAGATTAGCTCTCGCCCTCTCTATTTTTCTTTGCAAAGCCCGCTCCTTTTTTTATTTTTGCTTTGAGTTCCAGGTTTTCAACTAACAAACGGTAATCTATATCGTTTTTATGCATTTCAGCAAAACAACTCGCGACAACAGCAATAGCGTTAGGCACTTCATCTTTTTTCTTATAAGACTGTAAATTTTTATCACTTACTTTTATTAGCTTACTAAATTTAGGCAGGCTTATTTCTGCATCTAGTAATAATTTTTTAAACTCTATAAAAGTCATAACAATATCCTTCATTTCATACTAATAAGTCATATTTTATAACTAATGTATAGGTTTTGTTGACAAAATAAAAAAACAGTACTATAGTTATAACATATTACTATTAGTAAGTTATTATTGTAAATTTTGGAGGAAAGCATGTCGAAAGTCGTTAAGAAAAAAGTTGCACTTAAAGTCGCTAAGAAAATCACTAAAAAAGCAGTTACAAAAAAAGTAATTGCTAAGAAAAATGCTAAATCTGTTATCAAAAAAGCAGCGAAAGCTGTTCTAAAGAAAAAAGCAAGCAACAAGAAATCAGCAAAAAAAGTTGCAAAAAAAGCAGTAAAAAAAGCGGCTTAAAAACTTGAAAGTTTTTTTAGGAACCTCTGATTAAGTGGAACAATTTACGAAGTAGTTTGTTGGTATTCAAGGCATAGAAATTGGCGCATAGCAAGCTATGCAACTATTTTTATAACGATGAAGACGGCAAACTACAAACAATAAAGTCAATGGTTCAAGTTATACCTTGGGCGTTCCTTACTGTAGCCATTTTGAATGGCTTTCTCCTGCTTTCAGTTTGAGTTGGCCATTCGGTTTTTCACTCCTTCAAAGTCTCGCTAAAAACATAAGGTTGCTGCTTAAATCTCTGTTATTCAGTTTTAAAACAACTTTGTCATAATTTTGTAGACATTCAAATGTTAGTTTACTCCTTATATCAAGTAACTAACGTTTCGGAGTTCATTTCCAGTAAATTTATTGTGTGATGTCTTGAACTACAAGGCTTCCAAACGCATGGTTTGAGGGTCAAGTTGAAGGGCTTGCACAAAAAAGCGTTGTATGTGTAATTCGATTGAGTTCATAATTATGGTGATGGACTCCCCAAGCAGGTTTTTCAGTTCATCCAGTGCACCTGTAATCAATGCCCGAAAGACTTGCCAAAGGCGCGCGGCAAAATCGATACGGGTCACATTGGTACTGAGTGCGCGACCGATCTCAGAAATTCCACACGCCCCTTGCTCCTGCTTAGCGCTCAACAAGAAGCAGAATCGGATTGCGGTTAAATGGATCGAAGCGATATAGGCTGCATAGTGGTTACTTTGTTCTTTGAGAAACCCAAGGTGTTGTTTGGCTTCCTTGAAGTAGACCTCGATCGCCCAGCGTAAGGCATAGATTTCCAGAATGCGCGGGGGTTCAAGCGTGACGTCAGTGGTCAAAAATACGGCCCAGTCATGCTTTCCAGCCGATGTTTTTTCGGTATCCACTGTACCGCGCACGAAAAGCAATCGCACCGTGATCCACTGTTCCGGCTCTTGTGGCGAAGCACTGAGGTTCAATTCGACATCCAGCACGTTGGCTTGATACGGTTGACCTGGGATCTTTTTCCAGTGGCTGCGGATATTCTGCTGGTACAAGGATTTTACATCCAGATCCTGCCACTCGACCGGCTATTTGCCCATGAAGGGTACGCCAATTCAGATCTTCCCTGTTCATGACATCATAAAACGCATCTTTTTCTGCAGTGGAGAAGGTCTCTAACGATTCACGTGCAAAGATACCAACCGAATCGACTTTTAACCAGACCCACAACAGGAGACCGTACACCAGCTCGTCCATAGGCGTTCCTGAGCGTTTGCGAAATCCGCTTCGACTCAGGAGCGTCTTCATATCCATCTGTCGCCATAGGTCGGCGAACAGATTATCGACCAAATAGCCACTTTCCTGTAGAAGATCCGCAGTTAAGGCTGGAAGTGCCGAACAATTTGTGTCACGATGCATTTGGGTCTCCTTTGGTATTTTGGTGTTTGCAAGACATCCAATATTATACCATAATGGAGACCATCTTTATTTTATTTTTCATGTGGTTATATGCTTTTTATTCGGGCTTTTAAACTCCGAAACGTTAGAAGTAAAAATATCAATAAAGACATCTATTTAATTAACGAGACTTTTTAACTAGTAATGACAGAAAATCCTTTACATTTTGAATTACCTTCAAACCTAAGTGTTAAAAAATTTATATCAAAACTTAATAAACAATTAGAGCTGCAGATAGTAAGTCAGCAATATACGATAAAAACATTTTACGATAGCTTTGACTGGCGTTTATTTAGTGCCGATATGGTTTGCGAATTCAATCATTCCCAGGTTATTTCGCGGTTAGAATTAACTCATCATAAACAGGGGCATATGATTGCAAGTCTGGATATTGAGCATGTCCCTGCTTTTAGTAAGATATTTCCTGACGGAGCATTTAAACAACATATTGAGCCGCAACTAGACATGAGAGCTTTATTGCCTTTATGTCATCTTCCCTACGAAACTTATCTGATCAATATTTTAAATAATGATCAAAAAACCATTTTGCGTCTACAAATAGATGAATACGAGTTTCTTAATAATCGTGTCCAACTTAAACCGCTAAAAGGTTACGACAAAGTCCTACAAAAATTTAGTTGCCTTTTACAAGACAAATTTGAGGTTTCTGCTTCTTCTTGTAGCTCTGTTCTTAACGAAGCACTTAAACAGCAGGGGAGAAAACCCAAAGATTACAGTGCAAAGGTAGCGATAAAATTAAAACCGCATATGCGGGCTGATAAAGCAAGTAAACTGATTTATAAACATTTACTGCAAGCCTTGCAAATTAATGAAGCAGGGGTAATTGCTGATACAGACTCTGAGTTTTTGCATGATTTTCGTGTAGCTGTCAGGCGAACTCGCTCTGGATTCAGCCAGATTAAAAATACCTTGCCCGCGCAAATAGTTGCTAAACATGCTGGTTTTTTTTCCTGGCTGGGGCAAATTACTGGAACCACGCGTGACCTGGATGTCTACTTGCTCAGTTATCCAAAATATAAAGAAATTTTACCCATAACTTTGCGAGATGAAATAGCACCATTTTATGATTTTCTGCAAAAAAAACAAAAGCATGCTCAAACAGAACTGGCTGGGAAACTAAAAAGTTCTGAATATAATAAACAATTGCTAGCCTGGGAAGAGTATCTAAATGAACCACTACCTAAAAAAGCGGATGCCAGTCAAACCCAACCTGTTATTAAGCTTGCTAACCAGCGAATCTGGAAGGTATATCAGCGCATTGTAAAAGAGGGCGAGGCAATTGATGACTCATCGCCTGCTGAGGCTCTACATGATTTACGAAAAAACTGTAAAAAATTACGCTACCTAATGGAGTTTTTTCAAAGCTTATATCCTGAGACAGAAATTAAACAGGTGATTAGATCACTCAAAGGGTTTCAGTCAGTTTTAGGTGATTTTCAGGATTATGAAATTCAAGAGCTAAGTATCAAACGTTTTAGTGAAGAAATGATGCGTGAAAATGTATCCTCAAATACATTGTTAGCCATGGGGGTTTTGGTGCAATATTTAGACTATAAGAAATGCGATGCACGCAATCATTTTGCTGAGCAATTCAGTTTATTTGTTGAAACAAAAAATAAAACGATATTTAAGCAATTATTTACACAAAAAGTATAAAGAGGTATTAATGGCCATTATTGCTACATACAATATTAAAGGAGGCGTTGGCAAAACATCAACGGCTGTCAACCTTGCTTTTTTGGCTGCTCAGCAAAACTATAACACGCTGGTTTGGGACTTAGATCCACAAGGTGCAAGCAGCTATTACTTTAGAGTTAAGCCGAAAGTAAAAGGTGGAAGTAAAAAATTGATTGCGGGTGATAGAGAGCTTGACGGTCTGATTAAAGCAACTGATTTTGAAAATCTTGATTTACTGCCTGCCGATTTTTCCTTTCGTAATCTTGATTTAGTCCTCGATCAGCGTAAAAAACCGACTCAACGTCTAAAAAAGCTATTAAAGCCCTTAACCCTGGAATATGATTTCATCTTTTTAGACTGTCCACCAAATATCTCACTATTATCAGAAGCAATTTTTGAAGCATCTGATTGTTTACTATCCCCTATAATTCCAACCACTCTGTCCCTGCGCACTTTAGAGCAATTAAAAAAATATCTAAAAGATAACAAGCTTAAACATCTTAAATTGCTACCCTTTTTCTCAATGGCTGACAGGCGAAAAAAAATGCACAGAGATATTATTGAAACCCTTGCACAACAACACCCTGATATTTTACAAAGCATAATCCCTTATGCCAGTGATGTTGAGCGAATGGGCTGGGAGCGAACACCTTTAATGGAATATGTTAGAAAATCACCTTCGGTGGATGCATATCAATCACTTTGGCAAGAATTGTTATCTGTAACAGTAAAATATCAACTGTCATATTGAATCGCCATAATGTCTCTGTTTTTACCGTGTTTAAAGAAGAAAGTAAAATTTGTTGGAGACTAACCGATGTATAAAAAAAATTCATTTGCTCTGTCTGTATTAACCCTGGCTGCTTCTAGCCAAACTTCAGTTGCTGAGCCACATTACAACGTAGACGATTATTATCAAGTCACAAAAGAAGGCCGAATTTATTTAGATCTGGAATCAGAGCAAGATAGAGCAAAATTAAGTCAAGCTGAACTTTATTTATCTCAGCATGAAGACAAATTAGTTATCCTTGATGAAGTACAACGCGCCCCCGAACTGTTTCAAAACTTACGTGGTTTAATTGACCAGGGCAGACGAAAGGGGTCGTAGTGCACGTTTTTTATTACTAGGCTCAGCTTCAATCGAACTACTTAAACAATCCAGTGAGACATTAGCTGGGCGTATAACATACCTGGAGCTTCCACCATTACATGCTTTGGAAATAACTAACAATCAACGCCAACGACTATGGATTCGGGGTGGTTTTCCAGACAGTTTGTTAGCAACTGACGATCAAATTAGCCTTCAATGGCGTTTAGATTTTATTCGTACCTATCTTGAACGAGATATTCCTCAATTAGGGCCTCGTATTCCAGCAGAAACCCTACGCAGATTCTGGATAATGCTGTCTGTTTTTTGATGGCGTTTATCGGGTCGACAGGGACGTGCCGGTGTTCCAACCCCTGCGTGCACCGACCGACGAGCAGTTGCAGATCTTACTGAGCCGGATCGTAAAACGCATCCTGCAATTTTTGACGCGAAAAGGTTACCTTCTCAAGGAGGAGGGGATGACCTACATGGCT
>CAZGQY010000188.1:0-7818 GCA_964528035.1 uncultured Methylococcaceae bacterium | reverse complement strand
TGCAGCATGGCACAGCTACATCCTTCGCTGCGCCTTCTTGGCACACCGACAACTATGCTGACCTATAGGGATACGAGCGGTGGTAAACCCGTATTGCTCGGCATCAGCAAACGGGGTAATCGATATATCCGAACGCTGTTGATCCATGGCGCCCGAGCGGTATTACAACACATTGGCAACAAAACCGACCAACAAAGTGTCTGGCTTAGAGCCCTGGTTCAACGTAGAGGTATGAATATCGCGACGGTCGCCTTGGCCAATAAGAATGCCCGCATTCTATGGGCGTTAGCAACAAAAGCGGAGGAATATCGACCGGCTGAGGCGGCCTAACCCAAATTTGGAGCGGGTTATCCACCCTTTGCCCACAAGGCATAGAGCTAAACCTAAAGGGCTCTTTTGCCTATGGACAAAGCGTGGATAACCCTCAACCGTTAACCTTAAGATCAGTACCAAATTGCGCAGGCAAGTAAACATAATTTGATGACATAAACAGGTCAGACCGGTGCTTTTCAAACCCGTTCTACGCAGAGGTTCTTTAGAAACCGTTAGGCTGGTTGTGGTGAAAGTGCGCGGATAGATTCATCAAGGTCAGGAAGGCAAAAATCTTCCATTTAAAGACCGGATATATGGCTGCAACCTTGATCTCTGTTTACTTTATTAAAAAATGATAATTTGTCTTGCAATAAACGAGGAGTCCATATATAGGTTGAGGAACGAAACCCAGCATTGACGGTACCAACCTGCTGGGTTTCGCAAGCTCAATTGTTCTATTGGGTCGCCGATTACGCTTCAAGGAAACTATCGAGACGAATCCAATCGCGACAAGTAAGATTGTGTTGGGTTCCGGGACATCGGCAGCCACCACCTCGACAGCACCATTATTGGCCGTTACCTGCAACTCGGTTGCGTCAAGGTCAGAATCTTTGATATCCACAAAACCAAATTTGAGCGCCGAATTTCCAGCGCCAATCGCGTTAAATAACAAGGTCGCCAAAGTAAACGTATCGGGCTGTATATCGTCCAGAAACGGGGCAAAGCAAAAGATGCACTCGCTGAGGCTGCCTTCGAGAAAAGAAATCTCGGCAACATCCACAAAACCCAACCCAGACGCAACGCTTTGTAGAGAAAAAAACAAGCCGCCATCCAAAAAGGAGCTAAAGGTGACTCCCGCCGCCGACAGAATCAAGGCATCAAAATTGAGGATGACATTGAACGCGCCGACCGACGGTGCAATGCCATTGCCAAGGCCTGAGATCACTAAATCTACATCGAATACGCTGCCGACGGATACCGATGGATCACTGACCACGGCGTCAAGAATGACGCCACTTTGTGCCGATCCGGTGAAAAGAAATAGCGCAAGCAAACAGATTTTGAGTCCAAAGTAGGGGGTGTTTTTATTCAGCATAAGATTTTCTCCATATTATTATCCGTATTTCATTTTTTTTATCGCTTAGATACCCTTGTGTCAAAACATGAGCTACCTGTCAGGCTTTCCTACTTCGATTCCAGGCGATGAAACCGTCAAATTCAACGTCGCTTCATTGAAAAAAACGGGGTCTTAATTCTCTTTATGTTTCGAAACCAGAATCGGATTCAAAAAATGGATTTTTTTTTCGGAAAGGCGTTTTCCGAAATAAATGAATCGGCTATTCGCTTGCAATTTCCCAAACTGCTGCTTGGGTCGTCAAGGAATTCCTGCATTCATATCCGGTTAGAAATTAACAGTTTTTTTGCTTTTTAGTTCATACACTAGGCGCGCGTTCTTAACAAATTTATTGAACGATAATGTCAACCAACGCCAAATCGAATTTTTTTCTATGAATAACTTTGGAGTGTCTACCATGGAATCACGAATACGGATCGGATTGTGAGTGAATAAGGAGAATAAACGCCCTTTTTGATCAATTGGAAAAGTACGGAAGGACCTGTAAGTTGTCAAATGTGACGTTCTCGGATGAAAAATGGGTCTTTTTGGAGTTTCAAAAGAACACTAGAGTCGTGATTCCGACGATTTTTCGGGTTTCGGGTCGATGATGGGGACGTAACAGCGCCTGACAATAGCCTTTCTTTCGATATTCAGGTTCCACCCAAACCGCTCCTATCTGACCGATGTATCCCGATCGTTGTTGTGTCCACAAAGGGTTTAGATAGCATGCCAGAAATGAAGCCGACTATAAGTTCATTGATTTCCGCAACGAGAACGATGTTGTCCGGGTTGCTAAGCATTTCTTCAAACCAAAACCGAAAGGGCTTTTGTTCGTCAATTTTAATATCCTTTATATAAGGGTTATCTGATGAGTCTTGCACGTACCTGACAAGTGCTTCCATAGCATTCCCAGCCAGTACAAGTCATCCACAGTGGCTTCTCTAATATTCATTACGACCCTTTATTGTTTGTTAAGGGACCAAACGATATGGATTTTGTAGATAGACAGAAAAATATCTCTACAACCAACAGTGACTGGTAGTCCCTACGGAGTCATAGATAACAACGAGTGATTTACCGAGGATTATTGAAATTGGAATCGTTACCAATTCCCCGCCACTTCCCGTAGGGTGGGATGATCTAGATATTCTAATTCTTAATTATTCAATTCATGGAACGGTAGGCAACCCGTTCCAATTCGCCTTCCCACTTATTCTGGTCAATAGTGTTCGGTGCGTTGAAGGCAGCCCGAGCATTTGCCCAATTTTTATGGATTTGGCGCTTCCGGTGGCGAAGAGTTGAACTATTGGCGATTTGTTTTGATGATGAAGATTGTGAAAGCAAAAAAATGCCTTTTTTATCAATTGAAATCATTTCAATATGGTTGGTGTGATTCTGATCGCTAGAAATTTGCAATAGGGATGTACCCGCCACCACGTTGGAAGCGGGGTGCATCACTGGATCGAGCGGAACTAATTAACCTCGGTAGGTAAAGTCGCTATGCCGCTTTTTTTGCTGAAGCCTTAACAGGTTTGGTACTTTGATCCAGGATTTGCTGGACTTCTTTACCATAAGCAATCGTGTCTTCAGCGGAAGATTTGCAATCGGCAATCAATTTTTCTACGTTTGACTGCATGATCTTTGTTTGATCCTGAGCGAAACCCAAGAGGCTGTCATAGTCTTTGATTTCAGCGGCCGCTTTAACGCGTGTCGCTACCAGTTCAACAAAGCCAGTCGTAGCAGCAGTTTGAGCTTCGACGATCGTTGTAAATTTTGTAACGTTCAAGTCAACAAGTTTCATGGAAATTTCAAGACTTTTTGAAAAATCGGTATTGGGAAATGAGTTTGTCATCGTTAGTCTCCTAGAAAAAAATAATTCAATAAATTTTGGAATCCGTTGGGATTTGTAGGCATAATAGATTAAAAAATGCTGCACTGCAACATTTTCCCACAAAGAAAGAGAAATTTGTTTCTGGGTAGTTATCTGATATCTTAATAGGATTTAGCTCCTTTTCAACGTAAATCCCGCTCCCAAAAGTAAACTGCTTTGCTTGTGGATGTTTATTAGGCGGCGGCTGTAGCGAACGTTTCTAGAGTGGAACCTTTTTCTTCTTGAATTCTCGATTCTTCAGTCTCTGAAGATTCTGCTTCACCATCGTTCCATGGAAATATTAGTGAATAAAAGTCGGTATGCGCTTCCAAGGCTTTTCCAGATCGATTACCCCAGTGGTCAATAAATCGATTCGCTGTTTCTTTCCCTGATTCTGGTGTATACCCCACAGCAGGGTCTATTGCTTTGATCGACTGGACAATGGCGCTCAAAAACTCCTGCTCGATCGCAACCCAATTTTCTAGCTGCTTATGGCTGTATTCGAACAGTTGGGCTGTAAAACTGTCAACTGCCTGTTCCGGATGTTTGGACCGAAGACCCGAGCGCATTGAATCGGATTGAGCATGCAACACCTCGGTCAATAGTTTTTCCCACGCATCAAGCCGTGCATAATACATATCATCGATACTGATTTTTTCTTTCATAACAATTCTCCTCTGTTCATGTTAAGCGTTCACAATTTAGCTTTCGTGGTTCCTCCACTTAGATTCTTGTTATGCTGTCTGCAAAGCAAATCGTAGGGCTGACCTTACTGGCCGGCTGAATCTCTAAGAAAATTCAGGGGTAGTCTGAACCTACTCAGATACCAAAGCCTTGCTGACTTATTCAAGCATCGAAGCCACTCCATAGAAAAGTAAGCGAATCATTTTCCAGCCGGGTCGCTACCCTGCGAACCAAGGTTTGGCCTACAAGGAAAATATTTACCTACATTAACGATTAAGCAAAAAGTATGCTCAAATCGAATTCTGTTGTTTAAATAAAGGTTTAGGGGGTTTTACCATGGCTCCTATACTCGCCTATCTTCAAACATTGTGCGATATAACCTAGACAATGCGCTATATCGGTGAGCATAACCTCCGCTAGAAAACCCGTTATTAAGATGGTCACAAAGTTCTTTATATTCAGTATCGCTTAGTGTTATGCACAAGGAGATCGGCATAGGCTGCCCATCCTGTAGTGAAGTGGTTTCGTGTAAGTCGTTCGTTGGCAATGGCCGGTCGGGTGATATAGCGGCACAACCGTTCTAATATTGATATTGTGGTTGCGGTTGTGTCATGTCTACCTCCTTTGGTAGTGGTGAAAAATAGTTATTTATTCGGTAGTGTTACATTATCGTTACTAACCGTTACGAAACCCTTTGGTAACCCTTTCGAAAGGGTTTATCAGAAGTTAAAGGACACAAGACGGGCAGTAACTATATTATTTAACGCTTTATTTCTGCAAATGTGGAAGATCGCGCACTCTCTTACAGCGCCAGTCATGATCCATATATAGCCCATAATGTTATATTGAGGTCTATATATGAAACATTTTTTACTTGCTGAATCAGACAAAGACTGGTACTTTGATTTATAAATGAATCCTATAAAGCCCATAGGATTCATTTATAAATCAAAGGTAAACCATGTCCAAAGTATCGGCACGCACTTATTCCCGCTATAGCCTTGAGGCCATCACCCTGCTTGGCAATCTCATCAGTGTGGCAAGAAAAGAGCGCAAGATGACCACGCAAGAGGTAGCTGACCGCGCTGGAATTTCGCGTGGGTTGTTGCAACGCATAGAAAAAGGCGATCCCAAGTGCGAACTGGGGGCGACCTTTGAGGTTGCTACCATCGTTGGCGTTAAACTCTTCGATGCAGAAGCGACCACCCTCACTAAACATATTCGCCAGACAGAAGACAAACTTGCACTGCTACCCAAGTCGGTGCGCAAGAAAATAAAGGTTGCCGATGATGACTTCTAATACCACAGATAAACAAGCTTATGTCTGGATATGGCTTCCCGAAGCCACTGAACCCGTTGTTGCCGGAAAGCTTGAGGCTGACGATCACGGTAACGTGCAGTTCAACTACGGTAAAAGCTATCTGGAGCGCATCAATGCCAACCCTCCGGCCATTTCCATTTATGAACCGGAATTGCCACTCAAAAAAGGCGTATTGCCTCTGCTTGACGGGCTAACGATGCCTGGCTGTATCCGAGATTCTGCTCCGGATGCCTGGGGTCGGCGCGTGATCATCAATAAAAAGCTCGGGCGCAAAGGTAAAGAGTCGGATACCGAAGCACTCGGTGAGCTAAGCTATTTGCTGGAATCCGGCTCTGACCGTATCGGCGCATTGGATTTTCAGCACTCACCCAGTGAATACATTCCTCGTTTGGCTAACAACGTCCCGCTGGAAGAATTGCTTGAATCCGCAGCGCGGCTTGAGCAAGGCGTACCGCTCACCCCAGAGCTGGATCAGGCTCTCTTCCATGGCAGCTCTATTGGCGGCGCACGCCCCAAAGCCCTGATCGAAGATCAGGGAGCAAAATACATCGCGAAGTTTTCATCGAGCACCGACCTTTACAGTGTGGTCAAGACCGAATTTATCGCCATGCGACTGGCAATGCTGGCCGAAATAAATGCCGCGCCTGTAAAGCTGGTTCAAGCTGCGCAAAAAGACATCCTTTTGATCGAGCGATTTGATCGCGAAAAGACTGCCAAGGGCTGGACGCGCAAAGCCATGGTTTCGGCGCTAACGCTGTTTGGCCTGGATGACATGATGGCGCGGTATGCGAGCTATGAAACCTTCGCCGAAATTATCCGCCATCGCTTCGATGATCCGAAACAAACACTCGAAGCGCTGTTTTCTCGTATCGTTTTCAACATTCTGTGCGGCAATACCGATGACCATGCACGCAACCATGCAGCATTCTGGAGCGGCAAAACGCTGCACCTGACCCCGGCTTACGATCTATGCCCGCAAGGCCGTACAGGCAATGAAGCAACGCAAGCCATGTTGATTTCCGGGGACAATCGATTAAGCAAGCTGAAATCTTGCCTCAATGCTGCACACCACTTCCTGCTTTCACAAGAAGAAGCCAAAGTGATTTTCGAAAAACAACGCGAAGCGATTGAAGCCAATTGGGAGAAGGTTTGCGATGAAGCAACCCTGAGTACGGTTGATCGAGAACTGTTTTGGAAAAGGCAGTTCCTTAACCCTTTCGCATTTGAGGGTTAACACGCACTCTCGAATAAGCCGCAAAGCATCACCTTTTTTATGCGGCAAGCGCCGCCTTCACCAGCCAGGCCTGAGTAAGACTTGTCGGTGCAAATTTTTGCAGCCTCTACGGTAATTTCGGCAATCCAAGTTCGTCCAAAAACTTATTATGCTTATTGGTTGCAGTAACAAATTTGCTTTCAACAGCGATAAGCTCATCATTCACGGCCTGTAAGTCTATTTGCCTTTCCGGCTCGGCTGTACTGACATACCTGGAAATATTCAGGTTGTAGTCATTCTTCTCGATTTCTTCCATCGAAACTCGGCGCGAATACCGCTCTTCTTCCTTGCGGCATTGATAACACGCTATGATCTTATTGATATGTTCAGGCAGAAGACGGTTCTGTCGTTTACCTTTTTCAAATAGCGGCTTCTACCCATTATTTAAGCGCCGTATGCATTCCCACGCGGGAGCGTGGGAACGAGAAATCGAGTTCTTTTAATTCATTTGCTAATGCTTCTATGCTCAAGCGTTACCTTGTCGCGGATATCCTCGCGATAGGTATATTTGAGGTCTTTTAGCTTCTCAATTAGGGTATTTTCAATCTGTTGCTCTTTTGTCATGCACCCGCCCCGACAATGGCCTGAAATTCAAAATTCACTGATCTGCCTCTTTCTTCTTTTTCTTTTCTATCCAGCCCTCTATATCAGCCTCCTTAAAACGCAAGCTTCCACCGACCTTGAAGCCAGGGAGCTTACCTTCTGCGGCAAGTTTGTACGCGGTTTTTTCAACGAGCTTCAGGTACGCCGCCACCTCTTTCAAGGTCAAAACCTGATCAGCCATAGTATTTATTGCCCTAATAACTATGGAGAGAATAGAGGAAAATATAGGAAACGACAACCGGAATTGTGCTGGATCGTATCGTGGATGCGGAATCAACGGCTGTCGTAAACGCCTATGAGAAACGCATCGGCGAACTACAACTGGAAAAGCAGATCATGCAGGAAAAAGTCGCTCTGTGTAGCTGTCCGTTAAGAGGCTTTGATGAAAGTTTTCGAACTGTGATAGATTTTCTCGCAAACCTGTATGAACTCTGGGCTTCAGGGCGTATTGAAGACCGCCATGCAGTGATGAAACTCACTTTTGCGGACAGATTGACCTATGTAAGTGGAGAAGGTTTTCGAACCCCAGATACCACCTTGCCTTTCAAAGCGTTAAGTGGTTATTCAGAGGGTAAAACCAAAATGGCGCCCCGGTCAGGGCTTACTACGAACCAGAAAAATTGTAGTTGAATTGCCTG
>CAZGQY010000187.1:0-7850 GCA_964528035.1 uncultured Methylococcaceae bacterium | reverse complement strand
TAGCAGGGCTACGCAACTGTTGCTACAACGCAGAAGACGGACAATAAGACAAGTGAAGATTCGTATATTATTGAATCCTTGCTCCTTAGCACCGTTCCTGGAAAGCTGGCCCAATCAATTATCTATTTGATCAATAGCCTTTTGAATTTGTTCGCGTTTGCTGCTTGTTTCGTTGGCTAATAATGACTCCAGTGCGGGTACTGCATCCGCTGCATCCGGTCCAATCGCGGCCAATGCATCGACTGCTGCATCTTTTACGCTAAAATACGGGTCTTCCAGCAAAACGATCAAATTTGCAACAGCTTCAGCAGATTTCTGGTCTAGTGAACCCAGAGTGATCGCTGCTGCTTGACGAACCTGCCAATTGTTATCCGCTAATAACGCAACAAGTTGGGGAATTGCAGGAACCGCTTGTAGGCCTTTATCCATAAATGCATAGCAAGCCAGTTTACGGGCTACCGGACTATGGAAATCCATTGCCTGAAGAAACACGGGTAGAGAAATATCGCCGACTATTTTAAGCGCATCTGCATGGGCCTCCGCTACATTTTGATCCTTATCGTTTAGCATTTGGGCCCAGTCTGGCAGTATCGTTTCGATATGGATCGAATTTCGCCAATTGGGATCAATTTGGTCGAGAGATCGCTCGGTTTGCTTTCTTTCTGCTTCGTCGATGGCGGACAAATGATTGATTATTTCAGGGACTACTGATTTGGAATCGGGCGCAAGTTCGCCTAACGCGGATAGTGTTGTTATTCGAACATTAATGTTTTTATCCTTCAGTGTATTGATTAATGGCTGTAAGGTTAAATGTGCCGAATTTGTTAATAAGCCCAGGACTTTTGCAGAGCCTGCCCTGATTTCAGGGTCGTAGTCGTTCAAACTGACAGTCAGTGCCTGTATGGCTCCAGAACTAAGGGGGCCAAGTTCGATAAGGGTTTTCACCGCGGCTAAACGTTGCTCTTTTTCAGAACTAAGTAATGATGTTACCAATAAAGGCAAGGCGGATTTTGTAAGTGAGCCGAGCTTTGATAGAGATTTTGCTGCATTCAGTCGGGCTGTCGAATATGGATCGGATATGGCAATATTGCCCAGAGCAATTGCCTGTCTATTTGAAACAGCGCCGATTTGTCCCAATACCTGGGCTGCATACGACCGGACTCTTGGATTCGTCGAGTCCAATGCTTGAATTAATTGATTCAGAATATTTTCGTTGTTTGCGAATTGTTTCCATTGAGGGTCGATTTGTTCCAATAGACGAATCGAATCTGTACTCAGATCTATATCGTCCATGTTCAGGTTATTGAGTAATGGATTAATGACTTTCTGTTTTTCCAATAGCCCCATTCTGTAGAGATCAATCTGTTGCGTAGAGTTCTTATTGAAATACAGCCATATCTGATAACCGGCAAAAATCAACAATAAACCAATGCAAGCGAGCATTGTTTTTACTACACG
Source organism: uncultured Methylococcaceae bacterium (assembly GCA_964528035.1). Taxonomy (GTDB): domain Bacteria; phylum Pseudomonadota; class Gammaproteobacteria; order Methylococcales; family UBA1147; genus CAZGQY01. Next base: position 6,392 of record CAZGQY010000187.1, on the reverse strand, counting down.
GAATTTTCGCTTTTTGCTGCGAGCTTTTTTCAGGCTCTCAGGTGCAACTTTTTCGAGAATCTGTGCGGCATAATTGCTGGATTCTTTGGGGCTGTTTAGAAATATCTGTACCAGTTTAGAGATGGCGGGTTGCGATTCTGGCAGATGACTCCACCCATGTGGAGCAATACTGTTGATAGCCGTATACGCGGTGTCACGAACTTGTTGCATCGGATCAGTGGAGGCCGCAATGAGTTGTGGCAAGGCTTGGATTGCAGATTCGCCCAGGCGACCGAGTGCCTGTGCCGCTGTATTTCTTGCTACGTGGTCGGACTCATAAAGTGCCACCACCAGTTCCTTAATGCTTAAACTGTTAGATCTGATCAGCCAGAAGGTCTGCCCCGGGATTTCCATATTCAATTTTTTGGCCTTCATCTGCAATTGTTCCAACGAATCCGAAACGGTGGATTCACCGTAATATTTCGCCAGGGTGAGATCGCCAATTGTCGCGCGAACCAGATTTTGTAGATGAATGATTTGATCCTTTGATTTTTGCTAAAATAATTCGTCACAAATCAAGCATATTCGTCCCTTAGTGCTGCCTTCTCGATAGCTTTTGAAGCGTACTGGAACGAAATCGCCACAGGCCAGGCATTCCGAAGGCTTGGGTTGTGGGTTGTTAAGTCTTTCCAATCTTTTGTGTATGGCATCCGCTGTGGGTGAGGTATTTTCTAATTCGCAAATTCTGTTTAGAGATCTGTGCGAGATATTCTTGAAACATTGCGCTAAATGTTGTTTTACTTTGTTTTTGTCAGATGAGTGATCATCGAGTAGCGGTGACAGCAGTTGAATGGCATCTTGGTAACAATGATTGGATATCATATCCAATGCCTCATTAAAGCAAGACACTGGGTCAGCGAATTGATGGGTCTGTTGGTTGGTTGTGGAATTCATTCGAGGGTTGGAAATTGCCATAAAAAGAAATAAAAAACTTTTGCTAAACCACACTTTATGTGGGCAGTGTTAACTATTCAAAAACAAACAGCATTATTGAGCATAGTTGTGATTAGCCGAATTTTCAGGACATTTCGGTAAAATAGTCCACAATCCGACTTATAATGATTGATAAATTAGGGTTAATCAGGTCTTCTCTCGTTATGATCACTGTAGCTGGTCAAGTACTACATTTGATCAGAGCTAACTATTTCGTATATTTAGTTATACGGCTATAACTAAAGTAATCGCCTGTTATTATAGACAGATTTAGACGGGCAACTCTATAGGTATTATGCCTTAAATACTTTAATATTATCGATAGTATCAATGGTATCTTTAATAACGTACTATGGATTTTATGCTATTTGTCTTAATTTTTTGCGATTCGTGTATCGGTTGGCGTTGAGAATATTCTGTGTTAACAGGTATCTGTAAAGCATGTTTTGCTTATATGGGTACAATGGTAAACCAGTGGACATATTGATATTTTGTTCAAAAGTAAAAACAAGCATTCGTTTATAGTAAAGAAATGGTTCTTCCCGAAATCAAAGCACGTTTCGCAATCAATGTAATAGAAAATTTGGAAAATAAGATTTTATTGATCAAACGTTATCCAGGTGCAAAAATGCAAGCTTGTCGTTGGGGTTTTCCTGCAGGACATATTGAAGCAAACGAAACACCTGAGGAATGTGCTGACCGTGAACGACTGGAGGAAATAGGATGTCGGCATTGCGTATCCTTAATTAAGAGCTATGGTCCGGTACGCGATACTTTTTATGGTGGAATCTATGAATTATACTTATTCCATCTACAATGGAACGATGGCGAAATTTTACTAAATTACGAACATACTGAGTATTCCTGGGTTAATAAAGAAGAATATTATTCATATAGTATTATGGATGGTATAGATGAAGATTTAATTTACTTGAATATTTGGCAATGATTCGTTTTCTAAATGAGTTCAGGTTCATAAACCCAAAAGAGTTCAATCCTGTGCGGAGCATTATTTTTTTAGCATTATTTTTTCTTATAGCCTGCGAAAACAGACCTGAAAATGTTGCTCTGGGTACTCTTGAACGGAATCGTATAGCCCATACGGCAACAATTAACGAAGTAGTCGTGGATTTACCAGTGGCTCAGGGTGTTTACGTGGAAAAAGGTACGGTGTTAGTACGCCTTGATGACACCGAGCAAAAAGCGCAGGTCTTGAAGGCACAGGCTTTGGTGGCTCAGGCGCAGGCCAATCTGGAGAAACTGAGAAACGGTGCAAGAGTTGAGGAAGTCGCCACTGCTCAAGCCAAAGTTTTCGGAGCTAGAGCGACCCTGGTGGAAAGTACCGCGAGTTACGATCGGTCAAAAAACCTGGTAAAACGCAATCTGGACAGCCAGGCTAATCTGGATCGGGCGTTGGCTTCACGAGATGCTGCGTTAGCGAATTTACAGAGTGTCCGCGAACAGTTACGCCAACTGACCAATGGTACTCGCGAAGAAGATCTGCGAATGGGTGAAGCGAATCTTGAAGAGGCTAAGGCAAATCTGCTCAGTGCGAATAAAAAAATGCAGGATCTCACTATCACTGCGACTCGTAGTGGGATCCTGGATAATTTGCCCTGGAATTTGGGCGAGCGGGTTACTATCGGTAGCCCAGTTGCAATCGTGTTGGCGGGCAAGGCGCCGTTTGCCCGTGTCTATGTGCCGGAACCCTACCGGGTAAAGCTGAAAGTGGGTGACGAATTATTGGTGCATATAGATGGTTTGAAAAAAGCCATTACAGGCAAGCTGCAATGGATTGCCACTGACCCCGCCTTTACACCTTACTATGCGCTAAATCAGGAGGAGCGTTCGCGTTTGGTGTACCTGGCTGAAGTACAGCTACCAGACAGTGCTGCTAAATTACCGAATGGGTTGCCGGCACAAGTAACCTTACCGTGAGTGAACTTGCTGTGATGGCTCGTGGTGTGAGCCGTCACTTCGGTGAATTAAAAGCCATAGATGAGCTGAATCTTGAAGTGGAAAAAGCTTCGATCTATGGTTTTCTGGGACCGAATGGTTGTGGAAAAACAACCGCGATACGTCTTCTTACCGGCTTACTCAAGCCGACGGCAGGGGAGATCGAAGTCTTGGGTTTTAATCTATCAAAAAACACTGAAAAATTGCGTTTGCGTATTGGTTATATGACGCAAAAGTTTTCTTTATACGATGATCTTACGGTTAGAGAGAATCTACAGTTCGTCGCGGAAATCTATGGTTTAACGCGCAGACAACAAAAACAACGTATTGAAGAGCTGCTCTGTAACTATGGCCTGGATCAAAAAGCAAGCCAATTGGCTGGGAGTATGAGTGGCGGTCAACGTCAACGCCTGTCGCTAGCGGCTGCAATAATACATCGCCCGGAGTTGCTGTTTTTAGATGAACCGACATCGGCGGTAGATCCGGAAAACCGTCGGGATTTTTGGGAAAATTTATTTGATTTGTGTGACCAGGGTGCCAGCATTTTAGTGTCTACCCATTATATGGATGAAGCCGAACGCTGCCATAAGCTCGCTATTTTGGAAGCAGGTGTTAAACGGGTAGATGGTTCACCCGATGACTTGATGCAAAATATGGGAGCCAACGTGATAGAAATTGCCGCGCCAGACTTGAGGCAACTTAAACATGATTTGTTGGAATTACCCGAGATTATTTCGGCGGCTCAACTCGGGGCCAGATTAAGGGTGTTGGTAAAAAACCAGATTACTGATCCGAAATCCTTTTTATTTCAGCAAAGTGCGATTCGCATAGAAGATGAAATAATACAGGTACGCCCCAGCCTTGAGGATGTCTTTGTTACCAGTACTGGGCAGGGTCGCCAATGAAGAGTGCTCTAAGAATACATGCCGTTTTTATTAAGGAACTTATTCAATTAAAACGGGATAGAATGACATTTGGAATGGTTGTGATGATTCCGCTCATCCAGCTAATGTTATTTGGATTTGCTATCAATACCAATATACGACACATTCCTGTTGGCTTGCTGGATTTTAGCCAAACAGCGTTAAGCCGTATTTTGACGCAAACTGTCAGCGCTACCCAGGTAGTAAGATTTACTCAGGCCTATAGCAATGAACAGGAAGCGGAAGCAGCGATTGCTCGATCAGATGTGCGGGCGGTATTTATCATTCCCTACGATTTGAGCCAACGATTAGTGCGTCATAAAAGTATTAACCTGGCAACCCCGCCATCGAGTGACGAAGAAACCAGCAGGCCGGTGGCTCAGTGGATTGTTGATGGTTCAGACACGATGATATCTGCTTCGATCAAAAGTTTAGGCAGCATGCCATTAGAAGAGTTGCTGAGCAAACCGCCCAACCGCTCGACTCCAACTTTTGAAGTGGTTCTTTATTACAACCCTGAGCAACGCACAGCAGTGAATATTGTGCCGGGTTTGGTGGGTATTATTCTTACCATGACGATGATCATGTTTACTTCGGCAGCGATTGTGCGTGAACGCGAGCGTGGAAATCTTGAATTGCTTATCACGACTCCGGTGCGTTCTATTGAACTCATGCTGGGGAAAATTATCCCCTACATTTTTATTGGTCTGCTGCAAATGGCGATTATCCTTAGTCTGGGCTATTTATTGTTTAATGTGCCGATAAATGGCAGCGTAGGGCAACTTGTTGCTGTGACGCTATTATTTATTGCCGCGAGTTTAACTTTGGGGCTTGTTATTTCGACCATCGCTAAAAATCAGCTTCAATCCATGCAAATGACCGTATTTGTTTTAATGCCGTCGATCCTTCTTTCAGGCTTTATGTTTCCTTATGAAGGAATGCCGGAAATGGCTCAAACTATCGCTGAAGCTCTTCCCGCTACCCATTTTATGCGAGTAGTTCGTGGTGTAGTCCTGCGCGATGCGGATGTTATCGATATGTCTGCTGATGTATTGTGGTTATCATTATTTACTTTAATGGGGCTAATAATAGCCTCGTTAAGGTTTAAAAAGCGCCTGGATTAGGTGGTATTTTCGACTTTGACATCGGTTTCAACTGCCAGACCGTTGGCGTTTTTCCTGAAAACCCTGGCTAAGATCCCATAATACCGGCACGATTAATAGTGTCAGCGTTGTTGCTGTGGCTAAACCGGCGACGAATGTGGATGCCATGCTACCCCAGACGATGGAATAGCTGGGGAAGCCTATAGCCAGGGGTAAAAGACCCAGGGTCTGTATAGGGGTCAGTTCTCTAATTATTTCATTCCTGCTCTCACAATCCGCCCCACGGTTGATAAATGCACCCCGAAATGATCGGTGATTTCTCGGTAACTGTAAGCGCCGCTTGCGTATGCGAAAACAATCTCGGCATTTCTATTGCCTTGGGTTTTCGAAATCTCCGTATCGCCGGGAGCGATTTTGAACAACCGCAGGTTGGCCCGAAGGGCAGAATGCCCGGCGTAATTTATGCAACGTCTCGCCACGTGAGTGCCGAGTCCAGCACCAAACACCGTTCCGAAATCATTCCGGACGCGCAGAAAATCGAAAAGAACACTTCCCATGCGCAAGACGACACGTCCCATTTCTCGGCGTCTGTTCGCATCAGCTGGGCCCGACTGTTGAAACGGGTCTTCGATATCGACATCGAACATGCCCTCACTGCGGTGGCGAACTGAAAATCATTGCTGCCATCCAGGAACCCAGGGTCATTGCCAGGATTCTTGACCATCTAGGCCTGCCCACCCGCTATCTGCGCTGCGCTATCCATGCTTCGCTTGCTGTCCAGCCAAGCCCTCCTGGCTTGTCGTTCGCTGCTTAATCGCAGCTTACCCACCCCGGTCTCCCGCGCAGACATTCGAACTATTCGAAATAGCGTGATCTTATACAGGTACCACGATTCAATTCGGTTCACTTTCGGAGTCGGCAATCCCCTTTGGCCATCATCGACCCGGAACCCGAAGAATACAAATTTTTCGTCCGAGAACGCCACAATTGACAACTTACAGTTCCTTCAGTACATTACCATTTAACAAAAAAGGCTGTTTATTCGACTTATTCACCGCCCCTGGCACCGTCGAGTAGCTTATTTATAAAATTACCGCGTAAAAATTATCTCACAAATTTCAATCAATTCGAATCAACCGATTCCATTCTTCGATAACACCGGTCCCAAAACAAAACTTTCGATATCGGATCAACGAAACTCTTATAAATTGATTGACTACAATCTACAGGGTAATTTTGTTTTATTAACATCGGATTTAACTAAAGACTAGATATGCCGAAAACAAAAATGATGGAAGCGCGCCTAAGGTTTCTCAATATTGGTGCGACTGATTTTACTGAACTCCAAAAAGCCAAAGCTATTATCGATCCCGTAATGGATGAAATGCTGGATCGATTTTATGAACATATTCTGGCGCAACCCGAGTTGAAATCATTG
>CAZGQY010000186.1:0-7880 GCA_964528035.1 uncultured Methylococcaceae bacterium | reverse complement strand
TCCTCCACAGATCCCCCATAGAGGGCTGTTTCGATTAGGGGGCAAGTAGTTACAATAAACACTTTTAAATTTAGTCTAAGCTTAACTAATAATATTAGTCCAAGTTTTACTAATTTATTAGTCAGAGTATTACTAAACTTATACTAGTCTTAGTTTGATTACTATATAAGGTATAACTATTCAGCGTAAATTTTTATTTCAGGTGCAAATTATTGATGACTGGAGTTTTCGTCGCGTATTTCGTTGTTTTTTTCTTTCCGCGGGTTAAGTCACGATACGGTATTATGGCCTGACCAAATTTCGTTCTTAGGTGACATCGAATGAAAATCTTCATGAAAATAGCCTTTTGTTGGCTATTTCCCTCAATCGGGATGGCTTCCAATATGGATTTGGAACATCTGGATCTGACTGACCACAAAGCAGGCTATTTTTGTTTGCTTGTTTTTGCATTCGCCTACATTCTGGTAATTCTTGAAGAAAAGCTTCATTTACACAAATCGAAACCGGTTTTAGTGGCCGCTGGAATAATTTGGATTTCAATTGCCAGTGTTTACACACAACACGGTTTCGATCATGCCGCTGAGATAAGTTTACGACACAGTTTTCTTGAGTATTCGGAACTGTTTTTTTTCCTCCTGGTTGCAATGACCTATATCAATTCCATGATCGAGCGGGATGTTTTTGAAGCGTTGCGCCATTGGTTGGTTAATAAGGAATTCAGTTACAGAAATCTATTTTGGATCACGGGTATTCTCGCTTTCTTTATTTCACCTGTCGCGGATAATCTGACCACAGCGTTAATAATGTGTACTGTGGTTCTGACGATTGGGTCAGACAAACCTAAATTCATTGGGCTTGCCTGTATTAATATCGTTGTTGCTGCAAATGCCGGTGGTGCATTCAGCCCTTTCGGTGACATAACCACTCTAATGGTGTGGCAAAAAGGCGTGATCGATTTCATGGTCTTTTTTAAACTTTTTCTACCGTCGGTCGTTAATTTCATCGTCCCTGCGGTTATTATGCATTCTTTTGTTCCGCAGGATAGCCCGGTGGCGATGGAGGATAATCAGAGACTCTCCATTAAACGCGGCGGCATGATGATCGTTGCCTTGTTCCTGCTAACGATTGTTACCGCTGTGAGCGTTCACAATTTTCTACATTTACCTCCTGCAATCGGCATGTTGATGGGTCTGGGATACTTAAAGCTGTATGGTTATTATCTGGTAAGAACGCATAACAATGGTGCGCTTCGAATCGGCCAACCGCTTGAATCCCATGATGAAGACAACCATTTCGATGTTTTCAGCCATGTCGCAAGCGCGGAATGGGATACTTTGTTTTTTTTCTACGGTGTGATTATGGCCGTCGGTGGCTTGGGGTTTATTGGATATTTGAGTCTGGCATCAGAATTAATTTATGGAGATCTTGGGGCAACTAACGCGAATATACTGGTCGGAGTGTTGTCAGCGATTGTGGACAATATCCCTGTCATGTTTGCGGTATTGACAATGAATCCAGACATGTCGGAAGCGCAATGGTTATTAGTTACTCTGACCGCCGGTGTTGGCGGCAGCATGTTGTCTATTGGGTCTGCCGCGGGTGTTGCGTTGATGGGCCAGGCCAGAGGCAACTACACTTTTTTCAGCCATTTAAAGTGGACTCCGGTGATTGCTTTAGGTTATGGAGCAAGTATCTATACCCACCTGCTGATCAATGGTTAAGCTGACCTGTTGCACAGTCTTAATCGGAATAAAGGGCCAAAACCCATCGTTCCGCATTTCACAGCTTGCTTGAAATTACTGCTTAGGAGTCTAGAGTATTGAATATGGATATAAATATTGCAAATCAAAATTTAGCGCCCGCAGACCCTGATACGCTGCACCCTGACGAAATAATTGCGACCGTCATTATGACCCGCGTTTCCGAATATTTCGGTTTTTTCGTTTTTGCCATTGCCTGTGCGTTGGTGTTTCCCAAAGAGTTTTTTCCAAATTACGACCAGATTACCGCAACGTTGATATCGTTTGGCGTATTTTCGCTGGCTTTTATTGCGCGGGTTTTTGCACGATTGATTTTTGTGCCTCTCGAAAACCGGCTCGGACGTGCCGCCAGGATTACGGTGGCAATGTTCGTGCTTGGCGGGTCGACAATTATCGTCGGATTCATACCGGGGTACGTTGACATCGGCATTGTCGCACCGATATTACTTTGCGTGGCGCGCATCGGTCAGGGTATTGGTTCCGGCGGAATTGCGGACGGCTTACCGATCATTATGATGATGAATGCCCCAGATGATAAAAAGAGTTGGTACTCGATGGTTCCACAGATCGGTGGGCCTTTCGGATTCTTGATAGCCTCATCTATATTTTATGTATTGACTAATTATCTGACCGTCGAAGAATTCATCAACTGGGGCTGGCGATTCCCGTTTATGGTTGTGTTGTCATTGCAAGTGGTCGCGCTGTTCACGCAGCTGCGTCTGATTGATACTCCGGAGTATAAAAATGCGGTCAACCAATCATTTTTGCATAGTACTTCAGTGTACGAGGTCTTGCATGACCATTGGAAACAGGTCATTGTAGGAACCTATCTGCCACTTGCATCCTTTGTGCTGTTTCACATGGTTGGTATTTTCACGCTGGGTTATTTCAAGCTGCATCCGGTATTGTCAATTCCAGAATTATTGTTGATGCAGACCGTGGGAGCTGGCCTTGCCATATTGACCTGTATTCTGTCGGGCCTGCTGGCGGATTACTATGGTCGCCGACGCTTTCAGATTGTAGTCACGGCGATGGTCTGCATACTTAGTTTTTTTATGGTCAGTTTATTGGATAACGCCTGGATTTTTATACTGGTCGGTTTCGGTCTTCTTGGTCTGTGCTTTGGCCAGTCTGGTGGAACGTTACCACACCGCTTTGAAAGGGACTACCGTTTTACTGGCGTATCATTGAGTATCGATCTTGGATGGCTGTTCGGGGCTGCTTTCGCGCCAATCATAGCCCTCAGTCTGACGATCCGGTTTGGTATTGAATGGGCGGGTTACTACCTGCTGTCTGGCGTGGTTGCAACCCTGATCGCACTTTTCATCTCTCAGCACATGCCAAGCTACAGTGATTGAATGGTGGGTGGATGTAGCCACTTTAGTAATATCCGGTGCCGCAGGTCGGGTTTAGATATCAAAGCCAACAAAATAGGTAACTACTTTCCCCCTAATCGAAACAGCCTTCTATGGGGGATCTGTAGAGGAAGTGTATGCGGCAGGGAAGCCGCATCCAAGCCTACAAGGATGTATTTACGGCGTCTTCCGGAACAGATCACCCATAGAGGGGCGAGCAGTTACCAAAATAGTTTAGATTCATAGCTAAACCCTGGATTTCACTACCGCTTTACCGAAATTACAGGGAGGGTTTGTTTTTCACGATTTTTTGCTATACAGGTACTGAGGAGTAAACAGAACTTAGATCCGAAAAGCAAAATGAAACTGTCTATCCTATAAGGAGCGAGGATTCAATAATATACGCATCCTGATTTGTCTTATTGTCCGTCTTCTGCGTTGTCGCAACAGTTGCGTAGCCCTGCTATGCGCCTGTTGCTACGCTTTGAAGACAAACAATAATCCTGCGTCAATCTTTCGCATATTATTAAAACCTCGCTCCTAAGTAATGAACCTACTGTAATTATCTGCGGTCTATAGATTAACGACCGATTGGCGGCATAAATTATGAAAAATACGCTAAACCCAATGGGAACAGATGGTTTTGAGTTTGTTGAGTATACGGCTCCGGATACTCGCGCTCTGGAACATTTATTCTCTGAATTGGGTTTTACTGCGATTGCCAAACATCGCTCTAAAGATGTTGTTCTGTATCGACAGGGAAGTATCAATTTCGTAATTAATCACGAGCGGACTAGTTTTGCCCAGGCATTTGCGCAAATCCATGGGGCATCAATTTGTGCCTTTGGCCTGCGTGTAGCGAATGCTGCCGACAGTTTAGATCGGGCATTGAGCCTGGGTGCAGAACAACATACCGAAGAAGCAAGGCCGATGGAATTGAATATTCCGGCCATTCGCGGTATTGGAGACAGTCTGATCTATTTAATTGATCGCTACGGTGATCATTCAATCTATGATGTGGATTTTATTCCCTTCGAGAATGTAGATCTGCGGCCCAGTGGTGTTGGACTCACAGAAATTGACCATCTGACCCACAATGTACGCCAGGGGCGCATGGATGCCTGGGCGCAATACTACAAAAAACTATTCAATTTTCAGGAAATACGCTATTTCGACATACACGGTGAAGCCACCGGTCTAAAATCACGAGCAATGACCAGCCCCTGTGGGAAAATTCGTATTCCTATCAACGAACCCTCGGATTCAAAGTCGCAAATACAGGAATATCTGGATGTTTACCGTGGAGAAGGAATCCAGCATATTGCGTTGGCAACCGAAGATATTTATGTGACTGTGGAGGCGTTGCGGCGTAATGGTATTAAATTTATGACAGTGCCAGATCGTTATTACGAAATGCTGGACGAGAGGATACCGGGGCATCAGGAAGATATTCAACGACTCCTCAGTAACGGGATTCTCATCGATGGGTCGGTCAGTCAGAAGCATGGTTTATTGTTACAGATATTTACCAATACGGTAATTGGACCGATCTTTTTCGAAATTATTCAGCGCAAAGGCAACGACGGTTTTGGCGAGGGTAATTTTAGTGCTCTGTTTGAATCAATAGAGCGTGACCAAATGAAGCGCGGGGTGCTGTGATGCAAGGAATAAAATTTCCTAAAATCGAGGGTCTTTCTTCGCGTCAGGCGCATGTGGATTTACCGGAAAATACCTACGAACGTGAGCTGGGTCGCGAGGGGTTTTATGGTCCGGCGGCTCACATGTATCATCGGCACCCGCCAACCAGTTGGTCAAGTATTGAAGGCTGTTTGAGACCTCGCGCTTTTGATACCAAAAAACTGGATATTGATGTTAGAAGTCCCTGGGATGCTGTTGCTCTGTTCAAAAATTCGAATCTGGAAATTCGTTGCTTGCGAATGCGAAGGAGCATGGATCATCTGGTCAGAAATGCCGATGGTGATGAACTGGTTTTTGTGCATGCCGGTGCAGGAGATTTGTTTTGCGATTATGGTCACATGAGTTTTAGTGAGGGTGACTATATTGTTTTGCCTCGAGGAACCTGTTGGCGGATATCGGTAGAAACACCGTTGACACTATTGTTGATCGAGGCCAGTAATGACAGTATCTCTCTTCCGGAGAAAGGCATGCTGGGTCGTCACGCGATTTTTGATCCGGCAGTTCTGGTAACGCCTGTTATGGATGCAGGTTTTCAAGCTCAGCAGGACGATAACGATTGGCGGGTTGTGGTTAAACGGCGTGGCCAGTTAAGTACCATCACTTATCCATTTAATCCGCTGGACGCGGTTGGTTGGCATGGAACGTTGTCGCCGGTTCGTATGAACTGGCGCGATATCTGTCCGGTGATGAGTCATCGTTACCACTTGCCTCCTTCGGTTCATACAACTTTTATTTCAACACGCTTCGCGGTGTGTACATTTGTACCACGACCGTCGGAATCCGCACCAGAAGCATTGAACGTGCCTTTTTTTCACAGTAATGATGATTATGACGAATTGATTTTTTACCATCAGGGGCAATTTTTTTCCCGCGATCATATCTATCCGGGCATGATAACACTGCATCCCAGTGGTATACCGCATGGTCCGCATCCCAGAGCGCTGGCGAATGCTGCCCGACTTAAGGGCCGGCAAATTGATGAAGTTGCAGTGATGATCGATACCCGTGACGCAATGGAAGTATTACAACAGGCTCAGCAGCTGGAGTGGGAAGGCTATGTGGATTCCTGGAAATGAAACTGGCAACGATTAAATCGACAGGTCGAGATGGTTATCTGGTGGTGGTTGATCATTCTTTGACCAGGGCGGTACAAGTCTCAGAGATTGCATTGACATTGCAGGCTGCTTTGGATGGATGGAGTGTAGTGGCACCTGAACTTGAGCAGGTATACAACGCACTCAACCGTGGTGAAATGGAAGCACAGGTTTTTGATACAACTCGTGTCGCAGCGCCATTACCTAGAGCCTATCAATGGTTGGATGGTAGTGCATATTTAAGCCATGTCGAGCGCGTCAGGAAGGCTCGGGGGGCAGAGATGCCCTCAAGTTTTTTAACTGATCCATTGATGTATCAGGGTGGTTCGGACAGTTTTCTCGGTGCCTGTGATGCAATCGTAGCTGCAGATACAGACGATGGTATCGATTTCGAAGCAGAAGTCGCTGTGATTACCGATGATGTACCGATGGGTGTTACGCAGGATCGGGCCAGTGAACACATCAAATTGATCATGTTGGTGAACGATGTGTCACTGCGAAATCGTATTCCGGCTGAATTGGCCAAAGGATTCGGTTTTTTGACCGGAAAACCCTCCAGTGCTTTTTCTCCAGTGGTGGTAACGCCGGATGAATTAGGGAATGCATGGAGAGGACAGAAGTTACATGCGGAAATGCAGGTACACTGGAATGACACGTTGTTTGGTAACGCTGATGCAGGTGAAGATATGCAGTTCGATTTTGCCCAGTTGATTAGTCATGCGGCCACCACACGCAAATTACAGGCGGGAACGATAATCGGCTCAGGTACTGTGAGTAATCGAAATTTGGATAATGGTTTTTCCTGTATAGTCGAAAAGCGGGTGGTTGAAATCATCGAGCATGGCAAAGCAATGACCGAATTTATGCAATATGGCGACCGGGTACGAATAGAGATGTTCGACGCGCAGGGAGAATCAATATTCGGCGCGGTCTCGCAACGTGTAGAATCTTGTCCGTAACTCTTTATAGCTATTATCGCAGCTCTGCATCCTACAGGGTACGTATTGCCTTAAATCTGAAGCAAGTCGATTACACAATAAACCCGGTTCATTTGCTGACTAACGGTGGTGAACAATTTCGTCCTGAATTTTTAGAGAAGAATCCGCAGGGTTTGCTGCCGGCGCTCGAAATTGGCGATATAGTGTTGACCCAGTCCAGCGCAATCATTGAATATCTGGAACAGGCCTACCCGCATCCTCATTTATTGCCGTCGGATTTGATTGATCAATGTCAGGTGCGTGCGCTTGCACAGTTAATTAGCTGTGATATACATCCGTTGAATAATCTGCGTGTACTGAAATACCTTCGTTTTGAGGGTTTATCTGAACAACAGAAGGAGGAGTGGTATCGGCACTGGATATTCCAGGGGTTTCGAGCTTTCGAGGCACTCTTGACTCGGTATCAGTCGAGCGCACAGGTTTGTTTTGGCGATACACCCGGGCTGGCCGATGTATTTTTGATACCACAGGTTTATAACGCGCAAAGATACCATTTGGATATAGAATCTTTTCCACGGCTTCTTGCTGTTTATAATCACTGCTGCACATTGGTACCGTTTATTGAGGCAGCTCCGGAAAATCAGGTGGATGCAGAGGGTTAGTTCTATAGTTATAGTTGTCGTTTTTTTTCTCCCATGAGGGGTGAGGAAAATCGAAAAATTGAAATCAAGTTATACCGAAGCGTTTAAAGAACGGGCGATCAAAAAAGTATTGCAACGAGGCAAGATGGTACAAGATGTCGGCGTCGTATTGAACCAGGACAAATATCAGAAACCCTGCGGCGCAAGGTGAACTGAGAAGAACATGACGAAGTACCAGCCCAGTTCAAGCGGTGGGTATGGGCTGGGGGACGCAAATTGAAGAGATTAGAAAGAATGCGCAATGCTGAAAGCGACCTTTATCAATACTCATGAGGCTGTTTTTTTTAATGAGATCAACGTGTCGCCTACATTTTGATGAACAATTTCTAATATG
>CAZGQY010000185.1:0-7910 GCA_964528035.1 uncultured Methylococcaceae bacterium | reverse complement strand
AGGATTAAATTAAAAACACTTTATCCGTCAATACAAGTGTGATGGAGTACTAGTATTGAAATATAAATCTCGCAAATTCCACCACCCCTGAATGATAGGAGTTCCTGTACTGGTATAACTATCCCAAACCTGTTATCACTTCAGTAAGTGGTCCTGGATTTACCCCAAGATAAATTAACAACAGCATGAGTCCAACCAGTACCAATTGTCCACTTTGGGCAATTTGGCGGGGTTCTGCTGGCTCAGAAGAAGTGTCCGGGCTTTTCATCATGACCATGACAACCCGTAAATAATAATAAAGCCCTATGCCGCTGCCCAATACCAGAGTGAATATCAGCAACCACATGGCACCCTGTACTCCGGAAGCAAAGATGTAAAATTTTGCTATAAATCCAGCAGTCAGGGGTATACCAGCCAAAGATAGCAACATGGTCGTAAACGCTGCGGCTAATAGTGGTTTTTCCCAGAATAAACCCTTTAAATCTTCGATATGGGTGAATTCTCTGTCAGCATTCGACAGGGCGGATATCATGCCAAATGCCCCTAAAGTAGTAATGAAATAAGCGACCAGATAAAAGGCAACCGATTCGATAAGCAGTTGTTTACCGATAACTGCCCCAGCGACGAATGGAATCAGTAAATAGCCCATATGCGCTATCGATGAATAAGCAAACAATCGCTTAAGATCATCCTGTAACAAGGCAAGTAAATTCCCTACCAGAATCGATAATAAAGCCAGAATTGTAAATACTATTACTACCGGAAAGTTATGTAGTGCATCTGCACTAACAAAATAACGCAGTAACAACGCAAATATTGCACCTTTGGATACTGTCGCCACAAACGCCGTAACGGGTGCCGGAGCACCTTGATAGACATCGCTGGTCCATAGATGAAAAGGCACCAGCGATAGCTTAAATGCCAGACCGGAAACCGCCATGGTCAACCCGACTATTACCATCGGTGACCAATTGGCTGAATCGGCCAGAACTGACATTTGGTCGAATTCAAAGGTACCCAATTCCGCATAAACCAAGGCAGAACCGAATAATAAAAAGCCTGAAGATACTCCCGACAATATTAAATATTTAACGCCGGATTCGAGTGCCATTTCTTTACGTACGGTATAGGCAATCATTGCGAACAATGAAACACTCATGGTTTCCAAACCGAGGAACAATGTGGCGAAATGGCGACTTGCGACCAATACCACCGCACCCAGAACAGCAGTTAACAATAACAAATAGATTTCTTCGTCTTCCGAATCACCCTGACCGAAATAATCTGAAAACAACAGAGTAACGACAACACCGGTCGACAAAATCAAACCAATAAAAAATAGCGCGTAGTCATCAATTATGATTAGCGGTGTGGCCTGTATTGGAGCTAACAGTCCTGCAATCGGCAAAGAAAGTATCGCCAGCCCCAAACCGATCAGGCTTAGTCTAACTGTTTGCGCATGGCTACGTTCAAACGCAATACCCAACATCACAGCGACCGATGCACCCGCGGTAAGAATTATGGGCAATATTGCAATAAATGCAGCAAATGTCATAGTTTAATCCTTGAAGGCAACTATCTGGTTTAAATTTTCCAGTACCGGGGCCGATAAATTGAGCATTGTCTGGGGATACACACCCATCCACACCATAGCAACGATCATAAACGCCATCATGGTCATCTCTCTCTGGCCAAAATCCCACAGTTTATGGCTTTCTCTCGGTTCACAATGAAAAGCCTTTTGTACCAATATCAAGGAATACACCGGGGCGGCTATTAATCCTAATGATGCGAATACTGTCATCCAGATATCGGCTTGAAAAGCACCCAGCAAAACCAGAAATTCACCTATAAAATTCCCCAGCCCGGGCATACCCAATGCAGCAACAGTAAAGAACAATGCCACGACAGACAATCTTGGAACCTGTCCCCACAGTCCGCCCATACGTCGCATATCCCGGGTATGCATACGTTGTTGTAAAGCACCGGCAATCATAAACAGGGCCGCAGAACTGATTCCGTGAGCCAGCATTGTCATCACAGCACCTTGAAGTGCCCATTCATTCCAGGCAAATACACCAAGCAAAATAAAGCCCATATGACTGATGCTGGTATATGCGATCAGGCGTTTCATATCGGACTGCGCAAAAGCCATATGCGCCCCGTATAAAATACTAATTACTCCCAGAAACATTGCAATTGGCGCAAATTCAGCCGAAGCATCCGGGAATAATGGAACCACAAAGCGAATCAGCCCATAGGCACCGGTTTTTAACAGAATTCCAGCAAGCAGAACGCTTCCCGCAGTGGGTGCCTGGGTGTGTGCATCCGGAAGCCAGGTATGAAATGGAACACCGGGTAGTTTGACCACAAATGCGATAAAAAACCCCAACATCAGCCAATAGGCCATATCCGGATCTATTGAAGTTTTTAACAGCACCAGATAATCAAAAGTGTATTCTCCGCTGGACTGATAATTAACAATGACCAGCGCAACAATTGCAGCCAGCATTAACAGACTGCTGACCTGAGTAAATAAAAAAAACTTGATTGCTGCATAAACCTTTTTTTCGTGGCCCCAGATACTGATCAGGAAAAACATGGGTATGATCATGACTTCCCAGAAAAAGAAAAACAGGAACAGATCCAAAGCCAGAAATACTCCGACAACACCCGCCAGAGTCCACATTAAATTAAAATGAAAGAAACCCACCCGCTCGGTGATTTCATTCCAGGAGCAGCCCACTGCCATAAATCCCAAAAATAAAGTCAAAAAAACCAGCAGCAAACTCAATCCATCCATCGCCAGATGAAAACTGATACCAAAACGGGGGATCCACTGCCAATTGGTTTCCATAATCCAGGATGGATCACCTGTTCCCGTCAAGGACAACGACGGGTCTCCAAACAGGTATATAAGCAGAACAATGAACATATCCAGTCCAAGCGCTGCCAAACAGATGAATTTAGGCTTGTCCGGGTCTTCAGTTTCCGACTTCCAGGCCAACAAGCCACCGATAAACAATACCGCGATCAGAAGGCTAAGAATCATGCGAATACCCCAATTCCAACCATGATTACGCCACCAAATATCATTCCAACGGCATACCAGCGTAGTCGCCCGTTCTGAGTTAAGGCCAGACCGGCATAGGCAAATCGGCTCAACGTTACTACCCCACTGTAAACACTGTCGACGATATCATTCACATTGATCACTGCCAGCCGCTTTATTGGGTTTACAAAACACTTATCGTAGAGGTCATCCATACCCCATCCGCTAAACCAGAAACGATGCAAATTTTGCCCGCGCTCGGTTGCCAGCAATGCTTCTGGATCATATTTTTTGGTTAGAAAATATAAAACTGCAATCGCGAAACCGGCTAGAGGCGTGATCATCGTTATCCACGTAACCAAACTGAATCCGGAATGATCTGGTGGCGGCATTGCATTGTGGAATACTGTATCCAGCGGTATTCTCAGTGATGCACCGAATAATGCCAGCACACACAATATTATCAAAGGAATACGCATACGATTATCAAAGCTCTCGTTTACAGTATTTTGCGATGGACCAAAAAACGCGATAAAAATAAGCCTAAAGGTATATATTGAGGTGATCAATGCTCCGACCAGACCGGCAAACCAAAGCAAAGGCCCAATTCCTCCGGAATTAAAAGTTTGCAATAAAATCTCGTCTTTACTGTAATGACCCGAAGTAAATGGAAACGCCGCCAGTGCCGCACCGCCGATAAGAAAACAGGCAAAAGTTACGGGTAACTGCTTTCCCAGCCCGCCCATCTTGAAAATATTATGTTCATGGTGACAACAATAAATGACACCACCGGCTCCCAGAAACAGTAAGGCTTTAAAAAAAGCATGGGTCATCAAATGGAATATCGACGCCGACCATGCCCCAACGCCCAGACCAAGAAACATATAACCGATCTGGCTGATCGTCGAATAAGCCAGTATGCGTTTGATATCGTATTGTGTCAGCGCAGTAAAGCCAGACATCAAAAGCGTTAATACGCCAATGATAGCAACCAGGATTTGAATATCGGGCGCTAACTGAAACAGTACGTGGGTACGCGCAATCAGATACACACCGGCAGTCACCATGGTCGCGGCATGAATCAATGCACTAATGGGTGTGGGACCCGCCATCGCATCCGGCAACCAGGTTTGTAATGGTAACTGTGCAGATTTACCCACTGCTCCACCCAGTAACAATGCAGCGGCCAGAGTCGGCAATGTAGAATCGATCGGCCAGTCAGTACTTGCACGTTCCATCAATGCCTGAATATCAAGCGTATTCAGGTGCATAAACAACATAAACAGCCCCAAGGCCATGGCCGTATCACCGACGCGAGTGACTACGAATGCTTTACGAGCCGCATAGCCATAATCAGGATTTTTATACCAGAAGCCAATGAGCAGATAACTGCACAAACCAACGCCTTCCCACCCCAAAAACAGCAATACCAAATTGTCCGCCAGCACCAGAATTAACATCATGCTAACGAACAGATTCATGTAGGCAAAAAAACGGCTGTATCCAGGATCATCGTCCATAAATCCGGCTGAATACCAATGGATTAAAAAACCAACGCCGGTAATCACAAACAACATGGTCAACGACAAATGATCAAGATACAAAGAAAATTTCGGTTGAAACGAGCCGACGTCCATCCATACCCACAGTGTCTGGATAAACGCGGAAGTGGGACTATTTAAAAATACCATGCCGATTATTGCAGTCAGCAAAGCAGAAAGAAAAATAGACCCGACGCCAACCATTTGAACCTGCCGATTGGGCAAATTACCTGAAGTCAGTACCAGGATTAAAAAACCCAGGAACGGAAACGTTGGAATCAGCCATAACAGATTGAGCATTATTGTTATCCTCTCATCTTACTGAGCTGGTCCGCATCAAGTGTGTGATACCTTCGATACAGCTGTAAAACCAGGCCAAGTCCTACTCCAACCTCCGCTGCCGCAAGAGTCAGAATCAACAAATAAATCAATTGGCCATCCGCTTGTCCCCAACGGGCTCCAGCCACTACAAACGCCAGTGCGGAGGCATTCAACATAATTTCCAATGACATCAATATAAAAATCACATTGCGCCTGACCAAAACCCCAATCACACCAAGGCCAAACAAAATTGAGGCCAATATCAAACCATGTTCTATGGGAATGGTAATCATGACTCGTTATTCTCTTTCAAATGATCAGGTCTACCCAAATGATAAGCACCAATCAACCCTGCCAACAACAACATGGAAGCCAATTCCACAGCCAATAAATAGGGTCCGAACAGCAATATTCCCACCTCTTTCGCACCCACTAAAGTCGCCCCGCTGGTTGCTTCGCCACCTCCCATAACCACAAGCAGCTCGATAAAAAGGATCGCAGCAAGAATCGATGGCATTCTCCACATCGAAGGATTAAGCCACAAACGTTCCTGCTCAACGGTTCGTTGCCCCAGATTCAGCATCATGATGACAAACACAAAAAGCACCATGATCGCACCGGCATAAACGATGACTTCCAGTACTGCAGCAAAATGCGCCCCCAGCAAATAGAAAACCATTCCCACCGCCAACAGAGAAACGATTAGAAACAATAGCGCATGTACTGCATTAATTCGTGTAATCACCATCGCTGTGGAATAAACCGCAACCAGAGCTGCTAAATAGAAAAAAAATAACTCCATGATATTTACCTAAGGCAACAAACTCTTCACATCAATTGGCTCAGCTTCATTCTCTGCCTGGCCTTTGTCTTTACCGCCAACACTTTTACCGGCAACTCTATAAAAGTTGTATTCATGATATTTTCCCGGGCCATCGATCAGTAAATCTTCTTTTTCGTACACCATATTCTGACGATTGTGCTCACACATTTCGAAATCCGGGGTTAACTGTATCGAATAGGTCGGACAAGCTTCCTCACAAAACCCACACATAATGCAACGAGAAAAATTGATGCGGAAAAACTCCGGAAACCACCGACCGCTTTCGTCTTCGGTCTTTTGTAGCGCGATACAGTCAACCGGACAGGCTACCGCACACAAATTACAGGCAACACAACGCTCCATACCATCCGGATCACGTGTTAACACGATTCGTCCACGATAGCGAGGTGACAATACAGGTTGCTGCTCCGGATATTGTATCGTGTCAGCTTTGGTGAAGGTATGAGTCAACACCAGCCACATTCCTGTCAACTGGCTTGTCAATATCGACTGCATCCTTCTTAACAGTGCACGCTGCTCATCATTCAGCTTTAACATACCACGCAGCCGATCATTCAGCATGTTGTCCTCCACAACCACCCAAGCTAATATTTAGCGGGATTATCTGTACGCCTGGACTCATCATTCAGCCCCCAAATGCCAACGCCAATCCACCGGTAATCACCAGATTTATTAATGCAACCGGCAACATAACTTTCCAACCGAAGGCCATTAGCTGGTCGTAACGGGGGCGGGGTAAGGCAGCACGCAATAATATAAACAGACAAATAAAGACAAATGTCTTTAAAGAAAACCAGGCCAACGGCGGTAAAATATCCGGCCCCAGCCAACCGCCAAAAAACAACACCACGACCATCGCCGAACTCAACAAAACACTGACATACTCACCCACAAAAAACATTCCAAATTTCATACCGGAATATTCAGTATGAAATCCTGCTACGATCTCGTGCTCCGCTTCGGGCAGGTCGAAAGGGGTGCGATGTGTTTCCGCGACTGCTGCGACCATAAACACCAATAGTCCGAAAATCTGCGAAAAACAAAACCACCCTCCTTCCTGGGCTTCTACTATTTCACGCAAGTTAAACGAGCCGGTCAACATGACAACACCCATCAGAGAAATACCCATAAATACTTCATAGCTAACAGTTTGTGCTGCTGCACGCAAACTGCCCATTAGGGCATACTTGTTATTAGACGCGTATCCCGCAAGCACTGCGCTGTAAACTGACAACGAAGTAAAGGCCAGAACAAACAGTAAACCAATGTTCAGATCGATCACTCCAACATCGGGCGCGAAAGGGATGACCGCAAAGCTCATTAATACCGTGACCATAATAACCGCGGGCGCCAGTATAAAGACGGGCTTATCCACAAAAGGTGGAATCCAATCCTCTTTCATGAAAATCTTTACCATGTCAGCAACTACTTGCCCCAGACCAAAAGGACCCACCCGATTTGGACCCAGTCTATCCTGCCAGATACCAATCAGGCGTCGCTCTAACCAAGTGAGATAAGCACCAACCAGAATGACTCCAAGCAACACACCGACAACATCGAATACAGTGCCGATATTTTCATTCATGATCGCAAACCTCTACATATTTCATTTCTGTCCCTGCTGTTTGAGTAAAACCCCATCATTCCAGTCCAATCCTGTACAACCTGGAACACCATAAGGGAGACCAACCACGCCTCGGGGTATACCTGGATCGGCCACCAGTATCGCATTAAACCCTGCGGCACCAGACTCAAAATCCAAATTCATCGGCAGACCAATCGATAAATCTAATTCTTCTATGTCACCTGGATTCATGGCGACACTGACTTCAGGTATTCGTTCCGCCACAGCTGACGACTGAACACTCAGTGCTTCGCTCCCGAAAATATGCTGCTGTGGTGCAGCCAACCAAACTTTCTTGCGAGGCTTGAATTTTTTGGGAATATGCAGATGCCATTCAGCCTTATCGTCAGATTCAATGAGTAACGCCCCTGGATCACCACCCCGCAATGGCCCACCAATTTCTTCCTGAAATTTGTTAATGGCATGGTTTGAATTCCATGCAGGAGCCCAAACACCCGCTCGTAAAGACGGCGGTGTATTCGATACCGAACCCTCCATCGAAAAGGCCAAAGCCGAATCAGCATCAAC
>CAZGQY010000184.1:0-7956 GCA_964528035.1 uncultured Methylococcaceae bacterium | reverse complement strand
CAAACAGTCAGGAAATTGCTTTGCCCCTGGTGAGACATCTGCTTGACGCACTTGAATATCAGTGGGATAACTGTGAAAAAAGCTAAAATTCCTGTCGGCGTCAGCAGTTGTTTGCTGGGAAACAAAGTGCGTTACGATGGCGGACATAAGTGGAACCAAGCCATCAATCAGCTTCTGATCTGCCGTTTCGAATTTATCCCGCTATGTCCTGAAGTCGCAGTCGGATTAGGCACTCCCAGAGAACCCATTAAACTGGTTCACACCAAAGACTCTAGAATACACGCGATAGGAGTCAACAATCACTCGCTGGATATCACCCAGGATCTGGAAACATTCAGTCGATCTAAAATGCCGGAACTTTCCAGGCTTTGTGGTTACATTGTAAAAAGCAAATCACCCAGCTGCGGCCTGGAAAGTGTCAATATATCCATTAATTCCAATCAATATGACGTTGAAGGTCGTGGCATTTTTACCCGCATACTCCTGGAAACCTACCAGTCGCTACCTGTCGTAGAAGAAAATCATCTGGATGATCCACTGATGCGAGAAGTTTTTTTTGAACGTGTATACGCCTATGCTCAGAGGCTTAACTATACTGAATCCACAAAGTCCAAGGAAAAATTAATGTCTGGCACTGTAAATTGCCAAGATAAATAGATACCAAAACATTTGATTGGCACTACAATACAATTAACCCATCCAGTTCACTATAGACAACATCATGGCCCAGCAACCCGATTACACTGCCCTATCCAGGTCGACGCCTGCATCCCATCATCGAAATGGCCAGAAATTATCCCGAATTCCAATCAAAGTTGTTCCGACCGAAGCACTACGAAAACCCCCCTGGATTCGGGTTAAAGCGTCAAGTGGTACAAAAATCCAAGCTATAAAAAAAATCCTGCGTTCACAAAATTTACACACCGTATGCGAAGAAGCGGCCTGTCCAAATTTGTCTGAATGTTTTTCGGCAGGAACAGCGACTTTTATGATAATGGGTGACCTCTGCACTCGGCGTTGCCCATTTTGTGATGTGGCTCATGGTAAACCGCAGTCTCTGGATTTAAACGAACCAAAGCATCTGGCAGAAACCATCCAGGCAATGCAACTTCGTTACGTGGTCATTACCTCAGTCGATCGAGATGACCTGAAAGACGGTGGAGGAGAACATTTTGCAGAATGCATCACCCACTCCAGAGAGCTTAATCCAAACACTAAAATAGAAATCCTGGTACCCGATTTTCGGGGTCGGCATGACAAAGCCCTGGATGCACTGAGCAAAAACCCACCTGATATATTTAATCATAATCTGGAAACCGTGCCCCGGCTCTACAAACAGGCGCGGCCCGGTGCGAGTTATACAGTTTCACTTGAATTGCTTCGCCGGTTTAATAAACTATTTCCGTCCGTACCCACAAAATCCGGGTTAATGCTGGGTTTGGGTGAGCAAATCGATGAAGTCGAACAGGTCATGCAGGAATTGCGAGAAAACAACTGCTCAATGCTTACACTGGGACAATATTTACAACCCAGTATGGATCATTTACCCGTACACCGCTACGTACACCCGGATGAGTTTGACCGCCTTGCAGAAATTGGTAATGCCATGGGATTTGCCCACGTTGCCAGTGGCCCTATGGTCAGATCTTCGTATCATGCGGATCAACAGGCCCACGCGATTATCCAGAAGTCTGTTCGAGAATAGAGAGCCTAATGCGGAAAAGTGGTTTTGAGTCCATTTTTCCGATTAAAATCGTTAAAGATGACTGGATATTCGCCTCTTTTAATCGATAATATGGACTCAAAACCACTTCCCCTCGCGACGCCTTCAATTCTCGAACAGACGCCCAGATGCTTGCAAAATCTACAGAAATCGCATTTACTCACTGGATCGAATCCTTACTGCTACCACCTGGCGGACTCATCCTGTTATTCCTGCTCTGCCTGAGCTTGCGGCGAAAAAGAATGTCTACACTCTTATTGTTTATAACGCTGACTTTGTTTTACCTCAGCTCCATCCCTTTTACTCAATTCTGGCTATATCGGTATATCCAACCCTATCCTGCCGTTATTCCTAAACAGTTAAAAGCCGAAGCCATTGTAGTCATTGGTGGTGGTCGTTATTTAAACGCGACCGAATACGGCGCGGATACAATCAGCCAGCTTACACTCGAACGCGTACGTTATGCTGCATGGTTACAAAAAAAAACCAATCTGCCGATACTTGCAAGCGGCGGAAGACCTCTCGGAGGAGAATTTTCAGAAGCTGAACTCATGACAAAAGTGCTGCGAGAAGAATTCTCGGCAAAAGTAGTCTGGCTGGAAACCGAAAGTCGCACGACTTTTGAAATTGCTGTTCACTCAGCGAGCATACTGGCAAAACAACATATCAACCATATTGCACTGGTTACCCACGCTTACCATATGCCCCGTGCAGTAGAAGTGTTTAAGAATTCAGGTTTTTTCGTTACCCCGGCTCCAACTATATTGCTGGATGCCAATCCCCACGACCCCTGGTATGCGAACTGGATTCCCGGAGTGCGCGCATCTTACTTGAATCGCCTGTATTTACACGAAATCGCAGGACGCTATTGGTACCGGTTTCGGTATCTTGGGAGACAGTAGGATAACCAGGAATCTATACGAAAATAAACTACCTTCTGCAGATACGCGAGACTACGTTCACCGAATTGCCCTCGGATAAGGAGTCACCATCGGCGTGAATACCTCCCCTAGTTTCCAGTATAGCGTTTATCAAACCAGATCCATCGTCCGAATATCCAGAAAACTACCACTCGGATATTGCGGCAACCTCGCAAATGCCTCGACCAGCAATTCCGCAGCTTGATCAGGCTCAGGCATTTGATCAGTACCGATCGCTTCCCTCAACCTTTGGGCAGACGGGAATTCCTCGATGTCGACATCATCTCGAATATAATCCAGCATTTGCGTATGCACAACGCCAGGTGCAAATGCCGCGATATGGGTATCCGGAAATTCAGAGACATACAGTTTCGCCAGCATATTTAAAGCAGCTTTCGACAAGGAATAACCACCCCAGCCTTTACTGCCATTAACCGCAGCGCCGGAAGACATCATAACGATTTGTCGGATTTGAATATCACTTCGGTACAAATAATCCATAATAGCTTTATTCGCCCAAAGATTGACATCCATGATCTGTTTTATTTGCTCCAAGGACGTTTTATTCAATTCTTGAATTAGACCAAGAACACCTGCATTTAAAACCACTAAATCTAAGGCATCAACATCAGTAAGAAGGCGTTCCAGAGCTGATTCAATCGCATCAAGATCCGTCAAATCACAGCGAATATCATACAAGTCACCGTTTAAACCACTGCAGCCTCTACGGCTTAGCCCATAAACCGTCCATCCCTGCTTCAGGTATTCTTCGGTCAAAGAATAGCCGATACCACTACTATTCCCGGTAATCAGTATATTTCCGCAATAGGACATGGAATTATCATACCGAACTGAACGCTAAAATGTTGGCATTAGTATAGATAGAAAGTGGCTAATCCAACTCACACATAAACACAGATATTACAACTGCAGCATTACAGTACTTCTCATTCGCTATTTATCCAGCCAGATCTGCGCAATCGATAAGGGCAATTTTGAATATTGAAAGGAAAGAATTGGAACTATAAACTGAATCCGAAAAAAGTTTTTAATCCACCCAAATTTCACTCACTGACTTTGGTTTCCCAACGCCGTAGCCTTGCAGATAGTTAACCCCAATTAACCTGAGTTTTTCAATAATCGCATCATTCTCAACGAATTCGGCGATGGTTTCCATTCCCATGACCTGCGCGACATCATTGATAGACTTTACCATTGCGAAATCAATAGGATTATCGACAATTTCTTTTACAAACATGCCATCGATCTTCAGATAATCGACATGAAAATTTTTAAGATAGCCGAATGAGGATAATCCACTGCCAAAGTCATCCAATGAAAATTTGCAGCCCATGGTTCTCAGAATCGCAATAAAGTGAGAAGCCGTGGACATATTCGAAATTGCTGCAGTTTCGGTAATCTCGAAACAGATATGATCAGCAGGAATCTGTTTGCCCTGTATTTGTTGAACAACAAAATCCAGAAATTCCAGTTCGGCGATCGATTGCCCGGAAATATTTATAGAAAGTTGTCTGGCCGAAGACCAGCTCTGCTCACAATCTTTATACAGCTTAAAAGCAGCACTCACCACCCAGCGATCAACTTTAGTCATTAAGTCGTAACGTTCTGCCGCAGGTATAAACGCACCTGGGGGAATAATCTTGCCTTCAGTATCCACCATTCGTATCAAAAGCTCGTAATGATGCTCGTCTGATAAGTTATTGACAGGAACAATCGGCTGAGCATGAAGCACAAATCGACCTTCATCCAAAGCAAGGTTGATTTTTTCAACCCATCGCATTTCTCCATGTTGTTGAACAAGTCCCTGATCCTCAGCCTCGTAGAGGTGAACCCGGTTACGCCCCAAATTTTTTGCGCGATAGCAGGCCGCATCCGCCCGCTTCATTAATTCTGTTAAACTGCTGTTCTCCCCGTCAAAAACCACCAATCCAATACTGATGCCAATTCTGAATACACGAGCATCCCAATTAAACTGAAAATCCATTACCGCTTTCAACAGAGCATTGGCAACACGTTGAGCGGGCTCTACTGAACAGTTTTCCATCAGTAAACCAAATTCATCACCGCCCAAACGGGCCAGAGTGTCACTTTTTCGGATGACTGACCGAAATACTCCGCCCACCTGGCGTAACAATTCATCTCCAGCGTCATGACCACAGCTATCATTGACAACTTTGAATTGATCCAGATCCATGTATATAAGCGAATGCTCAAACTGCCCCTGAACTTTCGTGTATATCACCTGCTCCAGACAATTTTCAAACTCCCGGCGATTAATAAGCCCGGTCAATTCATCATGACTCGCCTGATGAGAAAGTTTTTGGCTAAGTTCATATTCCTTGGTGATATCCTCCTGAATACTAACAATATGAGAGATTTGCCCGTTTTCATCCCGAATTGGAGATACAATGCTTTTTGACCAATAGCGGTCACCGTTTTTTTTCTTGTTGTAGAACTCTCCCTGCCATTCCTTTCCGGATAATATATCCTTCCGCATCTCCGTATATACATCTTCTGATGTCTCGATCGCTTGAAAAATTCGGGGACTCTTACCGATCAACTCTTCGATTGTATAACCATTAACCGTCGTGAAACGGGGATTTACATATTCTATTTTTCCGTCACTGTCGGTAATTAATATCATAGAAGCACTGGATTCCACCGCTCGTGACAAAATCTGAAGTCGGGTTTCAGATTGCTTGTGCCCTATGATCCCTGCCAGAGAAACAGCCACCATGGAAAGAAATTGCTGCTCGATCTGTTCCGGTTGATGTCCGTGTTTAACATACAGATTAAGTACGCCCATTGTTACGTCATCAGTCACTATAGGAATATTATAATGTCCATGAGGCGTTATTCCAGCGGGAAGGTTTTCGTGATCAGCATCAACACAATCTTTAAAAACCAGCTTTTGCGATTGCGCAGCCCGACCACAAAGACAGCGACCAAAAGGCACATTTTCACACATTTTAAGTAAAGGCTTACCCAGATTATGGTGAACGACTAATTCCAGAGTTTTTTGTTTCCCTTTTGTGAGAAAAATACAACCTTTCTTTTCCAGAGCCAACCAGGGAATTTCCAGAACAAGCTCAAGAACCTGCTGAAGCATCGCTACCAGTGAAATATTTTGTAACGAAACAGAAAGAATTTTATTCAGCGCTGCTTGCACATCGGTAAGGCGCTTCAGTTCCGCGACGTTATCAATATCAACTTCAATTGTTGTCGACCTGGTGGCATACGCTGGATCCAATTGCCCCGGTTTAACGACAAGTTTATTGATGTTCTTTGCTGCCATAAGTTCACCACACAGTGATTTAAACGCTTCGTCATTAAGATCCATCCCGACAGGCTGAACCTTACCGTTAAATCTACGCTGAATTGTCCCGTCTTCGTCTATTTATATCTATAAGCTAAATTGCTTTCGATGGCAATCGAATCAGATCCATTCTCCACAACTCAGCTCCATGGGTAAATGTGCTTCCAATGTCTCCAATAATTCCCTGACACTGACTGGTTTGGTTAAATAACCTTTAAAACCGGCCCTTAATCCATGCTTGACAACTTTAGCCTGTGTATAAGCGCTCATAGCGATTACCGGAATCATCGATGTTTCCGGCATTTTTTTTAACTTCCTGAGAATTTCAAATCCATCCATATCAGGAAGGTTAATATCCAAAAATATCAAATCCGGTTGATGCGCCCGGGCAAGATCCAAACCTGTTGATGAACACGACGTGGTTAACAAACGACAATCAGTCTTTTTAGCAATGACTTGCTCTATCAAGCGTGTATTGGTTGGATTGCCTTCGATATATAATAGGGTCGCGGGTGCATTCACCAACTCGATGGATCCGGTGAGTAATTCGTCGGCAATTTCATCTGCCCCAACACCGCTTGTTACATCGGGCAACTCAATCCAAAACGTACTACCCGTGCCTGGTGTACTCTTCACGCCAATCATACCGCCCATCAATTCGATAAAATTTTTCGCAATAACCAGCCCGATACCGGTACCTTCAACACTGCCATTCTCCTGTCCGACACGATTGAAGGATTCAAATATCGCCACCTGTTGTGCTTCAGATAATCCTTGCCCAGAATCAGTAATCTGAATACTGATCTTATTTGGCGATACTGACCGACAGGCAATCTCCACAGAACCACCCTTACGGTTATACTTTATCGCGTTGGAAATCAAGTTAAGAAGGACTTGTTTGAGTCGTCCTCGATCTGCTCGCACAGAACATGAACAGGATTCACAACTTAAAGAAATATTATTTTGTAAAGCAAGAGGCTGAGTCAGCATTCGACATTCGTCAAGCACGTTAGACGGTTCGACATCCTCCATAAGAAGATCAATTTTACCGGCTTCAATTTTGGACAGATCCAACACTTCGTCAATCAATGTCAACAAATGGCCGCCCGCTTTCAAAACTTCCGAAATATAGTTGTGTTGTGTTTCAGTTAGATTTTCATCATCTTCCATGAGTTGAGAAAAACCGAGAATAGCATTTAAAGGAGTCCTGAGCTCATGGCTCATTCTGGATAGAAATTCTGACTTGGCTTTACTGGCTTTTATCGCACCTTCATGCGCGGCAACCAATTCAGCCGTTCGTTCAGCAACACGTGCTTCCAGTGTTTCATTGACTATCTTCAGTTCGTGACTGGCATCAAACAATTCCTGGTTGTACGTCATCCCTAACGACGTTGCCTGATTACGACCGCTATGCTTTTGCTGAAAGCGGCCACCTAATGATTCACTATCGTTCATATTTCAGTGCTGTCATAATATATTAAAACCAGTCAATTTGATCTCAGCGAGTTCTTTAGCTCACTAAGTAATCAATCCCTCTATATCCATAATATCCACAATGCAGACCTATAATTAAATTTATACGAAGAAAATAAACCCTCATTAGAAAAAACGGCTCATCGCCTGCTTCTATGAAGCACGATCATCAACTACGAACACTTAGTATCCTCGCATCAAGAGGAAATTTAGCCACTCCATCTTAAACGCAACGCACAACAGACCCCATCGATCCAATTTTCGATCACCTTTTTATATTTACTTTAGTAGATATTAGCGATATTGGAATAAAGAAGACAAGGTTCCCAGGAAAAACTGCTGTTTTCTATAAAGGAACGCTTCGACTGCGCTTGTTTGCGGAAATCATTCGATCATCAATAATTTCCAAAATGAAACAACGTCTGTGGGAAATTGGCTTAACCTAACGCTAAGGAGCGAGGATTCAATAATATACGAATCTTGACTGGTCTTATTGTCCGTCT
>CAZGQY010000183.1:0-8123 GCA_964528035.1 uncultured Methylococcaceae bacterium | reverse complement strand
CTGACCACTTCTCGACATAACCTACCCCCCAACACAACTGTGATGGAGTACTAGTTTCCCAATCAGATGGTGCAAACCTCAGCCTTTTTCTTCAAGAAAAACTCCATAACTCATTAATCGCTCATAGCGCCATTCCAGTAACTTGTCTACCGATAACTGTTTGAGCGGTTGCAATTGTTCAATTAATTCCTTCTTCAGTAAATCGGCACCCCCGGGTATATCCCGATGAACGCCTCCTAAGGGTTCTTCGACGATTCCATCAATCAGGCCCAGGTCTTTTAATCGGGCTGAAGTAATACCCATGGCTTCTGCCGCCAATTCTGCTTTGTCTGCACTCTTCCATAAAATGGATGCGCATCCCTCCGGAGAAATCACGGAATAAGTACTGTATTCCAGCATTAACAATCTGTCACCTACGCCAATTGCAAGTGCACCGCCAGATCCTCCTTCTCCAATTACAGTACAAAGAATCGGCACACGCAATTTAGACATCTCAAATAAATTCCTGGCAATAGCCTCGCTTTGGCCTCGTTCTTCTGCACCAATTCCCGGATAGGCTCCTGGCGTATCGATAAAACAAATCACTGGTAATCCAAAACGTTCTGCCAATTTCATTAAACGCAAGGCTTTTCTATAACCCTCCGGCCGGGGCATTCCAAAATTTCTTTTCAGTTTTTCTTTGGTATCACGACCTTTTTGATGACCGATCACAACCACTGACTGACCACCCAATCGAGCAATTCCGCCCACAATGGCAGGATCATCTCTAAAACTCCGGTCACCATGTAATTCGTTGAAATCGTCAAAAATCAGGTCGATGTAATCCAGAGTGTAGGGCCTGCGCGGGTGGCGTGACAGTTGAGATATCTGCCAGGCGGACAAGGACGAAAATATAGTCTCAGTCAACTTGCGACTTTTTTCTTCCAGGCGGGTAATTTCTTCTGATATGTTAATTTCGTTATCGAAACCTACGTGTCGAAGCTCTTCAATCTTGGCTTCAAGATCAGCAATAGGCTGTTCAAAATCTAAAAATTTTAGGTCCATTTTGCAACTTTTTATTATTGAATTTGTAAGCAAAAATCTCTAAACAAGAAGTCTACCGTTATTATCACAGATATACACGATAACACATTCGTCTGCACCGAGCCGTGTATTCATTAAGGGCACGCTCCGCACAAAAAACCAATTTATCAACCATAGAAGCCTGCTTTATTTCCCTCTATTTCGATCCAATTCTCGTAAACGCTGTAATTTGTCTCCAATTTTTATTTCCAGACCGCGGGAAACCGGTTTATAGTATTCCCGCCCACGGAGAGTCTCTGGTAAATAATCCTCTCCAGCGACATAGGCGTCCGGCTCATCATGAGCATACCGGTAATCCCTGCCGTAATCCAGTTGTTCCATTAATTTCGAAGGTGCGTTGCGCAGATGCAGTGGCACTTCCAGACTACCGGTATTACGTGCGTCATCGTAAGCAGCCTTAAATGCTTTATACACCGCATTACTCTTCGGTGCACTGGCCAGATAGACAACTGCCTGCGCCAACCCGAGTTCACCTTCCGGACTTCCCAGCCTTTCTTGTGCTTCCCAGGCGTTTAGAGCTAATTGAAGTGCTCGGGGATCCGCATTTCCGATATCTTCAGACGCAATCCGCACGATGCGCCGCGCCAGATAAATGGGATCACAACCCGCATCCAGCATCCGGCAAAGCCAATATAAAGCCGCATCTGGCGCACTTCCACGTACTGATTTATGCAACGCAGAAATCTGATTGTAGAAATCTTCACCACGCTTGTCGAATCGGCGCACACCACCTGCAACAACAGAAGCCACAAGGCTGTCATCAAGATTAACCTGTTCAGACCCTGAAGCAGCAACATCCATTGCCATTTCCAAAGCATTAAGTAATTTCCTTGCATCGCCATCGGCCGCAGACACAAAAATATCTTTTGCAGGATCAGACAAGCTTACCTCATAGTTTCCAAAGCCTCTTTCCCGATCAAGCAGGGTTGCTTCAAGAATCTCGAGCAATTCCTGATCACTCAGGGATTTCAAAACATGCACCTGTGAGCGCGATAACAGTGCATTATTCAGTGCAAATGAAGGATTTTCGGTGGTTGCTCCGATCAAAACGATAGTACCGTCCTCAACGTGAGGCAGAAACGCATCCTGTTGAGATTTGTTAAAGCGATGCACTTCGTCGATAAACAAAATTGTTCGCCGCTTAGATTGCTCTATTAATAGCTTTGCCTTTTCAACCGCCAGCCGTATATCTTTGACACCGCAAAGTACTGCAGACAACTGTATAAATTCCGCATCAGAATGATGGGCAATTGCTCTTGCCAGTGAAGTTTTTCCAGTCCCCGGTGGGCCCCAAAAAATAACAGAATGCAAATGCTTTCCAGTAATAGCTTCATACAGAGGTTTACCTTCGGTAAGCAAATGCTTTTGACCGATAAATTGCTCGACGCAATGAGGACGCATTCGCTCTGCCAGTGGTTTTTCTTCTCTAGCCATCAATAGAGCTCTGCCATGAATTCAGCGAGAATACAAATGTATACCGAAAACGAAAATTCTCCAGGTACCAATAGTTTAAGCTATTAACCCTCATCAAATACGTCAACACCGGGCGGCGCGACGAATTCGAAAATGGCAGGCGGAATCTCGTTATTCAATTCGATTTCCGAAAACATAATTCGAGTTAACTGACCAAAATTATCGCTTAATTCCATTCCTTGCAGCAAATTCCCCTGAACACCAATAGCAATATATTTAAAAGTATTGTCATCTCCTTTCGGGATCAATTTAATCCATTCCTTACCATCCTTTACTCCTAGATCCTCGATAATAAAATTGTCATCCAAATCAACCTGACCGGTTAACAATAATGCCGGAGTGGACCCGATAGCCGTACCAATCTGCTTGACCGTAACCTGCTCGAGGTCTGCATCATAAAACCACACCTTTTCCCCATTCGCGACAATTTCCTGCTTGTAGGGTGAATGGTAATTCCATCGGAAACGACCCGGCTTTGACAAATAGAATTTTCCAATATTCGGCTTTCCAGGATTCCCGGATTCGTCAATTGATATTTGCAAAAATTCTGCAGAAAAACTTTTTGTCTCTGTTAATATACGATTAACCGGATACTCTGAATCAGCGGTAGTCGCAGAATGCCAGCTGATCATAAAAACCACTAACAACCCACAAATACTTCGCAAGCTCAATAATCTCAGGCCCATACCGCCCCTGTCTGTTTGTTTTTTCATACTCCATCCCAGACCCACGACAGGCGGTCAATAAATAATAATAATGTTTAGCATCTAAATCACAAAGAATGGAAGTCATTGATATTGAGATTTATGCAACAGGGATGTTGCAGCAAAACGTCCATGAACCTATTCACACGTTCTGACTATCAATGGCTTGCATCCTAAGCACCCAGCTTACTGAGGCGATAGAAAATCGGCTAAATGTGCTCCAATACAAGTGTAAAGGAGTACTAGTTCTTCGGCGGCGGTGGCGCCAAAACTTGACGCGACCCATTAGACTCCGCTGCGCTGACAACACCCGAATTCTCCATATCCTCTATCATGCGAGCGGCTCGATTGTAACCTACTTTGAAGCGTCTTTGGACACTTGATATAGATGCCTTACGCGATTCCGTTACAAAAGCCACGGCTTCATCATAGAGAGAATCGGACTCAGAATCATAACCGCTCCCTCCACTGACCGGGCTGTCATCACTGATTTCCTGAGTTATTTCCGGCAGATAATCTGAATGTCCCGTGGTTTTCAAAAAATCGACAACACGGTGAACTTCGTGGTCATCGACAAATGCTCCATGAGCACGGATCGGAATACTGGTGCCCGGAGGCAAAAATAACATATCACCATTGCCGAGCAAACTCTCGGCACCAGACTGATCAATAATGGTACGTGAATCTATTTTGGACGAAACCTGGAACGCAATACGAGTGGGAACATTCGCTTTGATTAAACCGGTAAGAACATCCACCGATGGACGCTGAGTCGCCAGAATCAAATGTAAGCCTGCCGCCCTGGCTTTCTGGGCAAGCCGGGCGATTAACTGTTCAACTTTTTTGCCGACAATCATCATCATATCGGCCAATTCATCGATAACAATCACGATATTGGGTAATGGAGTCAGATCAGGGGCTTCATCCATTTCTGACAATGCGCCCGCAGGATCGAACGTAGGATCTTTTATTGGATTACCCTGTTTTTCAGCCTCCCGAACTTTTTTGTTAAATCCATCCAGGTTGCGCACACCCAACAATGACATCAACCGGTAACGCCGTTCCATTTCCTGTACGCTCCAACGCAAAGCATTTGATGCTTCGTTCATGTCGGTCACAACCGGTGTCAGCAAGTGCGGTATTCCTTCATAGACGGAAAGTTCCAGCATTTTCGGATCGACCAGTATCATGCGAATCTGTTCCGGCGTCGATTTATACAACATACTGAGTATCATGGTATTGATGGCAACCGATTTACCCGACCCCGTGGTTCCAGCAACGAGTAAATGAGGCATTTTGCCAAGATCTGCAACCACCGATTGGCCACTGATATCTTTCCCCAGTACCAAAGAAATTGGAGACGACGAGGATGCAAACTCCCTGGACGACAAAACTTCACACAATGAAACAGTCTCTCGCTCTTCATTGGGAATTTCCAGACCAATGACTGATTTACCCGGTATCACTTCGACAATACGAACGCTGGGTACCGATAGAGCGCGCGCTAAATCTTTACTCAGACTGCTGATTCGGCTCACTTTGACACCGGCTGCCGGCTTAATTTCAAATCGGGTAATCACCGGACCCGGCAGAACATCCAATACTTCCACTTGCACACCAAAGTCGGCCAATATCACCTCAACCTGACGCGATAAATCATCCAGCAGCGAATCCGAAAACCTCCGTACCGGAACAGTATGTTCATCCAGAAGCGAAACCGGGGGAAGATCTCCTTCCGCACCTTTAAATGGCATGGGTTTGTGTTTATTTTTAGCAGGTTTTTTATTCTCGCTAAGGTGTAAAACTGGCTCTATTCTGGATGAACTGCGAGGCTCTGGCGGTTTTCTCCTCTCTGGAGTTTTGATACTGGAGTCAATGTGGCGCTGTTCGAAGCGGGATCGAAAATATTGCTTACAAGCACACATTAATCCGTAGCACTGTCCAATAATGACCAGAGTATATTTTCCAACAAAATCGATGACAGAAATCCAGGACAATCCAGTCGCCAGAGTAATACCCGCAAGAAAAGCGGCTAAAAGAAGTAATGTGGCCCCTGAAAGCCCAAATGAATTAATCAGGGTCTGACCAAATTCCTCACCCAACAACCCACCCGTAGTTTCAGGTAATGCAATACGAACCCGCACAAAATGCGCATAGGCCAAACACGCGCTGGAAAGCACCGCCACAGTAAAGCCGGACCAACGCATCAATACCACCCATTTATTCTGCCGGCGCGCGCTTCCTGTATAACTGAGAATTCCACGATACCCAATCATGAAGGGGAATATCAGCGCCGTGACACCAAATACCGCCAAAAAAAAGTCAGACATCCATGCGCCCACTCTGCCACCCGCGTTATGAATGGGTTGTCCGGTTCCACTGTTACTCCAGCCGGGATCACCTAAATCAAATGTAAGTAAAGAGATAAGTAAAAATAACGCGAGAGCAGTCACACCGAGCAATATCACTTCTCGAATACCGCGTAAAACATCATCCTCGATGCCAACTGAAATTTCCGGACTCTTTGCGCTCATTAATTTCTTAACCAATTTCTAGCTAGTGAATATATCTTATTATATTTAAAGAAAAAATAATTTCAATAATACTAGAAGGCTATCCGAGAAAAGAAGTCGTCGCGAGGGGAAGTGGTTTTGAGATCATTTTTTCGATTAAAAGAGGTGAATATCAGTCATCTTTAACGATTTTGATCGGAAAAATGAGCCAAAATCCACTTTTCCACAGTAGGTTCTCTATTCTCAGACAGCCTCCTGGCTCTTTACGAATACTAAACACATTGCCATACTACAATTATTTATGCACATTAGATTTATTCACCATATAACATAAATAGAGCATAAGTCATTGATTCTTAGGGAACTGGAATACATCTCAACAAGTTGTTTTGGAAAAATCCTGCTGCAGACGTAATAATAATCAATAAATTACACTCTACTAGTAGCCAATACGCTGAAATTTTGTGTCCAATATTTATAATCATTTTTTAGGAGCATTAGGTACCGATGAATGATCCAAAGCACTGTCAATTACTAATCCTTGGATCGGGTCCTGCCGGTTATACAGCTGCCGTATACGGCGCCCGAGCGAATCTTAGTCCTGTTCTGCTAACAGGAATTGAACAGGGTGGGCAGTTAACAACAACAACCGATGTCGACAATTGGCCCGGCGATAATAACGGCGTACAAGGCCCTGAATTGATGGAAAGAATGCGCAAGCACGCCGAACGTTTCGATACCGAAATAATTTTTGATCACATTCACACCACCGATTTATCGAACAAACCTTTTACCCTCACCGGCGATTCCGGGATTTATACCTGCGATGCATTGGTCATTGCAACCGGAGCTTCTGCCCAATACCTGGGGCTTGAATCTGAGGACAATTACAAAGGTAAAGGTGTATCGGCCTGTGCAACCTGTGACGGCTTTTTCTATCGGGGCAAAGATGTCGCTGTCATAGGAGGTGGCAGTACCGCTGTAGAGGAAGCCTTATACCTGTCCAATATCGCCGCGCATGTTACAGTCGTTCATCGTCGAGACAAATTTCGTTCAGAAAAAATCCTCTCTGATAATTTACTGAAAAAGACCCGGGAAGGTTCAGTTTCCATCGAATGGAACAATGTATTGGAAGAAGTACTCGGCGACGACATGGGCGTCACTGGAATGCGCACTAAAAATGTCGTGGACGGTTCGATTAAAGAGCATGCTCTACACGGCGTATTTATCGCCATCGGACATACCCCAAACACGCAGATTTTTGAAGGCCAACTGGCAATGAATAATGGCTATATCCAAGTAAACAGTGGAATATCCGGTAACGCCACCGCAACCAGTGTCGAAGGCGTCTTCGCGGCAGGGGACGTCGCTGATTCGATTTATCGCCAGGCGGTCACTTCGGCTGGAGCAGGCTGCATGGCCGCGCTGGATGCCGAGCGGTACCTTGAAAGTATCGCAACGGACTGAGGAAGATTGAATCTTGAACAATCCAGCCGGGTGACAGCTTCTATTCTCGGATAGTGTATTGCTGTTTAGCATGATCGGGGGTTTAGCCCGAAATCCGGTTTTTTGTGAAAAAATGCATCCTATTGCATAGGGTGCAAGTTCTATAGCGATATCTGGCCTTTTCCCTGACGTATTATTTCAGGAGTTTTTTCTACCATATTCACAACAGTGGTCGGTGCATTTCCGACACTGCCTGAATCTATAATCAGGTCTACATCATGTTGTAAACGCTCACGAATTTCATGAAGATCCATCATTAGATCCGGCTCCCCAGGCAACAACAAAGTAGAGCTGCACAAAGGCTCATTCAGAGACTCGACCAAAGATTGCGCAACGGCATGATCGGGTATACGGATTCCAATCGATTTTCTCTTGGTATGCTGCAGTCGCCTCGGTACTTCCCGAGTCGCCTTTAGAATGAACGTAAAAGGCCCCGGGGTCGCTGCTTTGATCATCCTGTAGGCATCGTTGCCAATTTTCGCAAAATTCGATATTTGAGCGACATCTTTACAAACCAGAGTAAAGTTGTGTTTATTGTCCAATTGTCGAATTCTTCGAATTCTATCCAATGCCTGCTTATCATCAAGCCTACACCCAAGCGCGTACAAAGAATCAGTAGGATAAACGACTACACCGCCATTTCTGATAATGTCTACAGTTCGATGAATTAACCTCAATTGTGGATTTTGAGGATGAATCTGAAAAAATTGCGCCATTTCTAATTATTATTCTCAGGCTGCATTGCTGCAATTGCCTCACGCCGATTTAAACTTAAGTTAACCCAGCACCTGTAAGGAGCGAGGATTCAATAATATACGAATCTTGACTTGTCTTATTGTCCGTC
>CAZGQY010000182.1:0-8162 GCA_964528035.1 uncultured Methylococcaceae bacterium | reverse complement strand
ATTGTATTATATTGTATTATATTGCCTTTTTATTGGGAACCGTTTAGCCGTGGCATCAGTGCTCAGGACGAGCACATATAAATTCTCAAAACAAATATGATTTTAGCGCTGTGGTTATCATTTCCGGAAAGCACATAGAGGAAATTAGGCATTCAAAAGCTTTCCACTTTCATTTGCTCAATTATTACTACCCTAAGCCAAAACTACGAAAGCTGGGCTAATCGCCAAGAACGCAGCCAACCGGAGTACTAATGACTTCCACATTGCGCTGCCTTCACGGGCAGGACAAATAGTGCCGATCTTGAAAAGCGTCCCGACACCAGACCTGGCAAAGCAAACCGAAATTTAATTACGCGTGGAGATCTTCCCGCATGGCGCTCCTGTCCAACTCATTCTGTTCCTCCTCCGCATCGAGTGCCGCAAGATGGTCGGGCTCAAACCAGCGCCCCATCCAAAACCTGAAAGGCACCAGGACAGCGATCAGCACTGGAAACAATATTCCCGCAGGGCTTGCTTTCAGGATCCATAATGCGGCCAGACAGGCTATTTGAATGATCGTAAAGCGATGAATAACCCGACTCGGCACCTGTCGAACGTAATGGGTACTGGGATAAAGGTTCCGATCTGTGATCCACAAAATTACACGATCAAAGAACTGGTTTCCGCCCAAAGTCGCAAAACCCATGTACAGAAACAGTCCGAAAAGAACCGCCATTGGAATCAGCTTGATGACCGGTAACATAAAAATCGACACAGCAATCAGCACATGAATAAAAAACGGCGACACCCGGTTCTCCCGAACGGATACAATCCGTTCTCGCTTTTGCAATCCATCGCCGATAACCTCGACGTCCGCAAGGCTCTTGACGTGGTTGAGAGAATGAACCGTTGCAGCGACGATCCAGGGTAACCCAAACAACGAGCAAACGCAGGTAATCACCCCAACGACCAACAAATCCAAATGGAAACCGGCTCCTTTTTTCAGATTGTGAGAAGGCGCATTTACGAGACGAGTGGTGATGTTCTGATCAAGAAAAAGCAGGATAGTGGCCATCAGCGCGGGTCCGGCCGAAGCGAAAATTGCCCACACCGGAAGAGAGAAAACGTCGACAAGCCAGGGTCGCCCAGTTGTGGTTGCGAATTTGTCCGGAACCTCGGGAGCTTCGATTACCACCGAGGATTCAAGCAGGGCAAAACCGGTCATGACTGTAATTGCGATGGCAGGCCCGAAGTCCGATACGAACTCACGAACCCGGTGAGATATATAGGGCGTACGGCCGAACGACTTGAGAAGACGGGAAAGCGCAAAGGTACCGATGGCCAGCACGAGAGTCAGTAACTCCGTCGACACCCTACTGTCACTTGCTAGAAAAGGCTCAAAGATAGCATTGACTGCCTCGACGATAAAAATGACGGCGATCAGCGCGGCAAAAATCTCATCGGTAAAGCGGGTGAAATATCGCATCAGTGCGCTCGCATTGATCACCGAGAGTATGATCAAAAACAGTCCTGACCACAAACCCACCCAGGCGTAGGATGCCAAAAAAGGCAGGTTCAACTGATTGCAGACCGCGTACAGCAGACCCGTAAATATAACAATGGGACCGGTTCCGCCCAAGATTGTGAGCGGCTGGCCTGACAACAGCGAGAAAGCAATACCTCCTGCGGCGGTGGCCACAATCATCTCGACTGTGCCGATCTCGCCATTTGTCACGATCCCGCTGAGACCTCCAAACGCAATAGCATTCGCCAGGCAAGCGAAGAAGAGAAATAGAATCGAGGCAAGAACTTTGAGGTGAACGCCTTGTTTAAAATCGTCAATATAGTACGGAAGCCGACGGAGGAAATCTCCCCTAAGTCCCGCGAAGGGTTCGTTGGTCGGCCTAAGACCGTCGTC
The DNA here is from genome assembly GCA_964528035.1 of uncultured Methylococcaceae bacterium. Classification (GTDB taxonomy): domain Bacteria; phylum Pseudomonadota; class Gammaproteobacteria; order Methylococcales; family UBA1147; genus CAZGQY01. Next base: position 6,265 of record CAZGQY010000182.1, on the reverse strand, counting down.
GTTGGATTCTGTTTTTCTGGACATTAAACACCTGTAAACTTTGGATACAAAAACGTCAACTTTGTAAAGTTAAGCGACGCGGGTGACTCAACAAATTGTAGTTGAGGAATTCTCCCCTATACGAACTCGCGATATAACTATAAAGCAAATAAAGACTAATATTTAGTGCTTTTTAGTGCTTTTTAGTGCTTTTTAGTGCTTTCGAAATTTAATGGACGGCATTTTCGTTGTCAATTCCTATGCTGAACATTTAGCATTTTATTATTTCAGTCGGAACCAAATTTGGAATAATAGCTACCGCGCTAAAATCATATTTTTGTGAGAATTTATATGCGCTCATTCGGCATCAGTACTATAGCTTCCGCGTTTGAGAATTTACCATTGGTGCTGCTTAGAATTAGCTTGAAGGTTTTGCGTTATATTTATTTAATGGCAATATTTATCAATAATTTACAACGACCGTTTCGGCCAAAAGATGGATAGTGTAAATCGTGTATTGTTGAATACAGAAGGGTTATAATACACTGACATTTACACACTCTGAGAGAAACATGAAGGTAACAATTTATCACAATCCACGCTGCAGCAAATCACGTCAAACCTTAGAACTCATACGCGATAAAGGAGTAGAACCCGAAATAATCGAATATTTGAAATCACCTCCCAATGCAGCAGATCTGAACAATATCCTCAACACGTTAAATATGCAACCTCGCGAACTCATTCGCAAACAGGAAACAGAATACAAGCTTGCCGGGCTTGATGACCCAAATCTGGATCGGGCTGCATTAATCCAAGGCATGGTAGAAAACCCCAAAATCATAGAACGCCCCATTGTTTTGGTGGATGAAAAAGCGGCTCTTGGCCGTCCACCCGAAAATGTTCTGGAAATATTTTAATCATGGCTGATATTCTTGTGTTGTATTACAGCCAGTACGGCTCCACCGCTGAAATGGCCAATTACATTGCCAGGGGCGTTAATCAAATCGATGGTGCCAGCGCAATTGTACGAACCGTTCCTGCAGTCTCAAGTGTGTGCGAAGCAACAGAAGAAGAAATTCCGGACAGTGGTTCCCCGTATGCAACCCTGGACGACTTAAAAAATTGTTCCGGGCTGGCTCTGGGTAGTCCAACTCATTTCGGGAATATGGCTGCTCCAATGAAACATTTCCTGGATAACACCAGTGAACTATGGTTCTCCGGTGCATTGACCGATAAACCTGCTGGTGTCTTTACGGCCGTTTCCAGCATGCATGGAGGACATGAGACCACGCTACTGTCCATGATGTTGCCACTCATGCATCACGGCATGATACTGCTTGGCGTACCGTCCAGCGAACCCGCGTTAATGAACACTATTGCCGGTGGCACACCTTACGGACCCAGTCACTTATCGGGAGCAAAGATAAAGGGACTGGACGAAGATGAAAAGTCAATATGTCGAAACTTGGGAACTCGTCTGGCAACAACCGCCCTGGCACTCGTTAACGCGAAAAAGTGAATAGAAACTACGCATACACCCTGACTCTCTTTGGATATTTTTCTTTGTTGATTCTGCTTCTACTGTGGCCGACACTGCTTTCGCCACCGCAACAAATACCCGTCGCAGTCGTGTTAGGAATCACTCTTATTCCAATTCTATTGCCGTTGCGCGGGCTATTGCATGGTCGCGTCACATCTTTCGTATGGAGTGCGTATTTAAGTCTTTTTTATTTTGTTCACGGTGTCACTGAAACAGGCGCAGGTTCTGACGAAATGTTTCTGGCTATGCTGGAAATCGTTTCAAGTATGTTATTGTTTTTTGGCATCATAAGCTTTCTGAAATCAACTTCAAAAAATACCACATGACTGTTCAAATTCCTCTACCCTTTAAATACCAGGAGGCCCAGGATTTTGACACATTTTATCCCGGGCCAAACCGGGAAATCGTAGAATCTCTGCAAAAAAACGCAATAAATTGTCGCGAGCAACTTGTATTTATTTGGGGAGAATCAGGGCTGGGTAAAACTCATTTATTACAAGCCAGTTGCAAAAAAGCACACGAGTCAAATCGAACAGCAATGTACATCCCGCTGCGTCAGATTGTCACCTTTGATCCTGCATTACTCGATGAAATTGATCGCTACACCCTGGTTTGCATAGATGATATTCAAACCATTGCTGGAGATACCCAGTGGGAACCGGCCTTATTCAATTTTTTCAATCGCCACCGCGATAACGGCCACCGATTGGTAATCTGCGCCGACCTCCCACCAAATAATCTGGCCATACAACTTCCCGACTTAGCCACTCGATTATTGTGGGGCGTCACTCTGCGCATGAATCCGCTGAATGATTCAGATAAAATCCAGGCAATGATATTCAAAGCAAAGGCTCTTGGTTTCGATTTACCCACCAATGTTGGACGCTATTTGTTAAACCGCTACGCGCGTGATATGCCATCCCTCTGGTTTTTGTTGGAAAACCTTGAACGCGGCACCTTGATCGCGCAACGCAAATTGACCATACCATTCGTGAAAAAATATTTGATGGAATGCGGACAACAGTAAACTTTACACACTGGACTGACTATCCAGTATCACGGTTAGGATAAATAATTATGAAGCCCGGAATGGTGTTCCGTTTAAGCCGAACTGCTCCACTTCTCTAACAACAAACTCTTTTCTCAGAAAATCAAGCAACCAGATAAAAAATATGCTGACCTATTTTGGCTCCTTTGACATACGATTTGTGCCAGTACGGTAACACATAATCGGCGTGATACCACAAAGCTCCGCTGGTCGGATCCTTACATCGTTCGTTGTAAATTTCCTTAGCAACACTTAAGGCCCGATTCCATGAACGACGATTCCTGGGAATATCCGCCCGCCCATCACACCACCAGGAAAACTGACAGCGGTAACGCTTAGCCTGGCCACCTTGGTGAACAACAGCACAAATTGTCGTTGGAAAGCGCGAGCTTGCTACTCTGTTCATCACTACATGGCCCACTGCGCGTTGACCTAATTTTCCTTCTCCACGCGCTTCGAAATAAATATTTAGAGCCAGACACTGTAATTGGTCATGCGCGGTTAATGTATGGGGTTGCTTATCTTGTGCTATTTCACTTCCAATTCGTGAATCAACTGTTAATCCTAATCCCGACTTTGATTCAATTGCATCCAGTAGAATATCAAGACTCATCCCCTGGGTAAATTGTCTTACTTGTTCTAAGCGTGATAGCAATATTTCATCAGCAAGCTTAATACTTGCAGAAATTAACGTTTCACCGCCCCTGGTTCGATCTACAGAACCACCCACTAAATACATGGATATCAGCATAAATAACCATGCAACATAAACGATACGAATACTCATAAAATTCTTCAATTCACCTTAATCGGTTGATACCGACGGCACTCGTCGGTTCTATACATGACGGACAATTTTCAGGCTCCAAAAGCAGCCGCCCCAACGGAGCCAATCAACCCTAACAAACTGAGAATACTAAAGGAAGTTATTGTGCATTGCAACAATACACGTTATTCCAATGCCATTTTATCTATCTATCGCTCCGTACTCGGGGCATATTGCAGTGTCCATTGATTTAACTTTTTCTCGGATTCCTGTTGCTCTTCTAATGACATTCTTTTTACAACTTTATTCTGCCACCGACGCGCTTTAGGATTACCATTCAACAAGGCCACACCAAACCAGAAGTAGGTTTCAACAAAACTACCCGGCAGGTTTCCTTTTGAATAGTAGATTGACCCCAGATTAAACGCTGCATATTTATCACCCAAGTTTGCAGCTTGGCTATACCATTTGATCGCTTCTGATTCATCCTTCTCCACTCCATTACCTATATCGTACATCCAGCCAAGATTGTACAGCGCTGGAATATTACCCTGAGCAGCAGCAGCTTTATAGAAGGACAGGGATTTATTAAAATCTTCGGGAACCCCTTCTCCCTTGCGATACATCTGGCCTAGAGTATATTGCGCAGTTGCATCGCCAAGGTCAGCCGATCGTTGACAATTTTCCAAATTTATTTTTAATGATTTGTTTTCGTCAAAACATTGAGCCCAGGAAACAGTCGTATAGAAAAAAAGAGAGAGTAGTAAACACAGATTTTTGTTATTCATGAAATTAATTTGTTGCCGACAATGAGCCGGTTAATTTTAGAAAGGAAATATCAGTTTGAAGCCGCTAAAGACTGGCTATAACCAAATGACAATAGTTCGATCTATAGTTTCTTTCCTTGAAACCACAATTCCAGCATCATTAACACCCAAACCAATTCTCCATAGTAAGCAGCATGAACGCTTTGGTGCATTTCAATAGCATGGTCTAAAAACTCGGCTCTAAAATAAGGCCTTTTTTTCAAGCTATTGATGCTGTCATATGCAAGCTCTTTCAGTGGTTGATGATCTTTTAACCAGATCCCAAAAGGCAGCCCGAATCCATGTTTAGGTTTATTGAGGATCGTATCGGGTAAAAATCCCTGCATCGATTGTTTATAAAACCAACGTAATTTTCTATTTTTAATCTTTATATCGGAGGGAATCGAACAAGATAATGACACTACATCCTTATCCAATAAAGGATATGCAACGTCGACACCAACCATCTCAGTCATTCGATTCACCTTAACCAGATCGTTATCATGTAAAGTCGATTTCCAATCCATAAACAACATACGATTTAATGTACTCGCTCCAGATTCTGGCCGATGGTAGCTCTCACCTAAACTTTGCAATGGCTTACTGGTATCAATTTGTTGTACAAAATCCTCTGTAAATATTTCTTGCGCCAAATGCCTATGCAAAAAATTATAATCCTGCAATCTGTCTGGAAGGGGTACTTCAGCCTGTTCGATATAACGCTTCCCTTTAAACAGTATTTTATTTTTTAATAACGGATCACTTAGATTAAATAAACAGGTCTTTAAAAGGTTCCTTAACGGTTTCGGGATAAGATAGTATTTTTCAAACAGCATTTGTGTGGTATAGCGCTCATTACCCGCAAATAACTCGTCACCCCCGTCGCCAGCCAATAATGTATTTACTCCATTCTCTTTCGCCAATTTTGCGCAATAATAGGTCGCTAATGCTGATGAGTTTCCAAAGGGTTCATCATAATAAGCCGCAATATCGGAGATTGCATTAACGGTATCAGCGGGTGTTACATAATATTCATATTGCTGGGTATTAAACCGTTCAACGGCCATTCTTGCGTATTCAATTTCATCGTAACCATCAACCGCAAAACCCATAGAAAATGATTTCGCCTGCCCAGGAAAAACCTTGGACAAAGAACCGACAACACTCGAACTATCCAGGCCACCGCTCAAAAAAGCACCTGTTTCATCAATATTTGTGACAGACCGCCTTACTGAGTCTACTAATGTAGCCTGTAATTCCTGACCCGTGTCTGCCAGGCTGGCATTTAATTTTTCCTTAAATTCAGGCTGCCAATAGTAATCCAAAGACAGTTCATTTTGAAAACTAAGAACCTGGCAACCTTCAAGTTTTTTTACCTTGCTATAAATTGTATTAGGGCTGGGACATTGGTGGAAATAGACATAATCATAAATACTCTGCGATGAAATTTCATTACTCACATCCGGATGTGCGATGACAACATCGGCGTGAGAGCCAAACACCAACCCTGTTGACGTTTGAGCATAATAAAGGCTTTTCTGACCAATAATATCTATCGCTAAAACCAGCTTCTGTTTTCGATAGTCCGCCAGAATGAGTACAAATCCACCGTGGATCAAAGCCAAATAATCTTTTCCCTGCTGATAACTCTGCCAAATATTCCGCAACTCATTTTGACCATACTGCCCACCCAGAACCGCGACATAAAAATCATCGTTTTTAATACAATTATCACTCTCGATGACACAGCCCAAAAAAGGTGCATTTTCAATAAGCAAACGTTCTTCAGAGGCGAAAAAACCCTGCTTTTTAAGCTTATTGATAAAGTCTAATGATTTTTTACCGGTCGAACCTGCGAATAAGGTCATTAATATTTACTCACGAGAAAATCGTTAAAAAAAACAACAACTCACCGAACCACCTAAAAAAGAGTATGAGGCTCTTGTTATTTGGGCTTAGGCAACGGGTATTAGAAGCGGGCTAACCAGGATATTCGCCCTTAACAGTCGTCATGCTATTTATGCTGCAAACGACTATATAATTGAACAATTTTATTGGCATTTTCCTGCCAATAAAGTCCTTTATCATTGACGGTATTGATTGCCCCCATCCCTAGTTTGTTC
>CAZGQY010000181.1:0-8216 GCA_964528035.1 uncultured Methylococcaceae bacterium | reverse complement strand
AGATGGCCGCTTATCGGCTGATTTACCCGTCAATACAACTTTGACGGAGTACTAGTTTTTTGACAAGCATATCCCATGGTAGAGTGACACTCAATAAAGATTTTTCCGTATCGAGCCACTCTCATACAAAATCAGGATTTTATCGGCATTAATGGATTATGCATGCAATTTAAAGCGATTCCTAACCCATAAAACCACTTCTAACCCAATCGGGTACTAGAATATTAATACTTGCCTTCACCGAAGACTAACACTGATTCACCTCAAATATTGTACACAGTCGGAATACAGAATCGATACATTGTTTTTAAATTAAAGACCTGAACAACAGACTTACCAAGAGTCATTCCGAACTTTCAATTTTATTTATAAAAGTATCGCCCCATCACACAGATACGTTGTACAAAAGTGCCCAAATTGCTGTAATATTCGGCCTTTATATTATTGATGCTCATTAAACTAAAAACAAAAGCGCTTTAGGAGCAGTATGTATCGACATTTCTGTTAATTCCAACCTATTATTAATAAATAAAGATCCGATCTGTACGCCGGTTCTTGCGAACATAAATAAAAGAGGTAGACAAACATGTGGGACAAGAAGTATCAAATTGCAGTAATTGCTGCCGTCGTGCTGGTGGTTATCGGAACAATTGCCAGCCAAAGCGGAGGAGGTACTTTAGAGGAAAAGATGCTGGACGCTTTTGACGATCATGAACACGAGAATGCATTTATTTATGCGAGTAAAATTCTCACAACTGCACCCAACCAGCCTAATGCCAAACGGGTTCTCAATGAATCCGGGCAGATACTATACTATCTTGCCTCGACAAAAGACGCTCTTGCTAATTTTAAAACCATGAAAGACGGTGCAAAAGTGCGCGCCGAGGATCTCTACCTGGGACTTCAGGAAGCGCGTTCTTACACCATAAAAGCGATAGCTCTGGATAAAAACTATGAAGTGGCAGAAGAATTAGGCGAGAAACTGGATGAAGCACAGACCACCCTGATCTATATTTTTGCAAAAGATGTCATTAAAGTGGGAGCATCTGCTGTATCCACGGCAGAAGCCACATTCCAGCGCACATCCGATATTGTTGATAGCGCAAATTCATCCAAATACCTGGCTAAATTACTGCCAGTACAATCCGCATGGGCTACCGTTAACACTCCTGTAAATACGACCAAAGAAGAACTTGGATCCAGTATTGAAGAAATGGAAAAAATGAGCCAGCTGATTTCAAATTATGGAGAAGGCAAAGCGGCTAAATTCATCAGATCTCTTGTTACTTACACCGAGACTGTCGAAACCACGATTGATACTCTGTTATATCCAAATGGTAGTTACGTCGAATTCATGAAACAGGCTGAGACCAGCAAAAATAAATACAATAAAGCTCAGAACCGGCTGGAAGGTAAAATGCCTGGTTCGACACCCGATAGCTATATTCACCTGGTAGAAGGTATAGTTGATTATCCAATTTTAAAAAATCCGGATACCAAAGCGATTCTCTACAGTAAAGTAGATTTATATAGTTCGTAGACTCGCCAACAATCCTTAAATCCCGTAGAAAATAAAGTACACTTCGCCGTTCTTCGGCCGCTTCAAATCGCTGCCAACACGGATGTTGCAGCGGTATTAACTCATAAGGCGTCCTGAACTCACACAAATCCTTGATTTCTGTTTACCACAACTAAATATCTCAGCAATTCTAATTGTGGCTTACAGGCGTACTACTGTAGGTTGTGGCTGAGGCACGAAACCCAACAAAACAACTTCGAAAGACCTAAACGGCGAGTTTCGTTACCGATTTACCCAATCTACAGAAAGTTTATTCTCCAGAATTAGAATTGCTGTAAATATCTAAGTATTTTAAAAGAAGCGGCATTGGTTTATGTCCGTTAACCACCCATACGGAATTCAGGAATTGCAGATAAAAGCCAACTTGCCCCTCAGCAACTCAATTAACCCCTGTAAACAGGGGGGGGGGGGGCGAAAGATAGGACGGAATGCAGAAAAAGCTGCGGAAACCGATACGCACGGCCCGCGGCATCGATATTGAGGCTGAAACAGTTGACGCAGTATTCAGAGGGGTCGGACCATTGACCCCAATGACTGATCTTAGTTCTGATAATGGTGGCTGCCCAAGAAGACAACCCCCATCTTAAAAAAGTCTATCAGAATAACAGACCTTGTGTTCGTATACTCTAACCAAAAAACAAGGCTCTAATCAGAAAAGTAAACTCCCCTTCTATCGCCATCATCCCAATCAATACAAGTAAGGCAAGCGGAGGAAGCAATATTGCACACTTTAAAGCCAGTTTTTCCCAACTCATGTGCATAAATATAGCGACGATAAAACCGGCCTTAAGCAGCATAAATACGATAATTAAAGTCCATCGCAAATAGCCCTGAAAATTCAGGTAATCGACCAGATACGACATAGTACTGAGTACAAACAGCAAAATCCATATTTTCAGATACAAGCCTATTGGATGCTGTTGCCCTTCTGCATGCTCCATACTCTACTACCCCCTACCAAAGATAAAAGAACGCAAATATAAATACCCAGACCAAATCCACGAAATGCCAGTAAAGACCGGCAATTTCGACGATCTCGTAGTCGGTATCTTCATAATGCCCCCGCCATACTTTATAAGCGACGGTAAGCAGATAAATCACGCCAATTGATACATGCAAGCCATGGAAACCGGTTATCATAAAAAACGTAGAGCCAAACTGCGCTGCCCCCATTGGATTTCCCCAGGGCCTGACACCTTCCTCAACGATCAGCTTAGTCCATTCGAAAGCTTGCATACCCACAAATGACATGCCAAACAATGCGGTAGCCAGCATCAATATTGCTGTTTTATTCCTGTCACGACGATAGCCGAAATTAACCGCCATCGCCATGGTACCGCTGCTGGTAATCAATATAAAAGTCATTATAGCAATCAGAACCAGCGGTATATGATTTCCCGCAATAGTCAGAGCGAATACTTCACTGGGAATCGGCCAGGGTACCGTGGTTGACATCCTCACTGTCATATAACCTGTTAAGAAACAGGTGAAAATAAAGGTATCGCTGACCAGAAAGATCCACATCATTGCCTTGCCCCAGGGGACATCTTTAAAGGCGTCCTTATCGGAACCCCAATCGCTGGCAATATCTTTCAAGCCGTCGTCGACAGTACTCCGCCAATCGCCGCCTGATGCGAGGGGTTCTCCAGTATTTGCCTGTGAAGTTTGTGTCATGAATATCTAACCTCTCTACGTCGATAACATCAATCCGAACAATATCAACCAAACAATCAGTAAAAAATGCCAGTACAGAGCGCAAAGCTCAACACTCATGCTTAGCTGTTCAAACTCTATATTTCCATGATTGTGTAGCCTACGCATGTTTCTTGCCCAGGCCACCAGGCCACCCAGTAAGTGTAGGCCATGGACTGTGGTAATCAGGTAAAAAAAACTATTGGCGGGATTGGTCGATAAGTAATAACCCTGCATATTCAATTCACGCCAGACCCACAATTGCCCTAACAAAAAGCTAATAGCAAAGCCACCTCCGACAGCAAGAGCTATTTTAACCTTATTGCGATCCCCAGCGGACGCACCAATTTTAGCAGCCTGCATCCCAGCACTACTAAACACCAGAAATGCGGTATTGCCCCACAACAATAATGGTTCGCTCAGCGGCCGCCAATCATAGACCCCCATTCGCACTAAATACGAAACAAAAATCAGCAAAAACAAAACCGTCAATACCGTCAAAAGCAGGCGCAATGCAAACCTCGGCGTAGCCAGGCTCATAAGCTTTACAGTGCCCCAATCCTCTGGTACACCTACACTCGGTGTCCAGGACTTGGCTTTACTTGCTGCCATTTCTACACATCTTTGTTAAATACCTGTTACGCAGTTGGCGTATCAGGTTCTTCGGCAGAAGGTGGATGATTTTGTGGAATAAAATCATCTTTCGTACCTGGTACGCTATAGTCGTATGGCCAGCGATAAACTACAGGTAACTTAGGCCCCCAATTGCCGTGGATGGGCGGCGTATCAGGCGTTTGCCATTCCAGTGAAGTTGCCTTCCAGGGATTACCGCCGGATTCTTTACCATTGCGATAACTCCAGTACATATTATACAAAAATATAAATTGCGCCGCTCCCACCATTAATGCAGACACCGTAATGAAAACGTTTAGGTCCTGCGCGGATTCCGGAATAAACTCATAACCATCGTAAGCATGATATCGTCTAGGCATACCTACAAAGCCCAGATAATGCATTGGGAAGTATATAAGATAAGTTCCAATAAAAGTCAGCCAAAAATGCCATTGGCCCCAGACATCATTCAGCATTTTTCCTGTTAACTTTGGATACCAATGATAAATTCCACCAAAAACAACCAAAATCGGTGATACGCCCATTACCATATGAAAATGCGCGACGACGAAATAAGTATCAGACAAGGGTAAGTCAATCACGACGTTACCCAAAAACAGGCCAGTCAACCCACCAATTGTAAAGCTACTAACAAATGCAATACTGAAGAGCATCGGAACGGTGAGACGAATATTACCGTGCCATAGAGTCAACACCCAGTTGTAAACCTTGATGGCTGTAGGTACTGCGATAATCAATGTAGTAATGGCAAAAAAGAAGCCAAAATAGGGATTCATTCCACTAACATACATGTGATGCGCCCAAACAATAAAACTGAGAACACCGATGATAACTATCGCCCACACCATGATTCGATAACCGAATATATTTTTTCGGGCGTGGGTACTGATGATATCCGATACGATACCGAATGCAGGCAAAGCAACAATATATACTTCCGGATGTCCGAAAAACCAGAATATGTGCTGAAATAAAACCGGGCTGCCACCCTGATGATCCAGATGTTGTCCCATCGAAACGATAGCCGGCATAAAGAAACTGGCACCCAACAATCGATCAAACAGCATCATTATTGCGCCAACGAATAAGGCGGGGAACGCCAGCAAAGCCAAAATGGTTGCCATAAAGATGCCCCACACAGACAGCGGCAACCGCATCATCGTCAGGCCCCGGGTGCGCGCCTGGATTACTGTCGTCACATAATTCAAGCCACCCATGGTCGCTGCGACGATAAACAGCGCTAAGGATATTAACATCAGAACAATACCCGCACCCGACCCCGGTGTACCCGGTAAAATCGCCTGCGGCGGATAAAGCGTCCAGCCGGCACCCGTCGGCCCTCCTGGCACAAAAAGACTTGATAATAATACTAATACTGAAAGCAGATAGGCCCAATAACTGAGCATATTCACAAACGGGAACACCATATCGCGCGCACCCACCATCAAAGGAATCAGGAAATTGCCAAATCCCCCCAAAAAGATCGCTGTCAACAAATAGATCACCATGATCATTCCGTGCATGGTAACCAATTGGTAATAGGTACTCGGATCAATAAATGAAAACGTCCCGGGAAAGCCTATCTGAAGGCGCATTAGCCAGGACATGACCAAAGCCACCATACCCACCGCGACGGCAGTTAGAGTATATTGAATAGCGATGACTTTGTGATCCTGACTAAATACGTACCGAGTCCACCAGCTATGCGGCTCGTGGAGCGGTAGATTTTCCTGGTATGCGGCTTCTGTCATCTGAATACCTCGCTATAATTTTTTCGTTTACAGTCGCTCGGTAGTTCTGAGTCCACCTGAGTCCAGTCTTTTCAACTTTCTTAATTTACTGACTAATCACTGATTGATTTTGCAAACTCAACCAATGCATCCAGTTGTTCTTCTGTTAGTTCGTAAGCAGGCATCATCGGTGAATACCCCTCAATTACGCTCGCATTAGGATCAACGATAGACTCTTTGAAATAAGCTTCATCTACTTCAACCTGACTACCATCGGTTAATGTTTCCGTTTTGCCGAGCAAACCTTTCCAGGTCGGCCCAACCGACTGAGTTCCATCAATACTGTGGCAACCAAAACAACCTTGAGATTCAGCCACCTGCTTACCAGCCTGATCACCGTTTGATTCGTCTTCCGCCTCACCACCTGCACCGGCGTCCTTATCCTCTTTTGATAAGGAAATCGTATAGGCAATCACCGCTTCCAGCTCTTCGTCACTAAAGCTACCGGCTGGCATAATCGGCGAAAATCCTTCTACCACTTTCGCGTTGGGATCAACGATCGCTTCTATCAAATATTCTTTATCCACCGTGACAGTACTACCATCCACCATGGATTCCTGTTTTCCAAACAGGCCTTTCCATGTCGGTCCTGCGCCGGGGCTACCGTCTATGCTGTGACAACCCATGCAACCCGCTTCCTCTGCTACAGCTTTTCCTTTCTGTACCAGCGGGTCGTCAGAAACAACGGATGCACTGGCGTAGCTCTCAGCAAAGGTTGGCTGTTCGTCCAGCCAGGTATCATATGTTTCCTTTGCATCAACAACTACCATACTATGCATAGTATGGTGCCCAATGCCACAATATTCTGCACAAGCGGCATCAAAGCGACCTAAGCGTGTGGGCGTAAACCAAAAACTTGTAATCAAGCCTGGCACAGCATCCATTTTCGCGCGAAAATGGGGTACATAATAATCATGTAAAACATCATTAGACCGCAGTAAAATCTGTACCGGTTGATTAATGGGGATATGTAATTCGCCACTCTTAACCAACACATCGTCCTGAGCATTTGGATCATTAGGATCCAAACCAAAAGGATTGTCCAGGCTGATCAACTGTGTCTCAGAATTACCGAGTACACCATCCTCACCAGGAAACCGATATCCCCATTGCCACTGTTTGCCCATTACTTCAATCACAGAAGCATCATCATGGACATGGACAAAATCACCATAGACCAGTAAACCCGGAGCCAGCATCACTACGACACCGATGGTAGTCAACCCTGTCAACCACCACTCAAGCCTTTTATTTTCCGGTTCATAGGCCGCTCGTCGATCCTCTTGATAACGAAATCGATAGATGGCATAGGCCATAAAAAAATTGACCGCAACAAAAACCACCCCCGTAACGACGAAAGTGATCATAAGCGTATCATCCATTTCACTCCAATTTGAAGCGAGAGGTGTAATCCACCAAGGGCTCCAGAAATGAAACAGAACCGAGCCCACGACAAGTAAAATCAATACGATTGCAATAGCCATACCCGATTAATCGCTCCTTATCAAGCGTTAGTTTCTACTATCAAAACTATCTGATTTTTATCCTGAAACACCGTTTTATACGATGTTCCACCTACACAACTGGGGGACAATAATTTCCCGATTTTCTACAGCTTCTATCTGCAGAGGACTGTTATCCCGAAAATATCCAGCACAAACCACACCTACAGCCACCGATTCACGGTACGCTGACAAACGGTCGACATTATGATTAACAAGCCAGAATAATACAAGAATAAACGTTATTCACCCATCTACACATCAAGCGACCTGACTCTAACCTACACAAAAGTCAAGTATCATTGGCTGCAAATCAAAAATTACACATTCTGAATACAACCCTACGCGTTCCATGCTAGAACATCTAATTATTATATACGTAAAACCAGCATTCAAAAATACTGGAGGCGCTATCGTATAGCATTTGATTTTCCATCTCAAGCAATACCTGGGATTTGTGATGGGACTTGACTAAACTTAATCAGAGTGAAGTTTAGCAAAAATTCTGTATTCTACTCAGCAGGCCTGGTAGATAGCGTACATGTCATATCAATATATCTAACAACCATTTTGCCAAAACAAAGTCCCTATTCTCAAACAGGAACCTGGCAATTGATAACTCACACTACAGTGAGTACACTTCATAGTCTAAAGGAAAGGAATCTTGACTTTCTACATTAATTGTATTTTTAATACATGAATGAAAAGAAATAATATTTTCTTTTATCTCTTTGTTTTGTTTAGCGCTCACATACCACCTGTGATAGCTGAAACTCCCTCATTGATTATCGAGGCCGACTGGCTGGCGTCGCGAATCAACGATGAACGCATTGTTATTGTGGATGCAAGGTCAGAGAGTAAGTACCTAAAATCGCACATTAGCAACGCTGTAAACCTCCCGGTTTCTTCAACCTTCGCTACCGGAAGCCGCTATGACCTGGTTGCTCCACTAAGCGTAATCAGTCAACTTATATGGTTCGCCTCGCGTATTGCAAGAAAAATATGATGTGAGGATGAAAG
>CAZGQY010000180.1:0-8253 GCA_964528035.1 uncultured Methylococcaceae bacterium | reverse complement strand
TTTGAGATACTACACGCGCTCATTCCAGCAACGAGCAAGAGAATTATCGTGAACCCACCGAAAATAAATTTCCTAGGACTAAATAACTGGCGGTTTCGAAACCTTAACATGGTCCTGGGTCAAATAATCGCGTCAGCAGTAGTGCGAAAAATTTCATTGATCTCGATTCCTTAAAACGCTGGATATGCACTAAATTCCAAGTATTTCAGAAGAAAGTTCGGTACTTACAACGGGAACACAAATTTTTTCGAACGCGGTATCTCGATCCGTGGATATATCGTCGCCGAACGGGGAAAAACCACAGTCGTCCGTGGTTCCTAATCGCTCCGGCTTAATGTATTCAACCGCCTCGAGAATGCGGCCCCGTGCTTCTTCCGCAGGCTCAATGATTGGGTCGATCGGATCGACTTACGGAGAGTGCTAAAAATTTCTTTGTGTTTTTGCATAAGAGTTTCAGAGTTAAGAAAATAAGCTCTTGGTTAATTGGATAGGGCTTAAAGAGGAATAGTTCCGAGAGAGAGAATCAAAAATCCGGTGGATAGAGACAGATGTTCGCCGAAAGGTGTATCCTGTGGACTATGTTGGATACGAGTCACAACCCCATCAATTTGATACTATTGTGATGCGTCCTTAAAGGTGTCAATCCGATAGTGGCCCCCGTGATTTCGGTCCCCCAATGATCTCGAAATCAGGGGGTTGTACAATATTTTCCTGGCAATGCTTGACTGGCCGATAATCCAGATTTCATTATTCAAATTCACGCTCAGGAATTCGCTAGGTTTCGGTGCAACTCCCGTGGTAAATGCCTATGGAACTTCCAATTACGCAGACAGGAAAAATCCCCGTACATCTGCGACACACTGGATATGTGGGAGAGTGAGATTCGGGTGCTAGGAGGTCTGTCCGAGAAAATGGTGATATAATTTCATTATGCCAAAGCTCCTTTAAGTCTTGTCTCGTGGAATGTTAGGGACTTGGAGATAACTAATACCCACAGACCACGCCAGATTTATGTTCGTCTCCAAGGCTCCATACAAGGCGCATAGTTTGGATTATGTTACTGGAGCCATGTTGCCGAAGATGGGCAACATGAGTAAGCAATAAAAAAACGGCTATTGGTTGCGAGGTTCCTTATGGTAGCACACTACGTTTTCCGGATTATTCAGGTTTTTCATAGCATGCTGATAACCTAATTCGATGAGTTCTCCAGTTTGGCTGAAATCAAGCAACACGACATCCATATCATCTTGCAGCTCAGTATGGGGCACCATTATGATTAGCCGCGCTTGACTTTGGAAACGCCAATGCAGTCCCTCGCCACGAAAATTGTGAGAAATGCGGGTTAGAGGTTTATCAAAAACGGGATAAGTCGTTTAATTTAAATCCACCCGACAGTTACCTTGACAATTACCACTTCCTGTCTCAGCGATACTGACACTTTTTTGATTCTGTTTCGCTGCTAATCTGACAACCAATGTGCACCAGGCTTCACGAAGTGCGGTTACTTTTACGAGGATCGACACTCGAAACCTTATCCTTTGATTAAACGCCGCTTCACATTCAAAAATACTGTTAGAACAACCGGCAGGACGACCAAGACAAGTGGGAGTTGTACAATCAGGCCGGATAATATTGCGATTGCCAAGGGTTGGAGCATCGCCGACCCTTCACCAATCCCCAACGCTAGAGGCGTCAATGCTAGTATGGCTGCAATAGTGGTCATGGTGATGGGCCTCATGCGGTTCTGGCCGGCTCTGATGAGTCGCTTTGCGGGTGGTATTGCGGTGGAAAGGCTCTGGAACTCGGAATAATAAAAAATTGCGACTTCGGTAACGATGCCAATGATCATAGTCATACCCATCATAGCCGTGATATTGAGGTCTGTTGCGGTCAACCACAAACCGATAAATACGACCGATGTCGCCGATAGAGTTGTCAGCATCATTGCCAGCGCGACATGAAAGCGTTCATACAGAAATAAAAGAAGAACAAACACCAGGACAACTGCCGCAGCAAATACCGCGATGAGGCCTCGAAATGCAATACGCTGTTGTTCGTACAATCCTCCCAATGTGTAATACACGCCGGGTGGTATCAGGTTCGAACGGTCAATCAGGTTTATCACGTCGATTACCGTCGACCCCATATCCCGGCCGCTGATGCGGGCGGTCACGGCCACCATTTGTTTAAGATTTTCACGGTTGATCTGCGCTTGACCCAACATCGGGTGAATTGTGGCAACCCGATTTAGTGGGATGAGATGCCCGTCTGGAGCCCTCAGGCGCATTTTATTGATGACCGAGATAGATCCTCGCTCCGTTTCCGGCAGCCATACACGGACACCCACCATTTTCGGGCCACGCTGGACCTGAGTCGTTATCCGGCCGTTAAGGAAATCATTGATGGCACGGGTAATCTGATCCGGCGTCATCCCTTCCAGTGCGGCCTGTGTGCGATCGACGTGAATATCCAGCGCGTCTCCGGCCAGAACAATGCCGGTATTCACATCGACGACACCGGGGATCGTTTGAATGCGCGAAGCGATTTTTGGCGCGAGCTGTTCCAATAGTTTCAGATCATCGGAAAAAACCTTGATCTCGATCGGCTGCGGTACCGCTGTAAGGTCGCCAATGAGATCCTCCATCAACTTGGCGAGTTCGATTTCCAAACCCGGTACATAATATTCCACTTTTAGCCGGATTTCAGCCATGATTTCGTCTAGTCCACGCCTTGGCATCGGTCTCAACCGAACAAAATAATCACCCTCATTAGCTTCGGTAATATGTCCACCAAGACTGAGTCCTGTTCTTCTCGAATAGGTCGCAACTTCCGGAGTATCGCGCAGTATCGTTTCCACCTGCCTTAAAAGCCGATCGGTTTCGCTAAGCGATGTACCCGGCGGCGCCCGGTAATCGAGAATGAACCCCCCTTCATCCATGGATGGGAGAAAACCGGAACCGATTTGCCGATAGGCAACAAAACCCGAACCCAGCATCAAGGCAACCAACAGCAACGTAAGCGAGGGCCGCGGTAACAGTGTAGCCATGACACGCGCATAACGATCCTCGAAAAAATGTGTCAGTCGACCACCTTCTTCCTGTTCAGCGTCTTTCTGTCGCAACAGATGGATCGCAACAAGTGGTACGGCCATCCATGCAACCAGAAAAGAAACACCCAATCCAATCGCCATGGTCAGGGACAAGGCCTTGAAAAACGCGCCGGTCACGCCGGTGAGAAAAGCCAATGGCGCGAATATGACGATGGTAGAAGCTGAAGATCCGGCCAAAGGCATGGTAAACTCGGCAACGGCAGTGCTCACGCGTTTAGAATTTGAACCTTTGCCACCCCGCAAACGCCGGATAATATGCTCGATCATCACAATGGCATCATCAATGATAAGCGCGACAGCCGCGGCCATACCGCCCAGCGTCATGATATTGAAACCCAGGCCGAATGCCGCGAGTAAAAAAGTGGTTGCCGCAAGCACCATGGGTACGGTAATAGCCGCAACCAAAGTCACTTTGATATTTCTGAGAAACACCAGCAGAACCAGTAGCGCCAGTCCGAGACCGATCAGCAAAGAATCGCGAACGCTCCTGGCTGAAGCCACAATCAGATCGCTCTGGTCGTACCAGTTGGCGATATGAATTTCCACCGGGAGTAACCGACGAATTTTCTCCAGTTTCAGCGCTGCATCTCTGGCGATTCCAACGGTATTGCCCCCGGGCTGCTGATAGATCTGGAACAGGACGGCATCGTGCCCGTCGGCGGTAACCCGGGTCCATTGGGGTGAGAAACCTCGTTTTATTTCGGCTATATCTTCCAGTAGTACCTGCCCCCCATTGCCGGAACGCAGAACAGTTTGTTCAATTTGGTCGAACCTGTCAAACTGCGTATTGGAAAGGATCAGATACAGCTTGTAATTTTCTTCCAGCCGCCCGACCGCCTGGATCACGTTTGACGCGGATAATGCACCAGAGACTTCCTGCAGACTCAAACCGAAAGAATTCAAACGAGCGGGATCCACCAGCACCTGGTATTCGGCTGTTGCACCGCCCAACACACCAACGCGCGCAACACCCGAGACAGTCGATAGTGCCGGACGAATCTGATACAACGCTATATCCCGAAGCTGTATCAGGGAATAGGTATCCGATGTGAGACTGTACCCGAGTACCGGAAACACAGTAGGGTCCATTCTCCGCGCGCTGAAGGTAGTCACGCCAGGTATTTGAGAACGAATCTGGTTGATCGCTGATTCGGCCTGCAGCATGGCTGTAACCATGTTGGTATTCCAGTCAAAATTCACTGAAATATCGGCGCTTCCGCGACTGGTGTTGGAGCGAACGCTGACTACGCCAGGAACTGCCCGAACCGCCTCCTCGACGGGCCAGGTCACTTCCAGCGCCATGCGTTCGGCGGGACGGTCACCGGCATCGATATTCACCACCACCCGAGGAAAGGTGACCTGCGGAAAAAGGCTTACCGGCATGCGAATGCCGGAAAATAGCCCGGCAATGGCGAATGCAGCCAGGGCACATAAGATTGAACGATGATGGTGCTGCGCCCAATCGGTTAGTTTCACTCCACGGACTCCTCCCGGACAACGCTGCCGTTATCCAGCTCGTAGTTGCCTGAAATCACGATTCGTTCACCATCCTGTAGATCGTTGGTGATAACCTCCGCTTCGGTTGCGTTTTCCAGCCCTTTTCGAACATGGTGTTTAGTTGCGTAGCCGTTTTGAACTGTAAACAGACTGTAACCGTTTCCGTCCGGTAATAACGCTTGTCTTGGCGCGAGCAGCCCCTCCTGAGTACGGATTACAATTTCTCCCTAGACATAGTCGTTGAGAAGCAGACCGTTTGACCTGTCGGGTTTGACCAGTACATTAACCAAGCGCGTTTGTGGGTCAAGAGCGCGAGTAAGGAGTTCTATTTGTCCCGCGAGAGGCTCGGCATCCGGAACATGAACCGGACGGATCTGAACAGGCTGACCTGTCTGCACTTCTCGCAGATCCTCGGGCTCGATACCGAGGCGAACGATTAATTGGTTTTGGGGAACGGTGTTCAGAAGATTGGTTCCCGCCGGAACAATCTGACCCTGACTGACATTAATGAGGTAGACCAGCGCCGGTGCGTCAGCCCGGATCTCATGTTTCGTGCCGACTCCCCGGCGCACTAAATTCCGCAGCTTCTTGTCGGCTTGTTCAAAAAGCTGATGCGTGGTGACCAGATCCTGCCGGGTTGCGAGTTTAAGATCCAGTCGAATCTGAACCAATGCCTCCTGCTGATGCGCCGCTGCCCGGTCAATCCGCGCCTGCTCCAGTTGAAGCCGGGTGTCAGGACTGGCTGCAATAGAGAGTAATAATTCATTTAAATCAACCTGTTGACCAGCATTGACGTATACTTTTTCGATGACGCTCTCGAACGGTACGCTAAATGATCTGATTTGATCAGTGCGTGGAACAATCGTTCCATAACTCATCAGAGTCTCCGCGATAAGGCCTCGACGCAAGGGTGCTGTTTTGACGAATACGACAGTCTCGCTCTCGTTTTGTTCGGTTGAAGTAGATTGTTCCACGGCAGCCGATGAAATAGGGTTTTCCCCTTCGCGTGTGTTGTAGCTGATCGCTGTGACCACAATCGCGGCCAAGGCGATGGCTACTATGACTGGCATTATCCTTATTGAAAGCATTGCCGGGTTCCTTCCGCGCAATAGAGTCCGGTTGCCAGCTCCAGCGCGATCCGGTTTTCGATCAGACGTCGACTCAGCGACAACCGCTGGATACGGAAGTTGATTAGCTGGTTCCAAGCCTGGTAATAACTCAGCACATCCGCCTGACCCAGATTAACTCCCCGGCGGTAAGATTCAACTAGAATACTTTGCTGTGGGATCGAGGACTGCATCGAGCGTAAAAGCTTATTCAGCGACCGGATGTTTGCCGCCAACTGGGTTATATTGGCACGGGCCTGATAGATGCGACTGATGTATTCATCGAAAAGTTGTTGCCGACTGGCCCGAGCAATGGCCACCTTTCCCTGGTTTCGGTCAAATATGGGAAGATTAATCGATATTCCAAATCCCAGGCCAACCACGTTTCCGTTGTCACGCGCGTAGTCAGGGCCGATGCTGATCTTCGGGAACTGCTCGAGCACTGCCGTCCGGACGGCGGCCTCCTGGCTTGCGTAGCCTTGGCGAAACGCCAAAATATCAAGTCGCTGATGCTCGACATCCCTGGACATCCGGTCAGCCGGTGGAGTTTCAATATGGTCGGGTAACTCAATATCAGCTTGTAACTCAACCGGGTAATCATTAGGTATACCCAGAGCCTGTTTCAATTTCAGTGTTTGTTGAACCTGTTTCTGAACCAATGACAACACTCGGTTGTGAGCGGTATTTCTAGACGCCGCAGCCGCGGCAAGCTCAAGTTCAGTCACGAGACCTCGGCTCATCGCCTGGCGAAAATCCTGTAGATTTTTAGATAAATGTTGCTCGAACAGACTGCCGAGTTCAACCTGGTAGTTTAATACCAGCAGCCGATAAACGGCTGCGCGCGCGGCCTGAGCGATCTGCCATTCCTGCCACGCGACTGATAGTTTTACATCCTTGTTGTTGGCCGCTGCTGCATCGATTTTTGCTGTACGACTGATCAGCGAAGTGATATTCCAGCTCACCCCAATGCCATAGGCAGTGACTGTGCCGGCGGTAGACCCGCCCACCGGTGTCTCAAGACTATAAGACAAAGTTGGATTGGGAAGGATACCCGCCTGCAATAATTGAGCCTCGGCAATATCCTGCTGATCCCGCACCACCTTTAGAATCGGATTCATTAGAACTGCTAGGATAGCGGCCTCATCAGGGGACAAACCGTCGCGCAGATCAAATCCAACCCGCTGCTGAAACCTGTGACCTATGGCTTCTGCGCGAATTTTGAGACGATTAAGTGAAGGCATAGTCAGTGCTGATCTAATCGCTTGTTCTGTCAAAGGCATGGATTGGTAGCGGTTGCACGATGCCAGTGAAAACATCGCCACTATAAAAGCCCACTGGATGGCTCCGGCTATCAGATCAACACATTTTTCCAGATCTATATTCATAGCTCTCGAAGAGTTATTTCACGCCAGTGCTTAATCGCAATCTTTTCAGCCTAGCCTGGATTTCTCACACGCTTTCTACTGTGAAACCACAATGCTGCGCGTTCACTGCGTTGCACTCGATTTGGGTGCTCAACGTACTGCAAGTACGCTTCCGCGCCCAAACCTTCGCGGGCCTTGTCACCACGCACCCTTGCGGCTCCTCGCTACGAAAGTTGTGAGAAATCCAGGCTAGAAGCGAAAAGGTCGGGCCTAACAAACCGGTACTGATTAATGATTTTATTGCGACTTCTTTTAGAGTGTTCCACATGAACTCTCTCCGTTGCTGTCAGTTTAAAACAGATGTTTTCTGTTCGTTTCCCAGTGAGTGTAGGGTACGATACTTAGCTGCCCATTAGGGATGGAAAATATTACATAACTGACCTGGATTACCGACGCGGCGAATATGCTATTGTCTTGTTTTGGAAATACGGCCCTTTTTGTCCTGAAATGCCGAAAATCGGTTGTGGATCTTTAGGGTACCTCGATTTTTCCGTTGGCACTAAGTTTATGCTAAGTATTATGGTATACACTGCTATCGCAATGCACGACCCGAACTGGATATTGAGTGATGAATCGACATCTTCACAGGCTAGCCGTTCAATTTAACCGGACCGGACAGGGTATATAAACAGCATCGGCGGAGAACGGCCTTTAGCGCCCATGAATCATGCTTGTAAGATACCAAAATTTCCCGATCATCGTCGTTGTCGATCATGGCTCGTCAACGACATTGCCCTTTAAGCCAAGCCGGATTGAGCCATGAGAATTCTGCTCGTGGAAGATGATCAGCTGATCGGTACTGCCATTCAACAGGCACTGCGGGATGCTGCATACGCGTTGGACTGGGTAACGGACGGGGAGAACGCTCTATCTGCAACATCAACTGAGTGCTACGACTTAATGTTGCTTGACCTCGGCCTGCCGCGTCAGGATGGCTTCGATGTACTACGCAGGCTACGCCAGACAAGGAATTCAGTTCCAGTCGTTATCATTACGGCTCGCGATACCGTGCAAGAACGCATCAGGGGGCTGGATTTCGGTGCGGACGATTATCTGGTGAAGCCTTTTGAGATCAATGAGCTACTGGCGCGCATCCGCGCGGTGACTCGCCGTAACC
>CAZGQY010000179.1:0-8331 GCA_964528035.1 uncultured Methylococcaceae bacterium | reverse complement strand
TCTAATTATTTCATTCCTGCTCTCACAATCCGCCCCACTGTTGATAAATGCACCCGGAAATGATCGGCGATTTCTCGGTAACTGTAAGTACACTATAGGGGTCAGTTCTCTAATTATTTCATTCCTGCTCTCACAATCCGCCCCACTGTTGATAAATGCACCCCGAAATGATCGGCGATTTCTCGGTAACTGTAAGCGCCGGTTGCGTAAGCGGCAATAATTGCAGTATTTCTATTTTCTTGGGTCTTGGAGATCACTTCCAGGGGCAACGGCGGCGGCCGACGCTGTAACCTTGGGATGGTCATTTGATCGCCCTCAACTTTGGATTTGGCCTGCATCCGCTCCACGAATTTCTCATCGCCCAGATAGATTTGATGCCGTAGTTCACCCCATATTCCCTGTCCCACTCCGGCGAGTACAAAAAGCCTATATTGGCGGCGTGCCTCGTCCAAACAGTCGTCAAATTGACTCAATAAGCCTTCTATTGCCAACCATTTGGGAACCGAGGTCTCACCCATCATCGCCTTGTAATTGCTCCAATGCCACTCTTCCGGGGTTTTAACCATTTCGGCCCGGACTGGATTGAGTACAACATACCGGCTGAGTTCATGAAGATAGGTGTCCTTATCAACTAAAATCCCTTTGAAACGTCCTTGGAACAGGTGTCCGTTGCGATGATGACGGCGGTTCGATGCCTGGGTATAGACCCCATTTAAGTGTCGCATACCCTGCGAAATATTTCCCTCAACCGTTTCTATGACTAGGTGGTAATGATTCGTCATCAGGCAATAGGCATGGCAAATCCAGTTGTAGCGTTCCACAGTCTCTGCCAGTACCTTAAGAAACAATTCACGATCCTCATCATTTTCATAAATTGCCTCTCGACGATCACCTCTTGACGTGATGTGATATAACGCGCCGGGAAATTCTATTCGTAGTGGTCTGGCCATAATTAGAGTTTAGATCCTATTTTGCTGAATGCAATAATAAGAGAACTGACCCCATGTTCGTCGCCTGTACGATAGCCAGTGCATCATTTTTATCGGTTTTTTGATTTTGCCTTATTTGCGAAACAAGCTGGGTTGAAATAATACGAGCATCATGGCCCTGATCCTTCGCCACTTGCTTCCAGTAGTTGGACGTCGCACAGGCCTCGAACACGATGACTGCGGGTTTAGCCTGGGCGAGCCAGGATATAAAATGCGCGGATGATATCTCGTCATTGCTCACGATCTTGTTTGCCTTGACAACGCATATTTGGATCACCTTTTTGGCTAAGTCGACACCTACGATCGTAGGGTTCATTTTCTGGCCCTCTAAATTATGTGTGGATCGGTTAGGATATCTGACTTGCCCGTCATCGTCGCCTCGCGTCGCTTCCAGACTACATAAGTCGGGGTTTTGCAAGGAGGAACCCAGGACGAACGTCCGAGTAGTCCTTGCAAAACCCCGACGTTGTGGGAGGGTTTGCGTCGTGAGGGGATGATGATGGGCAGGCGACTTGCCTGGATTCTGAGCTGAGCAAACTGCACCCAATATCCACCATGAACGTCACAGAATAAGTCGAAGAACTGCATTTTTGAACTCCCATTTGGTTGGCTAATTGAACGGGTATTTTTTACCTACTCACCCGTTAGGGGTGAGGGGAGTCCAATTATCTCTCCGTGGCGGTCAGCGATCGTTTAATTCTTTTTCGATCAGAAACGATTCTAATTTATTTGCGGGCAGGGGTTTTGTGAGTAAATAACCCTGCCCGATACCACAACAAAGGTTGCTCAGGAGCAATGCCTGTTTCTGAGTCTCAATACCTTCTGCAACAACACTCAGACCAAGATCATTGCCCAGAGTAATCATATTTTTCAGGATGACCGCGGAGACATTATTCTTACCGATGTCAGATACAAAACTGCGGTCGATTTTTAGTGTTTGTATTGGAAGATCTTTTAAATAGGCCATCGATGAATAGCCGGTACCGAAGTCGTCTATCGCAACATGAATACCGAGTGCGTTCAGTTTAAAAAGTGTATTTTGTGCTTTTTTGAAGTTTTCTACCAAAATGGACTCAGTGATCTCAAGCTCAATATTTTCACCGTGTACATTCGTATCGGCAAGTAATTGCATGATCGAAGAAAGAAAATTGGGTTGTCGAAAACAAATGGGTGAGACGTTAACTGCGAGTCTGCCAAATCGAATGCCTCTTTGCTCCCATTGCCTATACTGGTTTAAGGCCTTGGACATAATTAATGTATCGAGTTGCTGAATTAACCCGCATGATTCCGCGACGGATATAAATTGCTCCGGATAGATAATCCCGTACTTAGGATGTTGCCAGCGAACCAGAACTTCCAGTCCGCAGATGCGTCCGGAACGGAGTTCCCATTTTGGGTGATAATGCAGTTCAAATTGGTCGCTCTTGATTGCGTCTCGTAAATCATACTCAGTTTCAAGTTTCTGCATGGCCTTTTTGTTGAGTTTGTCAGAGAAAAATTGACAATTATTTTTACCCAATGACTTTGCGTGATACATCGCGTTGTCAGCATGTTGGGTTAACTCTTCAGGATCAACGCTGTCCGCCGGGTAGATCGCAACGCCGATACTGGCGCTAACATGCGCGATGGGACCATCCAGATCGAAGGGTTGCTGCATTATTTCTATAATTTTTGATGCAACGGTATTCGATGCGTCAACCGCAGAATCGACATCACGAATATCAGACAAGATTACGATAAATTCATCGCCGCTGATACGGACTAAAGAGTCATCATCACGAAGACAATTAGCGATGCGTTTTGATGTTTGCTGCAACAGTTTATCGCCCTGTTGATGGCCATACCGATCATTAACAGCTTTAAAGTGGTCAAGATCTATAAACAGCAGTGCAAATGCGGATTGTTTACGTTTCGAGTGAGAAATGGTTTGCTCGAGGCGATCAAGAAATAGGACACGGTTCGGTAATCCGGTTAAATGGTCAAAATGGGCGAGGTAATCCAATTCTTTGTTTTTTTGTTCAATGGACTGGTTGGCTTGTGTCAGAGAATCCAGAAGTTCTTCCCGATTAACTTCTCTTTTGTATAAAAAATTGCTCAGAATGAGTGAGGTAACCGCAGACACAATAACTAAAAATGCGCCTAACAATCTGTATTGTGTTAATTCTTTTGAAATTTGCTGATGAATCATTGATTCAACGCGGTCGGCTTCTCGAATAAAATTATGGAATAGGGTATCGAATTGCTGGTCGATTCGTGAACCGGGTATCGAATCAGAAAAATGAGTGTAGCGTTTTTCTGCAATTGTTTTGAATCTGGCTAATGCTTTTCGTACAGATATAATCGAAG
Source organism: uncultured Methylococcaceae bacterium (assembly GCA_964528035.1). Taxonomy (GTDB): domain Bacteria; phylum Pseudomonadota; class Gammaproteobacteria; order Methylococcales; family UBA1147; genus CAZGQY01. The sequence continues at coordinate 4,996 of CAZGQY010000179.1, read as the reverse complement.
TCCTCATTTGAGGATCTGTCAGAGGATAATAGGTTACCAGATCATATGCACCACCAATCAGCATGACCTTTGCGTACCAATCTGCTCGCTCAATGTTTTCCCAGACACCGTCGATTGACTCTGTGGTGTCGCCAGCCATGATTTCTTCAAACCATAAGTGTCCGGTGGTTGCCTCCACTTTGATTTGCATTGCGGCATTAACGAGAGGTGCGTGTTGGGAAGACAGCTTGTTACCGAGGTAGAACAGAAAACTCATTACGGAAATTAATAACAATGCGACGCAGATTGTTAATAAATATAATCGCTGCGGTGATACCCTTCGATGGGACATTAATATCCATCCATAATATAGATTACCCGGCAATAATAGTCTTCCTGATGTAAAAGTAAAATAGCCGGCCATAAAAATTGTCGCTGCGGCGGAATGTGGTCGAAGGGTGGATTAGTGTGGGTAAGCTTGTGGGAAACGGCTCTTTTGTTTTCCATTTGCTTATCCACATGTATAGTAAAGTGTATAGGGGGCACCATTTAGCCATGTTCGGACCCCATGTTCGCTAGCGTTGGGCAAACGATTAATTGTGACGATCTATGACGCGGCTTGATTCGGCGGTTTTTTAGAATTTGGCCCCGGTTTCAACTGCCCGACCGTTGGCGTTTTTCCTGAAAACCCTGGCTAAGATCCCATAATACCGGCACAATCAACAGCGTCAGCGTTGTTGCTGTGGCTAAACCGGCGACGAACGTGGATGCCATGCTGCCCCAGACGATGGAATAGCTGGGGAAGCCTATAGCCATGGGTAAAAGACCCAGCGAGGTCGTCAGCGTGGTCAGCACGATCGGCCGCAGGCGAATATTTATGCCGGCCAGTATTGCTTCCTGTCGGTTCATTCCTGCCCGATAGTTTTTATTAATGAAATCGATCAATACCAATGCATCGTTGATGACGACACCGGCAACACCAATGACAGCAATAAAACTATTCAGCGTGAATATCGACTGGCTAAAAAACTTGCCGAAAATAACCCCGATCAACGCGAAGATGATCGAGCTTAGTATGATCAGTGGTTGAATATAGGATTGAAACTGGCTGGCCAGAATCACATATATCAGCATGATTGCAAGAATAAATGCATAGGCTAATGAAGTATAAGAGCGTTGGGTGTCTTCATGCTCTCCAGCATAGATTACGCCAGCCCCTGGAAACTGTTGACGTATGGATTCGTAGTGTTTTTGAATTGTATCGATAATTACCGGCATTGATGTGGGTGCCGATGGCTTGAGGTTGGCCTGGATGCTGATCGCACGCTGGTACTGGTAGCGGAATAACTCCCCCGGTTGCATATAGGTCTTAATGTAGGTCAGGTCGTCGAGGCGCAACGGTCCCGATGCATGTTCCTGAAGAGGGATATAGAGGGCGTCCTCCGGGTTTTCAATTGACTTCGGATCGATAAATAATTTGAGATCAATTTCTTCGTCGGCGAGTCGGTATTCACCGATATATCGTCCATCCAGAACACTTGCTGCAAGTTTCGCGACCTGACTTGAAGTTAAGCCATATTCTTGCGCTTTTTCATGCCGAATATGGAATTGGATGACACGTTTTTCTTGTCCTCTGTTATCTTTAAGGTCGATTAGATAAGGTGCGATCTGTTGATTGTTCTGAATAAAGGTTAATAACTCTTCGGCGAGACCTGAAACTGCGTCGATATTGGTTCCCTGTACTCTGACGTTAAGATCTTTTCCCTGGGGTGGGCCATCTTTCTGAGGGTGAACGCGTAACTTGAAACCATCGGTTTCAAAGCGCTGTTTCAAACGGGTCGTAACGGATTCCAGGTGATTGTGTGGAGAATCGAAACTGCGCTTGCTTTTCGCAGGTAAAGCAACCATAACTGTACCGTAATAGGTGCCAAAAATCTGTTCGTAATCCTCGTTATAATAAAATCCAGCGATACCCGATACCGCGCCGGCACTACCAGGGCCATCAGCAAGCAGGTATTTCGATATAGCCTTGACCCGCTGATCGACCGCTTCGATGGTGGTTGTGCTTTGTCCTTCCACATCGACATAGTACATCGTATAGTCGTCGGGAAAGAACTTGATTTGTACTAAGGGTGCCTTACCGCTAATGGAGATGATCAAAATCGCCAGGGCCGCGATGAAAGCAATAAATACGGCTGCCAGACTGAAAAAGCGATATTTCAGTGTAGTTGCCAGGCCTTGGAGAGTGATTTTACGTAACAGTTTTAATAGTTTTCCTTCCTCGCTGTTTGTACGTGTTTTGATCGTAGAGCGGGGTCCGAAATCCAGGTAATGAATCGGCAGGATGAGTATGCATTCGATTAAGGAAGCGAGAATTGCAAAAGAAACTGTAGTCGGGATTTGTTGAAAAAATTCACCCGTAACGCCTGTCATCATTAACATTGGCATAAATGCGGCGATAGTGGTTAAAGTCGCCGAAATGACGGGCATTGCGACTTCTGAGGTGCCGACGATTATGGCTTCCTGCAGCGGTACTTTATTTTCAATATGACGATAGATGTTCTCGGTGACGACGATGGCATCGTCTACAATGATTCCGGTAACCAGGACAAATGAGAACAGTGTCAGCTCGTTTATGCTTCGATCAGTCAGGTACATGAGAAGCATTGTGAGCATGAAGGAAAACGGTATTCCTATGGTAATCAGTCCGGAATTTCGAATACCCATGAAACACCAGATAATCAGAGAGACCAGAATAATCCCAAACAGCAGATTGAGTCCCAGTGTCCTTAAGCCATCACGGATATAGATGGTTGAATCCTGAGTCAGTACGATTTGGATATTGTGCCGTTCTGCTACTGAACGAAATTTTTCAATGACCTCTTCGACCGCAGATTTAATACTCAGCGCATTACCTGAAGGGGACTTGAGTACCTGCAATGAAATAGAGTTGACGCCGTTAACTGAGGAGATGACTTGCGGATCCTGGTATCCAAGGCCAACCCGGCTGGCCACATTAGCAACCCGTACGAAGCTGCCATCTGAATCGGTTCGAATGATGGTTGACAGGACTTGATCCCGGGTGCGAAATTTTTCATCCACTTTTACTGTAAATTCACCGGAATTATTCTGGAAATCTCCAGCGGGCAATGAGATGTTGGTTACCTGAAGCGCCTTGGCAACCTCGTCGAAACTGACTCCAAAAGCATTCAGTTTTGCGGGATCCAGAAAGATGTGAAATTCGCGTTCATATTCACCCAGCAGTTTGATTTCCTGAACATCGGTGATTTGCCGCAAATGTGGTTTGAGTTCTTCGGCGATCAATGTCAATAAACGGTTTTCATGTTTTCCCGCCAGATTGACTACAACTACCGGTAGAAAATCTTCAGTTGTGATGTTAAGCATTTCCGGAGGGTCCGCTTCCTTGGGAAGTTCATCAAGATGGTTCAGTATCTTTAGACGTACTTCGTTGTATCCGCCGGTATAATCCGTGTTATCGACAAATTTCAGTTGAATTCTGGAACGCTCGCGGAACGAGGTGGCCTTTATCCAGTCGATGTTATCGACGGATTCCAGTGCTTCTTCGATCTTACGGGTTACCAGGGTTTCAACTTCGGTAGGGGAGGCACCGGGAAAATAAGTGCTTATTACCACTTCACCAAAATTAACGCTGGGATACCGGTCGGTAGGTATCTGCAGCGTGGCATAGCTGCCAGCGACGATCAAAACCACGAATATCAGATTGAAAAATACCTTTTGTCGCAGTGAAAACCTTATGATTGACTGCATTGTGATTTTGGCTGTTGGCTATTGGTCTGATGCTTCATTTATAAAAAAAGCTCTATTTATTTATCGCTAGCATCTGTAGAAGTATGCACAATAAACTGGTCTCCAGGTTTTATAGCGGTGCCAGACAGTCGAATAAAGCTTTGTTGGCCTTCGCGTTTAATTCGTCCAAGGTAGACAACCGAAATTTGCTCGCCGTTTGGCCTTTCAAGCCAATATTGCTCATATCGTTCAATCACCGCAGATTCAGGTAACAATACCGCATTTGCCTGGTTGGGGATCTGTATCGATAAGTCTGCGCGAATACCACCCCGGCCTTGCTTCATAAGATCCTGAATTTCAAGATCCAGCACAATTTTTCGTGATTGTTCGTCGAAAGCGGGTGAGACTCTTTCGATAATGGCCGGGACTGATTTCTGTAGGTCAGGCAAGGTGAGCCTAATGTCTTGTGCGTGTTTCATCAAGCTTTCGTATTCGGACATGGAAAGTGCAAAGGGTACTAATAGACGGGAAAAGTTTCCGATTTGGGCGACACGATCCCCTGCTTTTAGCCATTCGCCAGGCTCAATGTAGCGCTTAATAACCGTCCAGTTTGCAGGTGCCGCGATACAATAGCGGCGCTTTCTTTCGGCTAATTCACGGGAGCGGATTTTTAGTGTTCGCAATTGTTGCCTGGCTGTTGCCTGGCTGCGCTCAAAATCATCCAATTGAAGCTGGGATGAGCTGTGATTGCTTAATAACTTTTTGTATCTTGTGACCTGTTTTGAAAAATAATCAATATCAATATTAGTGCGGGAGATTTCGGTTGCATTGGCTTCAATATCCAGCGATATAAAAGTCTTATCCAGGCAGGCAAATTGGCCATTGTCAGCAATATGTTCACCGATATCAGCAAATACGGTCTCGACTTTACCCTCGGTTTCAGCGGACAGGTCAAGTATGGTTCTCGCTCGGGTGTAGCCGGTGAGTGTTGCATTTTGTGTGGCTGACTTTGCAGTGGCCAGGCGTGGCCCAGCGTCGATCAGGCCGGTATAGAGAAAGAAGATTAGACAAATATTCCATCGCAATTTAGGCATAAGAGCGATATAGATCCGTAGTGTATTAATGATAGGCGTCCTGGTTGTTATAGGATTTTTGTCGATTCGATATTAAGATTCAGATTTAGTAACTGCTCGTCCCTCTATGGGTGATCTGTTCCGGAAGACGCCGTAAATACATCCATGTAGGCTTG
>CAZGQY010000178.1:0-8352 GCA_964528035.1 uncultured Methylococcaceae bacterium | reverse complement strand
GGGCAACCGTAGGCTCCTGCGCTCAAATCGGAAAGAACGTGCATCTATCCGGCGGTGTCGGTATTGGAGGTGTACTCGAACCCTTGCAGGCAGGACCTACAATTATTGAAGACAATTGCTTTATCGGGGCTCGTTCCGAAGTCGTCGAAGGGGTTGTCGTCGAACAGGGGTCTGTTATTTCCATGGGCGTGTATATTGGACAAAGCACCAAGATTTATAACAGATCTACCGGAGAAATCAGTTATGGCCGAATTCCAGCCGGATCGGTCGTGGTATCCGGAAACCTTCCAGCACAAGATGGCAGTCACAGCCTTTATTGCGCAGTCATCATCAAACAAGTAGACGAAAAAACCCGCGGCAAAGTTGGGCTAAATGAATTGTTGCGCGACTAATAAACTCGAAAAACCATGATCAAACTCTACGGAATAAAAAACTGCGACACGGTTAGGCGAACCCGAAAATGGTTGGATAGTCGAAATATCGACTATGCCTTCCATGATTTTCGCGAAGATGGACTCAACGAATCGCTGTTAAATCGACTGGAAATGGAACTCGGCTGGTCGAATATGATCAACCGCAGGAGCACAAGTTGGCGTCAATTGTCCGCGTCTCAGAGAGAAAACCTTGATACTGAGAAGGCCAAATTATTGATGCTGGAGCAACCAACGCTCATCAAGCGACCGGTACTGGAAAGCGGCAAAAATATTTTAATTGGTTTTTCGCCAGACCAGTACCAACAAATTCTATGAATGAAACCTTGTCGCTATTACGCCAATTGATCAGTTGTCCATCAGTCACTCCAAACGATGCTGGTTGCATGGATATCGTTTCCGCCCGACTTGAAAAACATGGATTTCAGACAGAGTGGCTGGATTTCGAAGATACCCGCAATATTTGGTTACGAAAAGGAAACAAAGCGCCCTTATTCACATTTTTGGGACATACGGATGTAGTCCCTCCAGGGCCTCTGGACGCATGGACATCACCACCCTTCGAACCCACCGTACGGCGCCACTATTTATATGGGCGCGGTGCAGCAGATATGAAATCCGGCGTTGCCGCATTTATCACAGCCTGCGAACGATTTTGCAGCGCAATCCCCGAACCAAATGGCTCGATTTCATTATTATTAACCAGTGATGAAGAAGGTATCGCCACTCATGGTGTATGCAAAGTTATCGAATGTTTACAAGCGCGTAACGAAATTATTGACTGGTGTCTGGTCGGAGAACCATCAAGCGAAGTGAGTGTCGGCGATACCATAAAAATCGGCCGACGCGGCTCTTTGTGTGGAGTGTTAACAGTATTGGGTACACAGGGACATGTGGCTTATCCACATCTTGCTGAAAACCCAGTACATCGTTTCGCACCCATACTTCAGGCACTAACAACGGAAGTCTGGGATAACGGAAACGAATTTTTCCCTCCAACCAGCTTTCAGATTTCCAATATACAGGCTGGAACCGGAGCAGAAAACATCATACCCGGTGTACTGAAGGTTCATTTCAACCTGCGTTTCTCATCGGAGCTCGACGAATCCACTCTGCGCGAACGGGTACATACAATTCTCGACCAGAATAACCTGCACTATGAACTGAATTGGCGGCTTTCGGGGAACCCGTTTATTACTCTGGAACGCGACCTGATCGACGCAACCAGCAACGCCATCTTATCGGTTACAGGACAAAATACCCGCCTTGAAACCGGCGGCGGCACATCCGACGGGCGCTTTGTCGCACCCACCGGAGCCCAGGTCGTCGAGCTGGGCCCAAGTAACGAAAGCATCCATAAGGTCAATGAAAAAGTTGCTTTAGAAGATGTTGATACGCTCTCTGATATATATGAAAAGATCCTGTATACACTACTCGTTAATAATTAGAAGGTACCTTGAGCTACGATTTTGCATTATATTGTACTGGCAACTCAATTTTAAGCCTGCAAATAAATAGGCACCACAAAAGTAAAATAATTTTATTTCAACTCACTTTTCCCGGAACTCCCTCAAATACCAGCCATTGGTTCCGCCTATTGTTTGCGTCAGCCACGCGCAATACAATGTGCCACAATTTCAATCGACGGTAATAATTAACCTTGAAAACACACGGGTTACCAAACTGGATAATAATTACTGCAAAGCAATGTTTCGCAGTACTGATCATACTCATTATTTCCTTACTTCTACTGGAAATCACATTGAGGATGACCTTCGATAGAGCAAAACTGTACAGTGGATTACAACATTATCCGCAATTTTCGAAAATAAAATACGAAAGCATATTCCTAGATAAGCACGCAGACGGCATAACAGAAAATCAAAATCATGACCCACTGCTGGGATGGGATTTTGATATTAAGGGTAATCGTGCTCGCGGCAATAAACAGTACACCGATCTACCTGACAGCGGAATACTCCGCATTGTCACCATTGGTGATTCATTCACATTCGGCAATGATGTACAAGACCACGAGTCGTTCTCTGCCCGCCTCGAACAAGTCGTTGCGAATACAGAAACCATCAACATGGGCGTTCCAGGTTATGGCATCGACCAAGCGATCCTGAAATACATAAATTTCGGTTCCCTGTATCATCCACACATTGTTATTTTGGGCATTTACATTGAGGACTACGAAAGAACCAGCGTTCCATTTTTTGCCTACTCCAAACCGGTTTTCACGCTAAAGATGGACGGCCATTTCGAATTATTCAATCAACCGGTGCCCAAACCCGAGGACGAATTATCGAGAATACGGAAACAGGCTAATGGCGAAATATACTCATTGGCTTTGATAAAAAATCTATCATTGCGCCTGAAAACCCAGTTCATAGGCAGAGAAACCCAATTGATCAAAATAGACAAAGTGATTACTCACAGTTTGCAATTATTAATTGCAAACCTGAATTCGACTCAGACGAAGTTGTTAGTCGTCCAATTTCCAAACGGAAAGGAATTCCACGAAACACCTTCTGTCTGGTACCAGAATGTTTCTTCACATTTGATCGGTATTTATAAAAAATTAAATATTCAATATATTGATCTGGCCAAGGCATTCAGAATCTCGCAAAACAATGAAACTATTTCCAAGCACTATTACGTACACCGCCCGGATGGCTCTATCGGTCACCTAAGCCCTCACGGAAACACACAAACAGCAAAATTGATTATTGATGCCTTGGATTTTAATATGACTTTCACCCCCTAAAACAGAAAATATATAAATTCACTGACCCGCTCGAATTGAAATAATGTAAAAAACAGCGACCACAGCAATCAGTTAGACCCACTGCATAGTGCGAGGCGATGCCACTGCAAATAACCAATGGCTGGGGCAGTATGAAATAATGATATGGCATAAATGTAGCTTTTCTATTCTCGAACGGTCTACTAAGGAGCGAGGATTCAATAATATACGAATCTTGACTGGTCTTATTGTCTGTCTTCTGCGTTGTAGCAACAGTTGCGTAGCCCTGCTATGCGCCTGTTGCTACAACGCAGAAGACAAACAATAATCCTGCGTCCATCTTTCACATATTATTAAAACCTCGCTCCTAATCATCAGGAAATATCTATAGGCAACTGATCGATTTCACACTCCAGCCAATTTAAAACCTGCTTGCTTGTTTTGTAGTTATTAAGCTGCTCGAAATTTAATGATCTGCTACCAGATAGAAGTTTCCATCGATTCAATCCGGCACCCAATTGAATTTTCTGCTGAACACTGAAATGCCAGCGTTCAACAAAATCATCAATTAACATTGGCGACAACTTTGGCAATGTATTGGAAATTGCTACAAGTTGCTCAATCAAATCCTCAATCGTTACAAGATTGTTAATAATAAGTTCAGAGACAAATTTTGGCTGCAATTTAGTAGTTGGCGACAACGCATTGTCGGAAACAACTTTTATACATTGCACTAGCTCGGAGCATGAAAAACGAATAGCAGACTCGTAAAAGCCTGACCCTTCCATATCATAAAGCACAGTATCGCTATAGTTAACTTCCTGACGGGCAACAGTTTGCAACGATTCCGTCGCGCATCCCGGTCGATAAACCATCGAGGGATACCAATTTTTACCGGAACTTCCATCGTTTATTTTATGAACTACAAAGACTTTACCAATCTCATGGGAACGGTGTCCTGCCACACCAACATTCAACCATACAGACTGCTTACTCTTTCCAAATAATACGTGAGTATAAGCGACTGCGGCCGCCATGCTACTGGTACCGACACCTGCCACAGTCAGAGTCAAAGATTCATTGCCATAAACAGAGAACTCTGTTTCAGACATTAACCTGGAAAGGTGATAATACTCGATTATTGGTTTAGCCTCACAGGCTAAAGCAGTCAATAAATGTATCATTTGAATTCTACGGATCCCCCGACCAACAAAGCCTGATAGTAGCACAGGATCAATTTTCGAAGAATCGGGCGTTCTCCTCAAAACCTTGCCTACCCATACCCACAAATTGCACTTTCAAATATTTCCGATCAAAAAAAATTACACAATTAATCCATGACTCATTGACATACTCGACTTAAAAATGAAAGCGCAGATATTGGATTTCTTCTAGATACACAAAATGCTTAGGAATAAAATATTTAATTTCTACTATTATTCAGAATGAAAGCAGGAGTTTAAAGGACGCCACACTTGGGAGGCTGTCCGGGAATACTAACTAGACACCATGAACCATCAGGTTGAATCTCATGAGCATCAATACAACATTAAATAGTGGGGAAAAACAGATAACCATTAGTGTTTCCGGCCGATTTGATTTCAGTCAACACCAGGATTTCCGTGCTGCCTTCGATCCAGTTCCCGAGGAAATAAAAAAATTCGTTATTGATCTGCGCACAACTGAATATATTGACAGTTCAGCTTTGGGAATGTTGCTAATTTTACGTGATAAGGTCGAGAGTCGAACAGGTACTATTGAAATCACTAACGCAAATTCGTCGGTTAAAAACATTCTTGAAATTGCCAAATTTAATACATTGTTTTCTGTGACTTGAGATTGTTGAGCCAATAATAAAGTCTGACGTAATTCTGAATAAATCGACAAAATAATATTTTTCCAGCTAACAGTTAAGTATTGATGAAAAAAACCAAGCTACAAAAACAGGGCTCGTTTTTCCCCTGGAAAAAGTTTTCTTGTTGATTTAACACACTGAGATCAGCTAGCCTTAAGATATTCAGACACCCTAAACCCATTTGAATAAATACGATATCTTCAGTATAAAATTGCTAACCCGTACAAGGCCAGACCAAAACGATTAACTCTCTAATTAAGGAGCGAGGATTCAATAATATACGAATCTTGACTGGTCTTATTGTCCGTCTTCTGCGTTGTAGCAACAGTTGCGTAGCCCGGCTATGCGCCTGTTGCTACGCCTTGAAGACAAACAATAATCCTGCGTCTATCTTTCGCATAGTATTAAACCCTCGCGCCTAAGTGGCAACATAAACCTCAACTTCATTTCCACAACCACGGAATTCAGTACTATCGAAGCTGATCATTCGTGACATGGCAATACCCCGACCGTGGCTATCAAAGACCCGCGATGGATCCATTTCGAGATAGGGTTGCCAATCAAAGCCCTTACCTTGATCCTTAATGACGGCCCTAACACCCTGGAGCTCTCTCTTAAACGACACCTCCACAAACTTATCCTGATTAATGGGATCAGCGAGACGTCTGTTAACCTCCTCTTCCCAGCTCCCATTCTCCTTCAATTCAGATTTTTCATCATAAGTGATACCAAGATTACCGTGCTCTACTGCATTAATCAGTATTTCCAGTAACCCAATCACCACCCGCCCCGGATCAGGAAAGGCATTGGACAGCGCTGTAGCAAGATCTCGCGCTGCATTAATTGTTTGAATCTGGAACCGTGCATCGCACAAAAAATCAAAGGTTCGACCGAATAACTCACTTTCATCCACAACTTGCTTGTAGCGTTTTCGATCCTCTATCGCTGTTGCTATTACCGATTGCAACATGGTTTCTTCGAATGGCTTTGTCAGATAATAATAGGCCCCCGCACGCATACCTTCCAGAACCTCCTCCTTAGCGGCCATGGCCGTCTGCAGAATAACTGGCCGATTCATCAATACCGGATGCTCCTTAATCTTTTGCAAAACCTCCAAACCATTCATGTTTGGCATCATACGATCCAGCACGATGATATCAAAGCGCTCTGGATCAACTTGCAGTTTCTCCCATGCCTCTGCTCCATCATAGGCTGCTTCAAGGTTATAGTCTCCGTCTTCAAGGTATTCCATGATTATTTCGACATTGAATTCCTCATCATCAACAATCAGAATAGTGGGTAATGCTTGATTTTCAGACATTGAAAGCAAATTCCTTAAGTTCACACGACATTGGATTCAGGTTCGGAATCCGCCAGACAAGCGCGCGGAATTACAAAGACAAAATCAGCACCGTTATCCTCATTAATTTCGGCGAATATTCTACCCTTGTGGTGATGAATAATCTCTTGACTAATGGCCAGACCGAGCCCGGTACCTCCAGCACTTTTTTGATTCGTTCGGCTCTGAGCATAGGCCTCAAACACTAACTTCAGTTCATCTTCAGGTATACCCTTACCTTGATCACGAACTGTCAAGCGTAAAGCATCATGTATCTGGCTTGAATCAGGGTGCTGTAATTGATCTTCAGATATCAAAATAAAAATGCCCTTACCGGAGGGTGTAAACTTAATTGCATTGGACAAGAAGTTTCTCAGTACCACTCCTATTCGATCTGGATCAAAACAACCCCATGTATCAAATTCGGGATGGTCAAAATACAGCTCCAAACCCTGCTTTTCGAATAGCGATTCATATTCATCTAACAGTGGCTGTACAACACCCGATAATTGAACTTCCTTCATATCATAGGTCAACCGTCCAGCCTCAGCCTTGGCCAGATCCAACAGATCGTTGATCATCCCCAGCAGCCTCCCTCCAGCCGTCTGAATTCGTTCGAAATATTGTTTGATCTTTTCCGGCGTAGCCTTTTCAAATTTGGTAACGCCAAAGTTTGAATAACTTAAGATGGCATGCATAGGTGTGCGTAACTCATGGGACATACTGGCAAGAAATTCTGACTTCGCATCGCTGGCACGTTCAGCATCTTCCTTGGCCTGACGTATCTCTATAGTCTGTTCATCAACCAGATCTTCCAATTCATCCTGATGTCGAAGCAATTCCTCATCAATTGCCTTACGTTCGGTAATATCGTGAAGGATACAAAGGAAAGCGTCAAAGCTACTGATATCCTGTACTTCATCATCTACTTCCCCATCCTCTCCAAAATCGTCGAACAACACCAAATCCGCTGATTGTATCAACGCCACCGAAACCTCAAACAGCAGCTCCTCATTTTTCTTACTTAAACCAACCAAAGGGTTATCGAATTGATTCTCAACTGTTCTATTATAATAGGCCAGCCAGGCAGGAATATTGCCGACAAATTTTTCAGGACAAGGAAATAGAAGATCCGCTGGCTGGTACATCAGTTCGATCTCCGTATACCCAAAAATACGTTCAGCCGCACTATTGAATGTCATTATCGCGCCATCAGTATTAAACTCAATAATCGCATCGCTGGAATTGTGCAGGAGCGACTGCATTTGTGTTTGAGTACTGACAAGCTTGTGGCCAGCCATTGTGAGTTCACCAACCTGACTCTTCAGTTGCCTCACTTCATTGAGCAGGTCATCACGAGACTGAGTATCGGTCTCTGAATATTGCCCATCCGCATTGACTGCCTTTTCAATCATAAATTCTGTATCATAAAGATAAATCTTATCCAATATAGTTATATCCCTAACCCATTAAGAATAGATAACCTTTAGGGTTTTTTGTAGTGAATAACTGATATATCCGATATTAATTCTCTACTCAGTGACCGTAGTGGGCAGGATGATACAAATAAAGTTTTAATCGGTTTCTTTAAACGAATTTTGAAATTTGGCAAAATTGCTCAAGTTATGAAATATTGATTGATGATTTCAGCCACAATTCATCACGCGATGAAAAGTGCCTTCATATTCTTTCTGAATGGTTTTACAAGGCAGTCAGAGAACACAGAGCCGACTTCGAAAAAAGCATTTTGACCTGTATTTTCGATTAGGGTGGATGACATACATCCTGTATTTCACCCCTGCGGGGTCGATAGCTCGACCCATATTCATTCCAAACAAATTTATCCCTAAAAATGAACGATGTTCGTATTATTAAATCGAGAAGTGGTTGGCTATCAGGCCCGTGAACGCTGGACTCGTTACGAGTTAAGGAGCGAGGTTTTAATAATATGCGAAAGATTGACGCAGGATTATTGTTT
>CAZGQY010000177.1:0-8385 GCA_964528035.1 uncultured Methylococcaceae bacterium | reverse complement strand
GCTTCCCTGCCGCATACACTTCTTCCACAGATCCCCCATAGAGGGCTGTTTCGATAGGGGGCAAGTAGTTACGGCTGTGCAACAAATCAAAAAGTCAGTTCCGACAAGAAAATACGACAAGGCGTGAACTTTAATATGACGCTGAAGGTCACTTTATGACCAAGAACTCGAAATATCCGTGCATGACTCAGGCTATTTGAAAATAGACTTATCGATAGAATCGTTGACTATATTAATAAGATTAAATAATATGTTATTGATTAACATGGATTTAGGTTTAGCCCGTACCGAATAATTAAAAACATGCGAGGCAATTTATTGTATCTGGCATAGACTCTGCTATATTCTGCATTGTAAAGCTAATCACGCTGAACGTTAATCACCAACACACTACATAGAGGTAAAGGAAATGAAAAATATGCAACAAGGTTTTACCCTGATCGAATTAATGATCGTGGTAGCAATTATCGGCATACTCGCCGCCGTGGCGATTCCGGCTTATCAGGACTATACCGTCAGAAGTCAAATAACCGAGGGTTTGAATATCGCAGGAGACGCAAAAGTCGCCTACAGTGAATGGATTATGAATAAAGGGCGATATCCTGGCGCTGCAGGCACCGGCGTAGAAAATGCCTCACTGGGTCTGGCCACCCCGGCAAGCCTGCAGGGTAACTACACCAGATCTATAACCGCAAGAGGTAATGGTGTTGTTGATATCGTCTACGGCAACAAAGCAAATGCAATTCTGGCGGCTGGCGCTGCGGACACACTTTCACTCATCATCGCAGTGGATGCCATGCCCCCAACAACCAACATTGCATGGAGTTGTGGAAACGCCGGTGATCCAAACGGCATTCAGGCTGCTGTGGTTGGCGGTGGCGCCAACACCAACATACCAAACAAATACCTACCGAGTGATTGCCGTCCATAACAGTAATACACTTTAACCGGTGGCTCAGATTCGCCGCCACGTGCAATGTTAAGGCCACACCAGAGCCACTGGTGTGGCCTTTTCATTTATTTTAGACTCATTTTCAATTTGTTCTCAATTGGAGGTTTACGCGGCTTCCAACAATATTGGAAGCCATCCGATCTGGCGTGAGTTTCTTTTAATCACTAAAATTTGCCCCTAATAAAAATTACTCACAGCAGAAAACTCAGGATGAAATTTGGTATTCTATTGACCCAGCGATTCTTTCCTATCCTACTGTTTATTATTGCATGTCTGGTCTTTTTATTATATCGCCCGGCCCTCAACGGCCCTTTTATATTCGACGACATCCCCAACATAACTACAAACGCTGATTTACGATTCAGCGAACTGACCCTACCCAATCTGCATTCAGCCACCCAGGCTATCAAAGCAGGTCCGCTGGGACGCCCGATCGCTTATCTCAGTTTTGCGATGAACTATTATTTTTTCGGCAAAGCCCCCTATTCCTTCAAGCTGACCAATGTCTTAATCCACATTCTCAACGGATTTAGTGTTTACTGGTTGGTTATCTTATTACTGCGAGGCTATCGATTCGCCTATCACTCAAAACTAAAAAAACCTCATATTCAATGGGTCGCATTGCTCACGGCCAGCCTGTGGCTTGTACATCCGCTAAATCTGACCTCGGTACTTTATATCGTCCAGCGCATGAACAGTCTGGCCGCCGGATTTTCTTTGCTGACTCTATGCTTTTATTTTAAGGGACGGCTACAGATGCTTGCCGGCAAAAAAAATGTCTTTAATTTTGCTCTCGCATCAATCATGTTAATACTGGCATTGCTATGTAAAGAAAATGCCGCGCTGGTACCCTATCTGATTGTTGCTGGCGAATTTTGCCTGCTGCGATTCTCAACAAAATCCGGGTCGAATCGTTTAGCTGTTTGCATAATCGCGCTGTTTGTCATCGCACCTTTTTTTTTGGCTTTATTCAATATCGACCGTATTGAACATTATTTAGTCCGCAGTTACGAACTGCGCCCATTTACTCTGATTGAGCACGGCCTGACCGAAACACGGGCGCTTTGGTTCTATATTAAATTGATTATCGCGCCCAATATCCGCGAACTCGGGCTTTATCATGATGATTTTGGCCTGTCCAAGAATCTATTGAATCCGAGCTCCACTCTCATATCTTTGATCGGACTCTTCGTTCTATTTTCCATAGCGCTGTATTTTCGATCAAAAACCCCGATTCTCAGTTTTGGAATATTATTTTTCTTTATCGGACACAGTATGGAATCGTCCATTCTTTCCCTGGAACCGGTACACGAACACCGCAATTATTTACCGATGTTTGGGCTGCTATTTACGGGTTCATACTATAGCTTACACCCAGACCTGACTAAAAACACCCGTACTCCGGCGTTGTGCGGGCTTGTTTTTCTTCTACTATGGTATTCACTCACCACTTTTCAGCGAGCCGTCAACTGGAGTAGTTTTGGTTCATTGAGCCTGGCGCTGGCAGAAAACCATCCGAATTCGGCACGATCCACCTATGGGGCAGGACGCCTGTTTACACAACTCATCAAAGCCGAGCAAGAATCAAACAACAGCCCTTCAAACCGATATTACACACTGGCCAAAACCTATTTTATACGCTCATATCATTCAGATAAGGCCAATCCATCAGGACTGTTTGGCATTTTATATCTAAACGCCATTACAGAAAAACCCATTGATACTGAAATTTTTAAACAGTTACACGATCAACTATCAAACCATCCAATAATGCCTTCGACTGCCAATTCGTTTACCAAATTACACAAGTGCTGGTTGGAAGAAATATGTACCCTCAGTGGTAATCAATTGCGCGATTTATACCTTGCTGCACTCTCTACCGACAGTGGCTCACCAAGAAATCGTTCTTCATTAACCAATGAACTTGCGATTCTGGAAATCAGGGAAGGCCATGCCGATAAAGCTATACTACTGTTCAAGGAATCGATAAAAATTGCGCCTAAGCGTGCTCAAATCTGGTTCAATCTGATTCACACACTGATTGACCAGGGAATGCTGGAAGAAGCGATGGTGTATTTAACCCAGGCCACAAGCCATTTCACCGATGAAAAGTCCAGACGACAAATGAATAATCTGCAAATTTTACATGATCTTTGGCGGAAGGCCCGAGCGGACCAACTAAACTAAAACTATCAATCAATCAATCAATCAATCAATCAATCAATCAATCAATCAATTGTATAGCGTATGGCCACCGACAAAGACCACAAACTTGAATTTACAATCGTCCTACCCGCACGCAACGAAATACTCGGTTTGCAAAAACTACTACCCGTTTTGACTGAACAGTACCCCAATTCACAAATCATCGTGGTAAACGATGGTTCCGAGGATAACACAGTAACACTCTGCAAAGATTTTCCTGTAGAGGTGATCTCTCATCCTTACAGCATGGGAAACGGTGCAGCGATTAAAACCGGTGCACGCCACGCACGCCATGACAGGGTCGTGTTCATGGATGCGGACGGCCAACATAACCCTGATGATATTCTGCGCCTTCTGGACAAAATGGACGAAGGATATGAAATGGTTGTCGGTGCACGAAAATCCTCAACTCACGCATCGCTATTACGGCAGATCGCCAACCGCATATATAATGGTCTGGCAAGTATTATGACCGGATACAGAATAGAAGATTTAACCTCCGGTTTCCGGGTGGCACGCGCCCGGCATTTCAAAAAATTTCTATATCTGCTCCCCAACGGGTTTTCCTATCCAACAACCAGCACAATGGCGTTTTTCAAATCCGGACTGGCCGTCGGATACGTACAGATTCATGCAACTAAACGAGAAGGTAAAAGTCACATTCGTCTATTCAGAGATGGTTTTCGATTCTTTCTAATCATTTTGAAAATCGGCGCATTATTCTCACCGATGCGACTCTTCCTGCCCATCGCGGCCAGCCTGTTTTGTATCGGCATTTCCTATTATGGCTACACCTATTTCACTGCTGGGCGATTTACAAACATGAGCGCATTGCTGTTCACTTCATCGCTGCTGACTTTTCTTATCGGCTTATTGTCAGAACAGGTTTCCTCGCTGCATTACAAAGGCGTTCAGGAGGATATGCGGCGTCAGAAAAGGGATGATACAGGGGATGAAGATTAACTTCCTGTTGATTATCTTATTTTAACCCTGACGGCTGGATCCACAAGAATCCACAACCTGACCCAACCATTCAGCCGTTTGAAAGACAATTCTTTGCTTATCTATATAAGGTATCGCTGCTTCTCTTACCTGTAGCCGCGAATGTGGCTTGTAATATTCGGCCAGATTGATTGCACATTCAACCGAAAATTCCTGATTGTTAAAATACGGGAAATCCTCGGGAAACGCCACGTCTTTGTGACCTGCATACACTGGCAACCCCTGCGCCAGATATTCACGAACTTTTAGGGTGCACGCCTCACGCATCTGTTTACGTTCCAAGGCAAACGAGCCCAATCCCAGATCGCACTGTGCACATAATTCAGTGATCTGCTGAGTATTTAGCAAGCCGTGGTAAACAATCCTTTGATCTTTGGTAATCTGTTCGTCACTGACTTGTCCGACAATATGCAAACGCAATGCAGACTTATCGATAGATAATGCCGTCAATACCTTGTCCAGGCCATGCCATTCGGAAAAAATGGATGCAATAAATATAAATTCAGGCATTGTCGAGCGATAATCGCTGGCTAACTTTATGCTATCCACCATAAGGCCATTCGATACGCATAAACGGGGTATTCCGGGATTTTTACACCGACGGATTTCGAAATCTGTAATTTCATCTGTCAATCCGATGATGCCACTCACCTTGTTCAACACATAAGGTCCAATAAAATTTTCCATTAACCCATGAAAAAATGCGAGTACACCACCGAGCGAATTTATTTCAGCCAGTTCCATTGTATGGTGAATCGTACACACAGTGTGCAATTTTCGAATTGCGAAGGCCAGAAATGGATCACCCGGCAAATATCGCAAAACAATCACATCATATCGGTGTTGATTTTGTATCAACCAGCGATAGGCTTTTTTCTTCAATATCATATAATTAATGAGTCTCTGCGGAAATCCGGGTAACCGTGGAACAGTAATCTTGCGCATAAAAGACCTGTCTGGTTCGTCCAGAGAAAAAACCACTGTCGACCAGGCCCATGCATCGGGAAGATTAAAGGCCGCACACTGCTCTGCATCCAGTTGTTTTTTAATTCCTGGAAGCAGGTGTTTACTTACATAAAAATGCAGAATTTTCATTAATTTTCCAGAAAATTACTGGAAGTTGATCGCAGGAGAAATGAGCTTACGATACATTTCACGATCACTGTCAGTCAGAAAATGCGAATTATGCCAGAGCAAAGTAAAATCCCCCTGAACCCGCGCACATCTGTGCTTTAATTTCAGCATATAATCCAGTGCCTCCCGGGTATACCCCAGTCCCATATAGGAATCACTTAACACTGTTGATTCCATGAGAACTAATGGGCGTTCCGTTAATTTTAGCGTCTCACGATTTTTAAGATCAAACACCGGGTACTCGCTGCAGAATCCGCAACGAAAACCAGCATGATCTGCGAACCCAAGCGTTGAGTCATAATTCAAGCCTGCACGCTGACAATTCTGAAAGGTTTCAGGTGTCTTCCATCTGAGATAATGCTGACGACCGCCAAATCCGACTTGCGAAACACCTAATTCAGCACACACCGTTTTCAACCTCTCAAATTCCCGAATCATTAAATCCGATGATCGATAAGTCTGGTAACTGGCATGCAATCCGATTTCATGTCCTCGTTGGTGAATTCGCTTTATCAGTTGCCTTATGACGGGTTCATTTAGGCTGTAATCACCATCGATTTTGCCACCGCTGTGCCCTGCAATAAAAAAAAAAGTACAGCTTAGATCCACTTCATCACAAGCATCCATAATCCAGTCAAATTGATAGTATGGATCGAGTGAATAATCCCCCTTACCGATTGCTAGAAAATTACGCCAGGATTGAATATTAACCTGTAAAGGTTTTTGCTTTAACAAATCAGCCAGGGAGCGTACCATCTGGCTACGCCAGGATTTGGTTTCGGAAATATACGGAATATCTACATCGCAACTCACCAGTCGTCGAAAACAGCGGGGTTTTCTATGTAAATTCGGCCATAGCCGACTTAAACAAAGCCACAATACTTCAATGTATTCATTCACAATCGGTCGGTCAATAAAACCTTCCCGATAAGCCACGGAACTGGTCGCAGAAAAACGATCATGAATATCTCGTTGCTGACAGACCCACTCTTCGTAACGGCTTAGCAGAAAAAATGCACTACCGAATACGTCGAGCTTCAAAACACCACATTGACCACTCTGAAGGTAACATTCTCCATTACTCCAGCCGAAAAGAACTGGAATTTTTTTTTCGCTCAAAAACCTTTCGGCACCAGCCAGTTCGACGTCCCAGATTTTCAATGGGCTCACTGGCAAAGCATCTGAGGAGGCATGACCGGGTACATAACGCTTAAAAAAACAATCATCGAGGCGCAGCGTTTTACCCTCTGCGACAATTTCAATATCTGTATTTTCAGGCTTGAAATTAAGCTTAAATGGCAGGCCTAAGTAATCATCAAGAATGACGGAAACAATATATTCTCTTTCGAGAATCGCAGTAGCAGGCAATGTCACCGATAACTTCATTGCCACTCGCTTATTTTGCCTTGCTGAGTACTCCGGCGATCAAGCAATATCGTTCACCTGTGTTTTCACAAACGCATTCTCCATTACCCTCCAGAGCTAAGGTTAATTGTTCACCAAATTCACTCATCCAGCCAATTTGCTTCGCTGGAACACCCGCCATTAATGCGTATTCCTTTACGTTTTTATTGATCACTGAACCCGCCGCGATAAATGCATAAGCGCCCACTGTTACGCCACAAATCAGAGTACAGTTAGCACCCAAAGTCGCCCCTTTTTTTACTCTCGTAGTACGATATTCCTGCTTTCTGGAAATCGCCGAACGTGGATTATAAACATTCGTGAATACCACACTGGGTCCACAGAATACATCATCATCCAATACAACCTGATCATAAACCGAAACGTTATTCTGAATTTTTACGTTGTGACCAATAATCGCAGATGAGCCAACAAAAACATTCTGTCCCAACGAACAATTTTCACCGATGACTGCTCCGCCGCAGATATGAACCCAGTGCCATATCCGCGTGCCGCTACCAATTTCAGCGCCCTGATCGACGATAGCAGTGCTGTGAATTTGTGGACCAGTCATAACTTGCCGAGTGCAAACGGATGCACAATACTGGGGTTATCAACCAGCTTGCTGTTGCGAATATCATGTACAGTCTGTACTGCGGTATAAGCATCCCGGATAGTAAACCCCTGACCTTTTAGAATTTCCTGGTAACTCTGAGTATGAAGATCGACAAAGCCATCTGAAAACTCAATATCCTGCCCATCAATCATCAAAGAGCGGTGAGTTCTAAAATTATTATCGACAGAAACTCTCGGTAAATCACTGTGGTCTATAGACAAGAACCACCTGACCCGGGCATTTTCGTATTCTAAAAATCCAGACGCTTTTTCAGCAGTATAAAGATGCACTTCGTTATGCTGCAAGCGGCCAAAAAGCCAATGCAGTGCATCAAAAAAATGGATACCTATATTCGTTGCAATACCGCCAGATTTTGATTCATCACCCTTCCAGGAAACCAGATACCACCGACCTCTGGAAGTAATATAAGTTAGATCAACCTCATATTTTTTATCGCCTGGTGTGTTATTTATCTTATTACGCAATTTTAGTAAGGAAGCATGCAATCTCAGCTGCAAAATATTAAATACCGTTCGTCCGGTTAACTGCTCTATCTCCTGTAAAGCGTCAAGATTCCACGGATTTAAAACTATTGGTTTCTCACAAATAGCATCAGCACCCGATCTGAATGCAAACCGGACATGCGCATCGTGCAGGTAATTCGGTGAACAAATAGAAATAAAATCTACAGTTTCTGACGCTTGTTGTCGACGTAATTTATCGACATGGCGATCAAAGCGCTCGAACTCTGTAAAAAATCGAGCTTCTGGAAAATATGAATCCAGAATACCGACTGAATCATTTGTGTCCAATGCAGCAACAAGTTGATTATTGGTTTCCTTGATAGCACGCAGGTGTCTGGGCGCAATATAACCTGCAGTACCAATTAAAGCGAAATTCTTCATCCTGCCATGAATCCCTATAGTGTCCTGGCAAACCGTAGGATTCACCTTCAATTTTAAGACTCCAGTTAGGAGCGAGGATTCAATAATATACGAATCTTGACTTGTCTTAGTGTCCGTCTTCTGCGTTGTAGCAACCGTTGCGTAGCCCTGCTATGCGCCTGTTGCTA
>CAZGQY010000176.1:0-8584 GCA_964528035.1 uncultured Methylococcaceae bacterium | reverse complement strand
GACGGACAATAAGACAAGTCAAGATTCGTATATTATTGAATCCTCGCTCCTTAGGATGCAAGCCATTGATTGCCCAGGATGTGTCAAGCCTTGCATCTGAGCTCTGCCACAACAGTCCTGTTGCAGAGGTTCGAACAATCGATAGCCAGCACTCACAAAACATTCACTGAATAGAAACGATCTAACCAGTATAGTGTTAAAACCTCTATCCGCTTAGCCTGGATTGCAGCCTCTAAGCACGAAACATGCTGCGTAAACGTCAATATTGCTTTCATTGTAATAAGTCTTCCTCAATAGGATGGTATACACTGGCAGAATCTACAAGAGATTTAGCAGTAAGTGACGACACCCCATAAACTTCAGCACTCACCGCATAATCTTTTTTTATTTTTTCCAGTAACAGGTCAAAATCACCATCACCCGATAATAAAATAACAGTATCCACTATTTTTGCCGTCTCGATTACATCAATTGCGATACCAACGTCCCAATCACCTTTGGCAGAACCATCACTGCGCTGTATATACGGTTTAAGCCGAACAGAAAAACCGATGTGTTTGAGTGCCTTTTGAAATTTCTGTTGTTTGTCATCGCCGCGATGAATCGCATAAGCAGTCGCAGAAATAATATCCCCTTGAGACTTAACCCGCCGCCAGAACTCCCGGTAGTTGAATTGACGGCCATAGGCCTGACGAGTGGTGTAATAGATGTTTTGCACATCGACAAAAATCGCAATTTTTTTCACAATTATCTGTATCGCCTCACTCAAGTTTCGCATCAGGGCGCAAGATTTTTTTGTTCTTTCTTCAACCATATGCTCCTCCGGTCTGTTGGTGCCTCCGGGGAGTGTAGGGAATCTTTAGGTCTCGCGGTAGATGGAGTTTACCTGAGTTTTACGTTGGTTATAGAGATGTTCAGTGAATATGAGATTATTGTTTACGAAATCGAGTTCGATGATGACCAGGAAAAATCAACTGGATGGATAATATAGACTAAGGGGCTCTAAAACAGCAAGTCGCAATCTCTTTCATCGCAACATTCGCATTTTTAATACAGATAAAAAAACGTAACTACTTGCCGTCTAATCGAAACACCCCTCTATGGGGGATCTGTGGAGGAAGTGTATGCGGCAGGGAAGCCGCATCCAAGCCTACAAGGATGTATTTACGGCGTCTTCCGCAACAGATCACCCATAGAGGGGCGAGCAGTTACAAAAAAACCACCTAAATAGCTAGAAGGGTTATGCCTTCTCTTTTAAAACGCTATCTATTACAGCATTAATTGACTGTGGTTTAGCGATACCATACCCTTGGGCATAGTCAACACCGACTTCACTCAAAATAGCTTTGATTTTGTCATTCTCCACAAACTCAGCAATGGTTTTCATTCCCATTACCTGACCTATTTCGTTAATCGATTTCACCATTGCATAGTCAATTGGATCGTCAACAATATCTTTGACAAACATGCCATCTATTTTTAAATAATCAACAGGCAGATTCTTTAAGTAACCGAATGAGGATAATCCGCTCCCAAAATCATCCAGTGCAAATCGACAACCCAATCCCTTTAATGTAGAAATGAATTTTTTTGCTGTACTCAAATTGGCGATTGCTGCCGTTTCTGTGATTTCAAAACAGAGTTTATTACTATCTATTGCAGATACCATTAATTGTGACGTAATAAAGTTCAAAAAGTCGAATTTCGTTATTGACTGACCTGACAGGTTGATAGAGATAAGGTTGGTTTGTTTAAAAAAGGCTGGATTATCTATCAATATTTTCAATATATTTTCAATTACCCAGCGATCGATTAGTTCTGCTTGACTATAACGCTCAGCTGCCGGTAAAAAAGCCCCTGGCGGAGTGATCTTACCTTGTTCATCGATCATTCTGACTAGGATTTCATAATGTTTCTCTTGACTGTTATCAAGTGGCACAATGGCTTGTGCATAAAGACAGAAGCAATCTTCTTCCAGTGCTTGTTGGATGCGTGTTACCCACTGCATCTCACCATGACGCTGGGCCAGATTCACATCTTCGGATCGATATACATGAATACAGTTACGACCTAAATCTTTCGCCACATAGCATGCAGCGTCCGCCTGTCTTAATAGTTCAGTAAAATTAGGAACAATCTCGGTAATGGCAACTAGACCAATACTTACCCCGATCTTGAAGCTGCGCCCTTCCCATGTAAATTGGTAATCTTCCAGGGCCTTTAGTAATGATGTAGCGACACGATGGGCATCATCAAGTGAACAGTGTTCCATCAAGACGCCAAATTCATCACCCCCCAAGCGGGCCAGCGTATCGCGATGTCTCACTGTTTCCAGTAAAAGCGAGCTAATTTGGCGTAACAGTTCATCCCCAGAGGTATGTCCGCAAGTGTCGTTAACTACCTTGAACTGGTCAAGATCAAGATAACACATGGCATGGTCACACTTGTCCCGTTTTATAGTTGAAAGCAATCGCTCGGTGCGATTTTCAAACACGCGTCGGTTAACCAGTCCTGTTAAAGCATCATGATTTGCCTGAAATGTGAGCTTATTCTCAGCCCGTACGTGCTCGATTGATACTAAAACAAGTGCACACAAATCGGCGATGGATTTTGCAAAGTCTTCTTCTTCTACTGTCCATTTCCTGTTCTCACCAATATGCTCATGACAAACGATTCCAACCATCTCTCCTTGAATTTTAATAGGTACATCCAACATTGATGTGATACCAAAAGGTGCTAAATAATGCTCACTAAATTCACTCGTTCTCAAATCAGTAGTAGCATTGTCTGCCGATATATAACCATTTTCCTCCAATGCACGGAAATATTTTGGATAATCATGAATGTTAAATATTAATTCTTCACTCTTATGTTCCCTTTCCTGATACAGGGATTTGCAAACAAGTTGTGAGCGTTCTTGATTGAAAAGCCAAACGCTCACTCGAGCGATTTTTAATTGCTCTGCATCTGCCCTAATGATCTGATCGAATGGCTTTTTCTTGTATGAATAATCTGTCTTGGCTAAATCAAAAAGCATTTTTTGATTGTCTAAGAGTTGATTCGTTCTGTCTGTTAAATAATCTTCCGCCTGCTTGCGTACGTTAACTTCACGCTGTAACTCTGTAGTTCTTACCTTAATCAGTTCTTCGGTACGTAAAGCACGGCCTGTCAACATCAATAACCCAATACCCGAAAGTGCGGCAATCAATAATCCACCCACGATAATCAACCATATCGTCCATGAAGAATAAAGGGAGA
Organism: uncultured Methylococcaceae bacterium; assembly: GCA_964528035.1. Lineage (GTDB taxonomy): Bacteria > Pseudomonadota > Gammaproteobacteria > Methylococcales > UBA1147 > CAZGQY01. The sequence goes on along the minus strand of CAZGQY010000176.1, from coordinate 5,326 downwards.
TAAATCCTTCTGCAGGAGAAAAGAGTATCTTCCAACGCTGATTTGCAACTGGTATTTCATAGACACGCTTAAATTGAAACTGATTTGGTATGCTATGTCCTTCAATCTCTTTATCACTATAAAAAACCCGCGAATGGTTTTTTAATGAAACTAATAATTTTGATTTAGGTAACCTCTTATGAATGTTATTTATTTCATATTCGAGACGAAATACGCTTGCAGCAAAACCCGCTAAAGCTTCACAGGTATTTTTAGATTCACCCACTACATTTTTTTTGTACACCGGCGCATAAAATACAAGGCCAAGTTGATTTTTCTTATCTTGTACAAGCTTAAGGCTATCGGTTACAGAAATCTGACCAGATTCACAGGCTGTTTTGGTCGTCCTTCGTGAATTTGGATTATTTCGCACGTCATAACCATAGGCATTTTCGTTACCTGCATAGGGTTCGAGAAACTGAACAGGGAAATAAATTTCCTTTACGGGGGAAGTCACCATCTCTTCATTTTCACCAGGTACTGCAATGGATTTGCCTAAGCTATCTTCAAAATTTACACGATTGTTATGAAGCACCTTAGGTATCCACTCGAGTGCCTGTATCTGAGTGTTTTGTAACAATATAGGTTGCGTATAGCGAGCAAATATTTCCGCTGATACTTCATTTAAATTATCAAATAACCGCTTCACATCATTAGTGCTTTTAATATGAATCTCGATACTATCATTTAACTCTCTAGTAAATTGCAGCGAATTCCTCTCAAATTCTTCTTCAATGGATTGCATTTCCTGTTGGTATGAAAATTTAAACGCGATGAAAGCGATTAAAGTAAGAATACACAAGGGCAGGGCAACATTTTTTATTCGTTGACTCCAAAGATCATGAGGATTCCCATAAAAGCACAATATGATAGGCGTAAAAATAAGAGTGCCAATAGAATCACCGATCCACCATGTACTCCAAGCAAGAAGTAAATCAGCGGTATTTAATATGCCTTGAAAAAATAATGTGGAAATCCCAATAGTCGCTGAAATTACGCAACTCACAGGCCCTGCCAATAAACAGAACAAGATAATGGAGCGTTCTTTTAATAATGCTACATCACGCTCTAGAATCCGCTGCACTAATATTGAACCTAGCCATCCCTGGCACACTCCCCCTGTTGAGATAACAGTTCCAATTAACACTGATGAAATTATCTTTTCAGTGCTGGAGGGATCAAGAAATGACGCGGTTTGAACCAAAACACCACCGAGCAATATGCCAGGTAATATTTTATTTCCAGAGATGAGAATTGCAGCTAAAGCGACGCCAGCAGCAGGCCAGACCGCTGCTGCGTTACTTGGTGGAATTGCCAATAATAATCCGGCTTGTCCAGCGATGAAATAGCTTAGTGCGACCGCTAGGTTAGAAATCACTAGTTTAGATGGCATAGTGTTATAGTTCTGTTCGTATTAGTTATTGGTAACCAACAAATACGATTTGCCAACAGCTACCTTACGTAGCCTATTATTAACCCTTGTATTAAAAATCAACAATAAACGCAAACAAAGTCTTTAAATTTTACAGTTAAGGTTACTACACCCAGATTCTATTCTATCTCATATTTCTCTCATCAGATATAGTAGAAACGAGACCTAAAGATTCCCTACACTCCCCGGAGGCACCAACAGACCGGAGGAGCATATGGTTGAAGAAAGAACAAGAAAACTGGAGATCGGTACAGGCGAAGAGCGGCGTAAACCGAAAAGAAACCCGTTACCAAAGACACTGGCGCGTGAGCGGATCGAACTGGATGTCCAGGAAAAAGATAAGGTGTGTCCCTGTTGTAAGGCACCCCGCCTCAGTTTATCTCTTACCACCGTTTGGCGGTAGATGGGGTTTACCGGAGTTTTACAAACAAGGTAAAGTATCATTTTCAGTTTTGGTAATATTACTGTTAGTATCACTTAACGGCTCAAATATACATACTGTCTATTAATCATTTTTGAATCGTTGATCTCACTTATCTTTCACACAGACAAAACCGATGTCACGTACCGCTCGCAAAGACCAAATTGAACACCATCTGCTTCGAATCAGTAAGTGGCTCGACCACGGTAATCTTAAACGTGTTACTTCCAATCTAAACTCTCTTCACCCAGCAGAAATCTCTCTGATTTTAGAGGCGCTGCAGCCCTGTGACCGTGAAATCGCCTGGAAGCTGATCGATACAAAATTGCGTGGCGAGGTATTGGTCGAACTCAATGATGAAGTTCGCAATGGCCTGATTGATGCCACTCCTACCCGAGACCTGGTAGACGCTGCAGAAACCCTGGAAACGGACGACCTCGCCGATATCGCCGATGACCTCCCAAGCATCGCACTTGAGCAACTTCTGCACTCCATGAACAATCAGGATCGCCAGCGCCTGGAATCAGTACTTTTATTCGACGACGATACTGCGGGCGGCCTCATGAATACCGATACACTGACAATTCGTCAGGATGTCACACTGGATGCAGTTTTGCGTTATCTGCGCCTGCGCGGAGAAATTCCCGATCTGACCGATAGTCTGATGGTTGTTAATCGAAAGGATCTCCTCCTCGGCGTACTTCCCCTCGCAACCCTTCTAACCCATAGTGAAGAACAAAAAGTTTCCAGCCTGATGTTAACCGATGTGGAATCAATTCCAGCCACCTTACCTTCATCAGAAGTAGCATTACTGTTCGAACAACATGATCTAATATCAGCACCCGTTATCGATAACCAGGGGAAATTACTGGGACGCATAACAATCGATGATGTTGTCGATGTCATACGCGATGAAGCTGATCATTCGATTATGAGCATGGCTGGCCTGGATGAAGAACAGGATATGTTCGCGCCTGTTACCCTAAGTGCAAAACGTCGAGCAGTATGGTTGGGCGTCAACCTGCTAACGGCCGTTGCAGCATCACTGGTCATCGGCTTGTTTGAACCGACCCTTGAAAAAATGGTTGCACTGGCGATACTGATGCCAATCGTTGCCAGTATGGGCGGGGTCGCAGGCACACAAACCCTGACCTTGGTTATTCGTGGATTAGCACTTAGACAAATCGGCAGAAGCAACGCCAGACTATTGATCTTTAAAGAGCTCACCGTTGGTGTACTAAACGGGATCATTTGGGCACTGGTTGTCGCAACCATTGCTGCGTTGTGGTTCAATAATACCAATCTGGGCATTCTAATCGGTGCCGCAATTATAATCACTTTAATATGTGCGGCTCTAGCGGGCGCAATCATCCCTCTTGTGCTCCATCAATTGGAAATTGACCCGGCACTCGCCGGTGGAGTATTGCTGACGACCGTCACCGATGTGGTTGGATTTCTGGCATTTCTAGGCCTCGCAACAGTCTTTTTAGCATAATTATCCCCTCAAAATTTTGAGCCTAGCTCATCAAAAATAACTGCAAAAGAACAGCGAATAAGGCTGAATGTTACGGCAATAGGAAAGAAAATAAAATATTCCCGAAAATACACACTCATGATCACCAGGACAAACAAGAATGTTGGATGAAAAAAAACTGAGTCATAGATTAATCGCATTAATTTGAACTGTATCTCATCCATTCGTCCATACTGATACACCAGCCCATGGGTCAGTACAGCCACCAACAGCACAAAATATACAGGATAATAGGAAAACACAGGGGCATCAATCCGGTAAACCTCTCTCCAATAAACAAACCAGAAGCATAAACAACCGACAAAAAACAGGTCATAAGCCTGCCTGTACTGGAAACGTCGAAATATCGCAAAAACCCCACTCACAACAGTCAACGATAGTCCGAATAGAAAAAACCAGGATTTATTGATAGTGCTCAGTGTCGGGGAATTTCCCCACACTAAATACACCATGATTACACAAAGCAAAGTAAATAGTGGTACAACCGGCATCAATTTATACATAAATTCTCATATTCGTTTTGTAAATTTTATCTACTCAGCGTAAATTTTACTGATGTGTAAAACTATTTATCTGAATTTTTCTGCAACACCCTTGCCCGAGTAACCCGACTGCTAAACAATTATTCGTAATGCAATAACTGAAATGGTCTATTATTGGTTATAAATAGACTCTTTTTTATCGCTATAAGCGTTACCTAAACTTCTTTAGATCGAGATGAATATGTCCGACCCTGACATCCCATTCGAAACAGAAAAAAAAGCTGCGGTCACAAGTATTCTGGACAACTCAGTTAAAAATCTAGGCCTGCAACAATCATCCTATGTTGAAATAAAATCGAATATATTCGATTTCATCGAATCCCCGACCAACGCACATTTTGGACTTAGCCAAATTGTCACGATCACCAGTGAAACCGTTAAAAAGAACCTCTCTGTACCGATACACGGTTCAAACTCCGCCTATCTAAAAACTCAACAAACAAACACTGCTCGCTATCGTACCTCAATTTCCAGACCGGATCATAGCGATGAAACTGATAAGACACGACGCTCTCCAAATGAAGAACACCGCTCAAGACTCATTAAACTTATTGAACTGCTTCCTCCATACCTGGAGGATGAGGAAGTCACCCGTTACAAAAAAATTATTGAAACGATCGCTGTCGGCCCGAGAACCGAATCGGCTTCCGCGAAAAGTACAGGAGATATCGATTATGAAATAGTTTTAGAAGTAAGCAAAACCTATAAAGGACAATTTGACGAAATACTCAAATCACATCCGAGAGTGTTTATCGATATTGACCCGGATAGCGGAAAAGAAAAAGACTTAAGCCGACAACTTCGCCAAAATTTAGAATCCGTAAATACCATCAGAGAATTTTTAAGTCTAAAGGATTTGATTAGTCGACACATTGAACATTATAAAGATCAGATGACTACGAAAAAAAGCATCAAAGAACGCCTGATGTTCTGGAAATAAATAGCAAAATTCCGTAGCAAACTGTCCGAGAGTAGAGAGCCTGCTGCGGAAAAGCGGATTTTGCCCCATGACCCGTTTGAAAATCATTAACACAGGCTAATATTCGCATCTTCTTATCGATTAGACTCTAAACTTCTTCCGTTTGTAACCACTTCTATATACCACTCCTGGGCAGCCTCCCAGACGGTTTCCGTGCCAGTTTTAAATTCATTCCTAATAAAATATTCTTTTGTCAAGTAACTATTTAATAGATCATTGAGTATATACAAAATATTATTGGGACAAATTATTATTTGATTTTTATCGCTGGGTTGGTTTTCTTTCTACTTATTCATTCAGAATGAAGTGATTCAGCTTAGGAGAGAGGATTCAATAATATACGAATCTTGACTTGTCTTATTGTCCGTCTTCTGCGTTG
>CAZGQY010000175.1:0-8692 GCA_964528035.1 uncultured Methylococcaceae bacterium | reverse complement strand
TGCTACAACGCAGAAGACGGACAATAAGACAAGTCAGGATTCGTATATTATTGAAACCTCGCTCCTAATTGACGCCGCTGAAAATTCGTACTGCGAATCTTCAAATTCTATAGTATAGCTGCTGGAGTATAAATCTACAGCAACTGGTATATCCCTCGGGCTATGCAGAAGCACCCCGTATCCACCCGAATCTGTACCCTGTTTATTTCCGGCACCAACAAGCCTCTGTTGATCTCGACTGTTATTTTATCTTTTTCGGTTAAATCTTTATTGCGTATAAACCGGGCAAAACAGCGCACGCCGTTTTCAAATTGTGCAGCTTATACGATCAAAAGTTGGTCAAATCCTAAACCAAAATGACGTTTAAGACGTTTAAGACGTTTAGGGATTAGTTTTCCGTCCAGGACAAAGGGTCTATTGATCGAATGTATAACCACGAAATTAATTCCGAATCCGTGCTTGTGAATTCTAATTTCACTGTATACCGGCCTGTATCCAGACAGTATACCCTAAAGCGCTTCACCACACGCTGATTCCAGTTCGGCGCGCTCAAAAGGTAATTTTTTCCAAGGCATCAGATGCAACGATTTCTTTAACAGGGAAAACCCAATCTCATCACCAGACTGCAAACCGTTACGGCTTACTACATGAACCGGTAGTTCAAGGATAAACCGAGATTCAAAGGCTGTGGATTTCACAATCACTGTACTGGTACCACCGACAGTAATCAGTTCTGTGACCCTACCCTGGATTGGATTTTCGCGTATCCCGGCCGAAGGTCTTAAACGACTGTGCAACAAAATTCCCGAGGGCGGTATACACCAGCATACTTGATCGCCGGCTGAAAATGCAGAATTGTAGGCAGCATCCAGTAAAACATTATCGCAAACTATCCGAGTCAGTTTTTGATCTGGACACTGCTTAATCACTCGCCCTTCGAATAAATTACGGATATCGACCAAGCGAGCCACCAAAGTGGTCTCGGGACGTTCAAATATATCCGTCGGCTTACCGACCTGTAATGTCTTTCCTGCGTACAACACACACATCTGATCCGCCAACATTGCAGCTTCATCCAGATCATGGGTCACCAATATTATCGGTATCTCCAGTTTTCGGGTTAGTTGCAGAGTTTCAAGACGTAATTTTCTCCGAGTCACCTGATCCACCGAAGAAAACGGTTCATCCAGCAACAGAATAGTTGGCTCACGTGCCAATGCACGAGCCAAAGCGACGCGTTGCCGCTGACCACCAGACAGTGTATGCGGTAATCTGGATTCCAGGCCTTTAAGATTAACCCGCCGTAATAAGTCCAACGCATTTTCATTGAGTTTTTTGCTTGAAGTTAAAATTGGGTTGATAGCAAGCTTGATATTTTCCAGCACACTTAAATGCGGAAACAACGCAAAATCCTGAAACACAAAACCGATTCGTCTTTGCTGTGGCTTCAGATCAATATTCGCGTCAGTATCCAGCCATGTACTTCCAGCACAACAAATTTTTCCTACCTGGGGTCGATATAAACCCGCGATTGACCGCAAAATCGTCGTTTTTCCACTACCCGAAGGCCCAACAAGTGCCAGCAAATCACCAGGTTGGCAGACCAGCTCCGCGTCCAAGGGTATAGGACGCTGCTGACGCAAACGCAATTTAAAGCCTGGTTCACTCGCACCGATCAAAGCCATAGTTTTAAGTTCCAATAAGCTATTGACGAAAAATAATTCATAATCCAGTCTATACTGAGTTGTTAATCCTTTGTTTATTGAATTAAACCCCAGAACCTCAAATGCTGTCATCCATTTCTTCTACACATTTCCATAGCACCAGGAGCTATTCTATTGGAAATTCGGACAAAGAGATTAAGACCTCCACAGATAGGACTCAAGAAAGCGAGGAAACGTCGCGGGAACCGTCATTATCCCGTGACGAACAAAAAACCATTGAGAATTTAAAAGCACGTGACCGTGAAGTCAAGACACACGAACGGGCTCACTTGAGTGCCGCAGGGTCTCTGGCCATCGGTGGCGCACACTACAGCTACGAAACCGGACCGGATGGGAAACAGTATGCTGTGGGTGGTGATGTCAATATTGATATCTCCGAAGTAGCTGATGATCCGCAAGCAACTCTCCGGAAAGCAGAAAAAATCAGAAGCGCTGCGCTGGCACCCGCCAATCCCTCGGCGCAAGATCAACGTGTGGCTTCTAATGCCATTGCCATGGCGAATAAAGCACGTCTCGAGTTATTACAACAGCGCCAGCAGGATACTGGCGATGAGAATGAATCCACCGTGGGTTCAAGAATTGATATTTCAGTATGATGGGTTTATTTCGCTGCACTAAGCTCTGATTTTTTATCTACGCATCTGAAGTGATGGTTAAGCTACAAACCTTTAACGATTCCAGCCTCGCGAGTAGGAGAGTAGGAGTCAAAAGCAGGGGTCAAATATCATATTGACTTTTATATCCGTGTATCAAGAATAGACCTGTGAACGCCGATTCAACATATAAACCATACTTACTGTAAAAAATGCGAACAGCAGTAACACCAAGGACATGATACCGGCAGAGGCATCATCAAAGGCTTGAACTTTATCAAAAATCGCTATCGAAATGGTACGAGTTTCTCCTGCAATATTGCCGCCCACCATAAGAACCACCCCAAATTCTCCCATGGTATGAGCAAAGCTTAGAGCCAATGCGGATAACACGCCAGAGCGCGCCAGGGGCAGTTCAATCCGCCAGAATGTCGACCATGTCGACAAACCGCTGCACCAGGCAGCCTCCCGCAAGCTGTAGGGTATCGATTCAAAGGCTCTGAGCATAGGTTGAACCGCAAACGGAAAACTGTAAATAACCGACGCAAGCACCAGGCCACTGAATGAGAAAACCAACGTATGTCCGGTAATAGACTCGATCGCAATACCAATGGGTGACTGACGGCCTAAAAAAACCAGTAGATAATAACCAAGCACGGTAGGAGGAAGCACCAAAGGCAAAGCAACAATTGCTTCCAATAGAAACTTTCCGCGAAATCGCGTCCATGCAAGCATACGCGCAGTACCCAGGCCGAGCACCAGTAACACGGCCACAGTACAGGCCGATAACTTAAAAGACAATATTAATGCGGTCCAATCCAATGTTTATATAACCTTCAGGTGGTTCTGGTAGATAATATCGCAACGATTGTGTGACTATTTTCTCGTTGTGCAAATCATTGGTTACGCTGATTTGCTTCAAGGAGGTTGCAACAAAACTTTTATGAACGTATTCAAGCGCCCGGAACATTCAATGGCTTAGGCTCTAACCCCGAAACTCAGTAAGCAAATACAAATTTATATCGACTCGCCGTACAGGAAATCATAAAACAGAAAAACTCCCTGTATTCCGACTTATAACCAGCCAGCCTTCATCCAGTTTGTTGTCGTCTCCTGAATCAGGCCCTGACAGTCGTTCACTACCACGCCTGACATATAAATGCTTTTCAACCGTCTATCCATCACCCCTACGTTATCGAAGAATTATAGTCCTGAAGCCTGGAAAACAGACTTCGCTGCATCGCTCTGCAAATATTCAAAAAAAATAACCGCTTTTTTTCCTGCACCCGGTATCAGTACAGCTTCATGACTCAAGGGTTCATAGAGCTGCGGCGCAACCAGCACATACCGCCCTGCGTTACTAAACGTAGGGTTTATCGCAATTGCATAAGGTATCAAAGCAGCATCAACATTGCCGGAGGCCGCAAACTGGGCAGTTTGTAAAGCATTCTGTCCAATCACAAAACGTTCTTTGGTCTGCTGCCAGAAATTCATTGCCATCAATGCCTGGCGCGCAATGCGTCCATACGGAGCAGTTTCGGGATTTGCGATTGCATAACGTCGGGTGGTGGATTTTACCGGCATCGCAAAAAATCTCAGGTTACCATCCAAATTAAATTCAGACCCGTTTAGCGTATAAACGACTAATCGCCCCCGACCATATACCAGGGGCTCTATAGGAAAAACCATCGATTCTCGTAACAGGTCGATGGATTCGCTGTCTGCACTCAAAAACACGTCGTAGGGCGCGCCTTGCTGAATCTGCCGAGCAATTCCCCGAGACGAACCAAAAATCAGTTCAATTCGCTCTCCATATGACTGCTGAAACCTTTCAGCAATTTCTGTAAGTGCAAAATTTAAACTGGATGCTGCCGCTACCCTGGGAATGTCGGCAAGACTAAGCCCTGAAGTGAACAACAGAACAGCGCAAAGAAATAGATCTGCAAGCCGCGAGGATTTTTCGAACATTGAACCATTTATATCAGCCAGGGAGTGTGGATTTTTGGGCAACAGAATCAGGGGAAATAAGATTTTTTCCCAGAAAACCAATATTCGCGTTAAAATATCATGTTCGGTAACTCTCTGTCATCCCCCGTCCCTAAAGAAAATCTTAGTCGGATGCGAAAATACAGCGCACCGATTTACCCAATATTTTTATGACTCAATACAAGCAAACACATTTAAAACAACTGGAATGCGAAAGTATCCATATCATTCGAGAAGTCGCTGCGGAATTTGAACGACCGGTCATGTTGTATTCGATCGGTAAAGATTCTGCTGTAATGCTGCACCTGGCTCTGAAAGCGTTCTACCCGGGGAAGCTACCCTTTCCATTGATGCACGTGGATACAACCTGGAAATTCCGTGAAATGATCGAATTTCGTGATAAGCAGATCAAGGAATATGGCCTCGATTTGATTGTACATACCAATCAAGACGGTGTCGCACAGGGTATCGGACCATTTACCCACGGTAGCAAAAAACATACTGATGTAATGAAAACCCAGGCTTTAAAACAGGCTTTGAATCTGCATCAATTTGACGCTGCATTCGGCGGTGCTCGACGAGATGAGGAAAAATCACGGGCTAAGGAACGTGTTTATTCATTTCGAGATAAGAACCATCGTTGGGATCCGAAAAATCAGCGTCCCGAATTGTGGAATATTTACAATGGAAAAATAGACAAGGGTGAAAGTATCCGGGTATTTCCTCTTTCCAATTGGACAGAACTGGATGTCTGGCAATACATACACCTGGAAAACATTCCTATTGTTCCTTTGTATTTGGCGAAACAACGTCCGGTTGTCGAGAAAGACGGAGTATTGATCATGGTGGATGATGACCGTATGCCTATTACAGCCAGTGACAAAGTAGAAACGAAAATGGTGCGCTTTCGAACACTGGGATGTTACCCTTTAACCGGTGCTGTGGAATCAAGCGCAACGACTCTCCCGGAAATTATTCAGGAGATGTTGCTGACTAAAAGCTCCGAACGTCAGGGTCGTGTGATCGATTATGACCAGGCGGGTTCAATGGAAGAAAAAAAACGCGAAGGTTATTTTTAAGCACACCCTCTGAAAACCTGATAACTCTGAATTTACCCGCATATAAAAAATATTTTCTCTGTCATGTCCCACCAATCTGAACTCATTAGCACCGATATAGACGCCTATCTGGCACAGCACGAACGTAAGGAGTTACTTAGACTTTTGACATGTGGGAGTGTAGACGACGGCAAAAGCACCTTGATTGGACGCCTGTTGCACGACTCCAAAATGATCTACGAAGATCAGCTCGCCGCCGTTAAAGCAGACAGTGTTAAATCAGGAACAACTGGCGGAGAAATAGATCTGGCACTGCTGGTCGACGGTTTGCAAGCGGAGCGTGAGCAAGGAATAACTATCGATGTCGCCTACCGCTATTTCTCAACCGCAAACCGTAAATTCATTATCGCCGATACCCCGGGACACGAACAATACACACGTAACATGGCCACCGGCGCATCGACCTGTGATTTGGCAATTATTTTAATCGACGCCCGACACGGTGTCATGACGCAAACCAAGCGACACAGTTTTATCACTTCTCTGTTGGGTATCAAACATCTGATAGTGGCGATTAATAAGATGGATTTGGTCGACTATGACGAAGCCACATACAACAAAATCAAAGCAGATTATATACAGTTTTCAGATCGATTGAATATTGAGGATTTTCGTTTTATTCCACTGTCGGCATTAAATGGAGACAATGTCGTTACTCTTAGTGAAAACATGCCGTGGTACACCGACAAACCCCTTATGGAAATCCTGGAATTCGTCGAAATCTCCACGGATCATAACTATACGAACATGCGTTTTCCTGTGCAATACGTGAACCGACCTAATCTTGATTTTCGAGGTTTTTGCGGCACTGTTGCAGCTGGGATCATACACAAAGGCGACCAGATTACGGCTCTGCCCTCGGGACAGACCAGTCGTATAAAATCTATTGTGACATACGATGGAGAGCTCGAAGAAGCGTTTCCGCCAATGACCGTCACTTTAACTCTGGAAGATGAAATTGATATAAGCCGAGGGGATTTAATCTGCCGTCAGAATGATCTGCCAAGCGTATCGAATCAGTGTAATGCAATGATCGTCTGGATGACCGAAACAGCGATGCTACCCGGTAAAGAATATTACATTAAACAAGGCCTGCGAACAGTAACCGGTTCGATTACACATATTCATCATAGAACCGACGTCAATACTCTGGAACACTATTCAACAGAACAACTCAATCTAAATGAAATCGGCTTATGTGAAGTAACCCTAAGCAGTCCCATCTGTTTCGACCCCTACTCCACCAGCAATGAAACCGGTTCATTTATCATAATCGACCGCCTGAGTAATGTCACAGTCGGCGCTGGAATGATTACTAACGCAACAGTCAATCGCAACGAATTTCGCCAACTGACCGAACAGGATCGCCGCGCCCGTTATGGACAATTGCCTGTGACCATCTGGCTACAGGGAGGTAATCGACAACAGGTTGCTTTTCATCTGGAACGAAAACTGTTCGACACGGGACACGCCAGTACCGTAGTCAGCGATTTAGACCAGGTTACAGACTATCAATTCGCTGCCCAACTGATTAACAACGCAGGACTAATATGCATTTGTTTATGCGATGAACCTCCGCACGCATCCGATTCCGATCTGGTTTTTTCCACCCATCAATACGGCACCGACGATATTTTCAATTTTCTGAAACAGCAACAGATACTCGATGCATAATTACCCAACTATTTTATATTGATTGGACAATATCCAGTCCAATAGCTTGCTTTTACACTCTATATCGTTGCTACCTGGGTTTAAGAATCTGTTGGTATTTGGGTTTAACTAACTAAAGCGCCATTGGGTTTGGGCTTAATTTACTGGGTTTGTGGGAAATACCAACAGTAACCGCGAACAGAGCCATTAAAATTGTCATCGATAGAAAGATTTTCTTTGCTATAGAAAGGATATTTGAAATTCCACCTACGCAAAAAGGACAATCCGGCAATTATTCGACGCGTAACTGTTGATTTAAAATCCCACGATAGCCCGCGAGGTTCTGCTTTATTATCCTGATATTTCTAGGTCCCATCCGCAGTAGTTGTTTTTGGGCCGCACTTAATGCCTCACTGTTTTGATCAGCAAATTTGTACATAACTGATGGTCGGGTCAATTCAATCCTGCCGTTAATCTGCGGTGTCGACAGTAAATGTGTAATTGCAGTGAGTAGCACTCGACTGAAATCCGCATTCGGATAACCCAGCTCCTGATACGCCTGGTCAAACAGGGGTTTAAATAATTTGTAGGTCCTCATGGAAGCTCCAATATCCAGGGAATCCATTGTGTCTGCATAAATATTGTAGCGATGATAACTTTTCGGATCGATAGAGTAAGACTGATCACCATTATCTTTTGTCAAAAATTTTCCATTCGGAGCCCAAAATGCAAGCTGTTTACGCGGAATAGAACCTCTGGAAATATTGTCTACCAATAACACAAACTTTCTGATCAAATGCGCCGAACCCATCCATTTGTCCAATCCATCCTTAGAGGATAAATCTGCAAATTCGCTGTGTACCAATGCATCGCTGTTATTCAGTTCCGGCAAGTTGAATTGCGGCACTGCTTCAAGGGCCAGGCTTTCAACAGGCACAGCATTATCTGACTCTTTGGGCAAGTGTTGTTCTTCGCCAGGAATCGACACCAAATCCAGAGAATGAACCATTTTGCGATCACTATCGATGATATTGTCCGCGTCCAAATCCAACAACGGGGCTATATCATCAACATCCGACTCAGACAGATACAAATAGACCCATAACGCCAATGCTGCTATCAAAACGACTGCAGTCAAACGTCCAATTGTTAATAGAAATTTACTGAACTGTGTCAATGTTTTAGGGCTAATTTTGTTCTAATGCCACATTATCACCTAATGAGTGTTTAATGATTCCCTGCCACCCAATAATAATTTTGTTGTTATTAAAATAAGATTCATATCCGGGCAAAAAGTTTGTTTTTTAAAGCCTCAAGTTTAGGTATCCAAATCAAAACATAGAATAATTAAACCATCGACTCTGATTAATATTTCCCGGATTGTAAACCATTGATTATTCGTCCTTCAGGTACTGCGATGTAGCCACAAAGCTTACAGGGAGGTAATTATACTCCCTCCGTAAAAATCTATGACTTGCAATGTTATCACCGAACTTAGGAGCGAGGGTTTAATAATATGCGAAAGATTGACGCAGGATTATTGTTGGTCTTCAAGGCCTAGCAGCAGGCGCATAGCAGGGCTACGCAACTGTTGCTACAACGCAGAAGACGGACAATA
>CAZGQY010000174.1:0-8722 GCA_964528035.1 uncultured Methylococcaceae bacterium | reverse complement strand
GTTGCGTAGCCCGGCTATGCGCCTGTTGCTAGGCCTTGAAGACAAACAATAATCCTGCGTCAACCTTTCGCATATTATTAAAATCTTGCTCCTAAACCATAAATCTCCAGAAATTTTTCTACACATTAGGGTAGGTATATTAAATTGATCAGTTACTCATGACCAGTACAACGAAAGTCCTGTATTTCGGATTTTTCTTCCTCTATTACTACTGTTCTTTTGCAGCAAGTGATAATTATATTGGTCGCAAAGTTTGCGCCGAGTGTCACCAGCAGGAATATGAGCAGTGGACTGGCTCGCATCATGATTTAGCCATGCAGGAGACTACGGAAAAGACAGTGCTTGGCGATTTTAACAAGGCCCGATTTAAACAATTCGATGTAGAGACTTTATTTTACCGCAAAGATAAACGTTTTATGCTTCGTACCGACGGGCCGGACGGCAAACTGGCCGACTATTCTGTTAAATATGTATTCGGTTTTTACCCGCTCCAGCAGTATTTAATTGAATTTCCAGGTGGCCGGCTACAAGCATTGGATATCGCATGGGATAGCCGATCCAAAGAACAGGGAGGGCAGCGCTGGATGCATTTACATGCGGACGAAAAGATTAGCCATGATGATGTTTTGCACTGGACAGGCCCAAACCTTAATTGGAATTATATGTGTGCGGATTGCCATTCAAGTCATCTTCAAAAAAATTATGATGCCGAAACGGATAGCTTTCACACCACCTGGTCGGAACTGGATGTATCCTGTGAAGCGTGTCATGGCCCGGGTGCAAAACATTTAAACTGGGCCAAAACAAGTGTTGAAGAGAGAATAACTGATCCGCAAAAGGGGCTGGCGGTTTTATTCGGTGATAGGAGGGGAGTGAGCTGGAATATTGATTCGAATACGGGTATTCCCCAGCGTAGTCAGACTAATAATGACCACACCGAAATCGAGATCTGTGCCCGTTGTCATAGTCGCCGTTCACAAATTGCAGAAGACATAAAGGCGAAGCCCTTCATGGATTCTTATTTGCCGTCATTGTTAACAGCGGGAGCCTATCATACTGACGGACAGATTCAGGATGAAGTCTATGTGTATGGTTCATTCCTGCAAAGCAAGATGTATCGGCATGGAGTGACCTGTTCTGATTGCCATGATCCGCATAGCAATGCTTTGAAACAGCCTGGCGAACAGGTATGTCATCAGTGTCACACGGCGGATCAATATGCAACAAAATCGCATCATTTTCATGAGGAAGATTCAAAAGCATCCAGTTGCGTGGAATGTCACATGCCCGCAAAAACTTATATGCAGGTCGATGCGCGCCATGACCATAGCTTCAGGATACCTCGGCCTGATTTATCAGTAAAACTAGGGACACCCAATTCATGTAACAACTGCCATAAACAAAAACCCGTACTGTGGGCGGCAGCAACGGTTAACAAATGGTATGGGGATAAGCAAGCAGGATATCAGCAATTTGCCGAAACGCTGCACGCCGCGAGAAACCAATTGCCTGGGGCTAGAAACAGTTTACAGTTACTTGCACTGCAACCATCGCAGGCTGCTATCGCCCGAGCAACTGCATTACTGGAACTACAGAGTTTTCCAGACCAAAAAACGCTGGCTGCAATTAAAATAAACCTGAATGATGAAAATCCATTGTTACGCCGCAGTGCTTTATTGGCCTTAAGGCAGTTCGATTTAAGAACTCAAGTGACACTGGCTTATCCATTGCTGAATGATTCCGTACGTGGAGTACGCATAGAAGCGATCAGTCTACTTATCCAGGTGCCTCAGGGACAGCTGCCCGAAGCACAGAAAAAGCAATTTCAGAATGCCATTAATGAAGCGATCCAGGTTCAGAAGTTTAATGCAGAACGACCTGAGGCTCAGGTGAATTTGGGTGGTATTTATTCAGCGATTGGTGAACAAGCAAAAGCAGAGGCAGCCTTTGAACGCGCCTTATCGCTGCAATCGAAATTTGTACCGGCCTATGTCAATTTAGCTCAACTATACAGTTCCCAAAACAATGAAGAAAAAGCGGAAAATCTGATTCGAAAAGGCTTGGTGGAGTTGACAGACAGTGCTGATCTTGCGGAAGCACTGGGTTTGTCACTGGTGAGGCAAGAAAAGAAAGACGAAGCATTAACCTGGTTGGCTAAGGCGGCTGAGCAGGCACCCGATAACATTCGCTTTGGTTATGTTTATGCCGTAGCGCTAAACTCCCAGGGTAAAGTTGGATCTGCGATCAAACAGCTTGCCTCAATGCATCAGCGTTATTCCGGCAACACGGATATTCTTTATGCTCTGGTTACATTTAATCGTGATGCCGGGCAGTTTAAAGATGCGCTGACTTATTTGAAAATACTACAGGGTTTAGTACCTGAAAATCAAGCTCTGCAACAGTTGCAGGATACATTGCAAATGCGGCAATGAGAAAGTGTTTGAAGGAGTTTTCATCAGTTAAAAGTTTTTAAAAAAAAGACATTTTAAAAAGAGCAAGAGCCATAATACACTTTGTCGCAACAGGCACTCTGTTCATGGACAGTAAGCTTGCGATGTGGGGCATGCAGACATAAACGCTGAAGGACTATTGATGTGACTATATAAAATATTTAAGGAGAATAATATGAGCACTCTACGTAAACCAACGGTAGGACCAATTATTGGCCATACAACTGATACCAGTTGTAAAGTATGGATTTCAGCCGTGACCGAAGACGATTGGAATATACAAAATTCCGAAAGTAATCGCACAATTGGTGTTTTGGCCTTAATTAGTAAGGGTAAAATTAATGGAAAAAACATTTTCTATTTCAGACTCAAAAGAGAATATGACCGTTCGGGTGTTTTCAACATCGGTAGGGATACCAGTTTAGATTCGTCAACACCGTCCGAAGCATTAAAGCCTGGACAACAATATGAAGTTCGCGTCGCGATCATGAGACTGGATGATGCTCTGCATAATGATGATCGTGTTAACGATAATGAACTGGCTGCCTTTCTGCCAAAAGCATCAAAATGGCGAGATGTTTTTGCGAATATTGAAGATTCTTATGCGGTTGGGAAATTTAAGACATTCCCAAAGAATGAGAACGGCTCGCATGGAATCAGTTTTTTACTCGGTTCATGTCGCTATCCTGGATTGCTTTGGGGGCGCAAAAATTCCGATAGAATTTTTAAACCAATGAGAAAAAGTCATGGCGATGTAAATTTTCAGCTTATGGTCGGTGATCAAATATACGCCGATAAATTTAATAGTTTTTCTCTTGGTCTGGCAGATACCTACAAGGAATTTCAAGAGCGCTATTATACAGCCTATAGCTCGCGCAATATGCAAAGACTCTTAAGCGAGATACCCACTTACATGATTCTGGATGATCATGAAATTGAAGACAATTGGCATCATGATCGGATCCTTAAAGAGAAAGGCCGTAAAGTATTTAATTTGGCTATGCACGCGTATATGAGCTATCAATGGAGTCACGGCCCTCGTAATTGGAATAATTCAGTAGAAACAAGCAACAACACAGCAGTTGAAGATGCTTTGCATGAAAATCAGATTCCGTACCTCTACTATGATTTTCTTTGTAACGACTATCCGTTTTTTGTTCTTGATGTGCGTTCACAGCGGATTAAAGGTGAAGGCAACGAAATAAATGACGATAACCTGGATAATAACCATATGTTGGGTCGTCCACCCTTGAGCACGCTTGAGCCCGGACAATTGAATCGTTTTCTCTATTGGCTTAAATATCAGCAAGACACTCGTGGGAATATACCGAAATTTATTGTTACTTCTTCAGTGTTTGTTCCAAATACAGTAGATTCAACCAGGAGTAGAAAGCATAAAAATAATGATGATTGTTGGGCTGCGTTTCCAGAAACGCGCAGAGCATTGTTGGACCTAATCGTCAAAGAAAGGATTCAAAATGTTATCTTCCTTTCTGGCGATATTCATTGTGCGTGTATTTCAGAATTGAAGTTTTCGAAAAACACGGATATTAGATGTTATAGCATTGTATCGTCTGCCTATTATTGGCCTTTTCCCTTTGCCGATGGTGATCCAAGTACTTTTGTTCACGATTCTGCCGGTGCAGATACTCCAGATGCATTTCCTCTTTCGGATACACTCGGTGAAATGAATTACACGACGTGGGGATTTTCGCAGGCGGATAATTTCTCCCGTCTAGACATCGATGATGAAAATAATCAATTGAGCGTTCAATTTTTTAACAATGACGGAGAACCATTGAAAACATCCAAGCCTGGTAATGTGTTGGATACACATCCACATGTCATTGAATTACATGATTGGAAGACATAATACTATTATTTATTGGGGAGTCATTGCGAGTCCGGCGTTATTGGTAAAAAAATTCGAGAAAAAAGCGTCAAGTATCATATTGACTATATAATCATGCATCCGAAGAATACTCTCTGATACCGACCCAACAAGAATTGAATACGGAGGAATTGGTCAATCCGTGGTGCTTATTCGCAATTTACTTCTTGAGTATTTCGCATGTGATATCTTCTGGACTATCTATGATATATTTCAAGAAAACTATGAAAAACATAATACGATAAATATCCCTAAGTGACTGGATCAGTATTTTAATTAAGGAGAATTGAACATGTTTAAATCAGCCAACCTGGAATTATTGTTAATTACTGGTCTAGTCTTTTTTAGCTTTAATGCTGTGGCCGCAGAAAATGAAATATTTGGCACCTGGGTTAATCAGGCGGGGGATGGTCTGATAAAAATATCCAAACAGGGAGAAAATTATGTGGGCGTTATTGAGGGCAGTAATAAACCAGGCAGCCAGAATCGAAAAGATGAACACAATCCGGATCCGGAATTGCGCTCACGACCCTTACTGGGATTGAAAATTTTGGGGGATCTTTCTTATAAGGGGGATAACGAATGGGAAGATGGCTGGATATATGACCCGAACAATGGCGATACTTATCAGTGTCAGGCGACTCTGGAAGATAAAAATACTCTGGCGATCAGGGGATTTATTGGATTTTCGTTGTTTGGTAGAACGGAAACATGGAAACGTAAAACTGTTGAATAGAGTGTAATTTGTTGGATTAATCGCTGATCCGTCGATGAGAATATAAATTAATTATCACGAGGCGAACGAACGCGCAAATATAGATCTCTTAAAAGTTAGTGTAAATGCGTTTGTCAATGACATAGGTTGATGTCGCCGTCGTTTTAATTCCCCAGGTTTTTTATTCCACCCGAGCCACTTAGCGTAGATGTTTCAGTTCTGTGTTCTTGTTTCGTAATAATTCATCGAATAGTTGATTTGTATTCTAAGCAGAAAAGATGCTGAACAGAACGATTTATTCATTCGCGAAAGTTTTGCGGGCCTTGGCCAATTCTTCGTAAAATCGAGTCTCTAAAGCTGAGTTTACTTTGCTGCAATTGTTTATAACGGCTTCGGCCCAGTCCAGGTATTCCAGGCGACGTTGCACATCCCACCCTTTAGGTGGCGCGACAGCAATATCAGCGACATTACAAATTTTGTCAGCCAGCTTTATTAAAGTAGCCCCTGTTGACAGATCTGCAGCATGTTCTATTTGTAGCCGCTTTCTCTCGTTTTTGTACAGTCTTGTATCATCGCTGACTTCTTCCACAAACCCTCGAACCCGAGATCCGAAAATGGCTTCCAGATCTTCACCTGTGGTATTGGTGTCTTCGATGGTATCGTGTAGCAGCGCCGCAGCGATGATGTCAGAGTCGTCGACAAGGCCCACATCGGATATCAGCAAGGCAACCGCGACTGGATGGTTGATATACGGTCATACATTTTTATCTTTACGGCGTTGATCTTTGTGTTTTTGTGCGGCAAAATCTGCTGCCTTAAGGATTAATGTGTGTTTCATTGGATCAGTTGATGAAAATGTGATCGCGATTCAAGTGAAATCATCCATGATTTCACTGTTTCGTGCAGTTTAATACCTTCGTTCGTTGAGTCTTTCTTACAGCCAGCGATTAGAAATAAGCCTTAGCTATGAGCCCGTTAAATTGATATAAGTACTAATCTCGTACAATAGTCAGCGGGTCTTCGCATTGGATAGACCCAGCCTGAATGACTTCTGCGTATACGCCTACATGGGCATTGTTATTTTGCGCCGCAGCTCTTAAAATTCCTGTGTCGCGTTGCAGTGATCCTTGAGCCAGAGTTGTCATTACACAACGAGGACAGGGTTCGGTAATTTTTAGCTTTACTTCACTGCCGATGGCAATAGTTTTGCCGATCCATTCGTTTTCAACAAATTCTGCGTTGCCAGCGCCACTGTTGACGAAAATATTAGGACGAAATCTACGAACATCGAATTGCCCATCCGGATAAACTTCAGCGAGCTTTTCCAGAGTTGAACTGGTTAAAATATGAACGATAGCCAGATCATAAAAAGTACCTGCCGGCATGTTTTCGTCAGTCACTATATCGCGATTATCCAATTCTTCCATATCGGGCCAATATTCTTCCAACTGTGGATTTTTCGGTACTTGTGATACCAAAGTAACATCTCGCCCCAGAGCCGATGATAAAACAGCGTTCACGTTATTTTGGTCGCTACTGACCGTGGTGCCGTCGGGCAGAGTAATAACTGCCTTACCAGCTGCGACATTCTTACTGCTATAGCGTGATCGAAAGGAAAACATATTCGGCCACAGCTTGGGATTTTTTGCGCTTACTATTTTTCCGCTATCGTTATCAACCAGAGCGTATGCACGGTCTCCGTCGATGCCCTGTTCCGAAATACCTGTTGATATGACCACTTCCCCCATCATTGACTTGACGGGATAACGCCATAGTGAAGAAACAATGCCAACCTGATCTGTACTCATTATTTTTCTCCCCAAGTAAATTGTTATAAACCTAGATCATGCTACTTTAACTGTGTAATGCTACATTAAATTGGGTTCGAAAACGATAGGTATAACGGGCTTTTCCGGATTTACCCAAACCTGCGGCGTCTGGATATTAAGTCTCGTGGTGAATGTTCTGACTTTAGTCGATCAGTGTGACCTCATGCTGTAGATTTATATCCGGAAGATTACTGTAAGTCCACCAGGCTTGTATTGATGTATATACCCGCCGATAAGTGGTGACCTACGTTAACTTGAGCAACAAGACCCGTGTTCGTACGCCTTGTGACTGACTTCTTCTCAACCAAGCTATTCCCCAATACAACAATGACGGAGTACTAGTGTAAAATCCTTGGGCGCTTTCGGATTGTAATTACATAGAATTCGGGATGCGACTAAATTCAGAATTTTGAATAATAAACCGCAGAAAAGACTAATTAACAATAGGCCGTGTAAAATGACATGAAAATCAAATCCCCGGTTATCGAAATTTTCTCTCAGGGAGAAGAGATAATTTCTGGACAGACTGTTGACACAAATGCAGCCTGGTTATCTACGCAGTTGGCTTCTCTTGGTTTTCATATTCATCGCCATACTGCTGTTGGTGACGACATGCAAGCACTGGTTTCTTTGCTTGGAGAAGTTTCAGAAAGAGCAGATTGCTGTATCTGTACCGGAGGGCTGGGTCCGACCTGCGATGATTTGACAGCTGAGGCTGTCAGTGATGCATTTGATTTACCGTTGCGCCTGGATTCTGAAGCTGTTGATCAGATAGAAGCTCATTTTACGCGGTTCGGTCAAAGCATGCCCGAAGTGAACCTGAAACAGGCCATGCTGCCAGATACATCTGAACGATTGGATAATGTGTGGGGAACTGCACCGGGCTTTGCGCTCAGATTTAAGCGATGCTGGTTCGTGTTTGTACCCGGTGTTCCCTATGAAATGAAAAATATGTTTAAGGAAATCATTAAACCCAGATTAGGCAGCCAGTTCGAACTGGAACCGCCCCGGCTTGTTACTATTCGCTCAGTGGGTATTGGTGAATCAGCTATTCAAGCACGTTTGGATGCTCTAAAATTTCCAGATGATGTTTCATTGAGTTTTCGCGCTGGACCATTGGAGATTGAGACTAAATTAATCTTTGGTCAAAATTGCACTGAATTTCAAATAAAAGAGTTTGTAGAAAAGGTTTCCGAGACCATCGGCCACTCAGTATTCGGTATCGATGGAATGGAGCATGACAGTGGCAATTTGGTTGAGGTGATTGGTGCACATATGATCGAAAATCACCAAACATTGTCTCTTGTAGAAACACTGAGTGGCGGTAAAATGGCAGCGCGTTGTGCAGGTCTGAGCTGGTTTAAGGAGAGCCTGGTAACCGATGACAGGTTTCGGATCTATGAACGTCTTGGTTTGCCGGGAGAAACATTGGAAAGCAGTCACGATTTAAAGCAAGTGGCTACAACGGTTTCGTCTGTGTTGGCTGAAAAGGCAGCTACAGATTATTCAATTGCTCAACTTTGGTGTGAACAATCTACTGCAGATGATAAACATAACTCCACCGTGGATCTATACAGTGCGTTGGCGACACCCAATGGTGTTTTTGAATATAGTAGTAAAATTTCCGGTCGAATGGCAAGAAAGCAAACCGTTGCCGCGAACCGTGGATTAGATATGTTAAGGCGCTATTTACAGGGGTATCTAGGGTAATGCAGAACTCTTATTAGGTTCTCTTAGGAGCGAGGTTTTAATAAAATGTGAAAGATTGACGCAGGATTATTGATTGTCTTCAAGGCGTAGCAACAGGCGCATAGCAGGGCTACGCAACTGTTGCTAC
>CAZGQY010000173.1:0-8758 GCA_964528035.1 uncultured Methylococcaceae bacterium | reverse complement strand
CTGCCGCATACACTTCCTCCACAGATCCCCCATAGAGGGCTGTTTCGATTTGGGGCAAGTAGTTACGTTGAATAGATACAAACAAATTACACATCCAATCCGTCGAGAATTTCAATTGCATCATCAAGATGAGTATAAAAAAGTTCGTAACAGGAGCACTTTTCTATTAGACGACCCAGCATTTGAAAACCTTTTTTTCCCAATAGAT
The DNA here is from genome assembly GCA_964528035.1 of uncultured Methylococcaceae bacterium. Lineage (GTDB taxonomy): Bacteria > Pseudomonadota > Gammaproteobacteria > Methylococcales > UBA1147 > CAZGQY01. The sequence goes on along the minus strand of CAZGQY010000173.1, from coordinate 8,550 downwards.
TATAATTGAATGTATTTTTCGCAATGTCCATAAAGGCATAAGTCTTGGCTTTTTTCAAGAATTCGCATTCACCTTCCAACTGAAAATTTGGAAATATGATGTGCGTCGCCTCAGCGTCTTTGTAAAAATATTCAACACTTTGTCCAGGCGGTTTCATATGCGCCACCGTACCTTTACCGGTATCAAATACCACTGGCCCGATCTCTGCGTTAGGAGCGAAATTCCGAATAATGTCAATCGATTGATTCTTCAGACTCACCGGTCGAGCTAATGGTGTAAGTTTTCCATCACTCATTGACACCAAGGCCAATTCATCAGAGAACAATCGCCAACCTCGATTAATCAGAGCCGCACACAGCGTGCTCTTACCGGCCCCTGGTAATCCCGGCATAATAACTAGTGTGCCATCCCGCTCTACCACGGCTGCATGAACCATCAGGTAGCTGTGACAATATCCGCTAATACACCAGTTCAATCCCCATTCAAACATAGGGAACGCCTGACTCAAAGGTAAGGGTTTGAAAGGTGATTTACCGTCGAATAAAAATTGAACCTGAGGACGAACCCAGCGACGCAGACTGTTCGGAGTCTCTAACTGAACATGAAAATCGTAGAATCGATTACTCGGCGTGTGCAAAGAATCGCGATAGAAAAAATCGATACCTTCGGCAACTGTTGTGATCGAAGTGGTTAAGTGAGTATAAAACGGCCCTGTTTTAATATCATACTGCATCGCTACTGTCTAAATGAAGTGGTAACAAAAAATTCGCTTTAACCTGAATCTGTAACTTCAATGCGGATAACAGGGCGCAAGATATTTGTTTCACAGGTGAATAAAACAATCTTAGCTTTACTTATCCGTTAAGTGGGTATTTTTTAACCGCTGCAAAATCACGGTTCAGGTTTAATTGTAGACCAGTAAATCAATGTCTTGTAGCTGTTTCAGGGTTTCTTCGAGTAAACTTTCGGTCTTATTATCGTCATCCATCAACCCTTCTGTCACAGCAGCTGAGGTCAAATTAGCCACACTCATCGCTCTTAGCTGCAACTGCTCCAACACCCAATGGGCCGACGAATTCAAATGGTGAGTATCCCCGGATGCTAAATTGTATATAACAGATTCATCATCCCAGGTAAACGTCTCCAGTTTCAGCTCCGAAACAAGAGACCACTCAGAATGAGCCATATTTTTTTGGCTTAAGGCAAAGCACAGGATGAACCGTTATTAAATGCGCCTAATAAAGTATTTGCCAAACCCGTCACAGCATCAATATTAAGTTTGTTAGACTTACTTCCGGTTAATACTAACACGGCGTCGCAATTCATAGCCACTTGTGCGGGTGTCCATGGAAAATTCACAGCAGTCGCTGTATAACTCGCATTCATAACTGCTGCAGTAAAAATACAAGCACAGCTTCTTAGTTGGGCTTTGCCCGTACTGGCTTTCACTTTATTACCGTACTGATCCTTAAACCTGATACCACTGGGAATCACTACATTGGCCTGAAGTGCGTCGAGTATGGTTGCAGAAAAAATCAATTGCATAATACCGTTCTTATCCTTTACCTTCGGTACATTAAACAAATCTTCGCATCTGGCGCTGCTTGGATCAACTCCCAAGCCACCCCATACACTGGCACTGGCATTAAACCATTGATCTTCTCTACAGGCACCACAACTGCCCATATTCACTGGATCCGATAAATTTCCTGACGCCAGCACAGAACCAGAACATTGTTTCGCTAAAACCGGACGACTCGCCAATGTCATGATGACCGGCGCTGATAAACCAAAACCTGCTATGCGGCGGCGTTTTGGGTCGATTGAATCGGACGAATTCTCAGCGTCGGATTCACTGTTTTGTTTTATTTCTTTATCATTTTTATTCATGTGTTCTACCTCTGAAGCCCTGCGGCCAATAATCTCGCTCTTATTAATCTTTCAATCTACAGGCAATCTTTACACCAATAATATTATTAGTGTATTATCAATGTTTTATAAATCACCTTTTGATTGAAAATCAAATATCAGCCGATACTGTAAAATATTCTGACACTATATAACGTTAGCAAATCAAGTTTAACCCAAGTTCATCGCGACTTATCAGCAACCACCATTACCAACATGAGTATAGATTATTTAATAGACGCTCTCTATACTTTCAAACCATAAAATCCTAATTCAGTATATAAACCCTTCTAAAAAGAACTTGCAGAATACTCCATGTCGAATTTAGTTCATGAGTTAGCCCTGAAATCCGCACAAGCAGTACCCGATAATCAGGCAATTTCCAACCGCAAAGTAAGTCTGAGCTATCGCCAGCTTGCCGAGCAAATGACAGAACAAGCCCACACATTCATTCAATTTGGACTACGACCGCAACAACGACTGGCCATTTACCTGCCTAAACAATTGGAATCCGCAATTTCCATGTTGGCAGCAAATCTGGCTGGGGGCGTTTTTGTACCCGTTAACCCAGTTCTAAAAGCCGAGCAGGTACAGCACATATTGAATGACTGTAATGTACAAATTCTGGTCACCTCGAAAAATAGAATTACCGCACTGGAACAGGTGCTGGCAAATTGCCCGGATTTGCATACAGTGGTCATTGTCGAAGACCAGCCCATTGAGAAAAACATTCCAGGAATACAGTTTAGACCCTGGAAAAACTGTAAAGCAAACGATACACCAATAAAATTGCCGACCGTCATCGATTCTGATATGGCTGCAATTTTATATACATCTGGAAGTACCGGAAAACCAAAAGGCGTAGTCCTTTCCCATAATAATATCGTCAGTGGTGCAAAAAGCGTTGCCGAATACTTAAAGATGGATCCCTCCGACCGTATATTGGCAGTACTGCCATTCAGCTTTGATTATGGTTTAAATCAACTGATGTCGCCGCTGCTCCGTGGCGCCTGCTCAGTATTAATGGATTATCTGTTAGCCAGAGATGTTATCAAAGCTGTTGTTCGCGAAAAAATTACTGGCCTGGGCGCTGTACCGCCTCTATGGGTACAACTCGGCCAGCTTGAATGGCCGGATGAAGCAAGTAAATCCCTGAGATACATGACGAATTCCGGTGGAAAAATGCCCAAATCGACACTCAATGCGTTGCGAGAAGCCGTTCCTGGTATACAGTTCTATTTAATGTATGGATTGACAGAAGCATTCAGATCCACTTATTTACCTCCAGAGCTAATCGATGAGCGCCCGGATTCAATGGGCAAAGCCATTCCCAATGCGGAAATCCTGGTGGTACGTGAAGACGGTAGTTTGTGTGCCGCCAATGAGCCCGGCGAATTGGTTCATCGTGGTTGTCTGGTTGCAATGGGATACTGGAACGATCCACAAAAAACCAAGGAACGCTTTAAACCCAGCCCGACACAAATTAAGGAAATCCCCATACCGGAAATAGCTGTCTGGTCGGGAGATACCGTAAGCAGGGATGAAGACGGCTTCCTGTATTTCGTGGGTCGAAAAGACGACATGATCAAAACATCGGGCTACCGTGTCAGTCCAACGGAAGTTGAAGAAGTAATTTATGCGAGTGGTCTTGTAGGTGAAGCTGCTGTTTTGGGTATACCACACCCGGCACTGGGACAGGCAATCGTCGTTGCTGCCACTGCAGCAGCAAAGGAAAAGACAATCGACACCGATAACATTCTCAATATCTGCCGACAACAACTGGCGAATTTTATGGTGCCTGCTGCAATCAAGATTTATACGGAACTTCCAAAGAACCCTAATGGAAAAATCAACCGCAAAGAATTGACCCACGAATTAAACGACATGTTTGAAAACTTAGACATATGAATAAAACACCCCCCACTCACACTGCGATGCAACAATTTCCAGTGGAAAACGATTGCCTGCTCGTTGGTGGCATAAAACTAATCCAATTGGCAAAACGGGTTGGTTGCACTCCCTTTTATGCCTACGACCGGAGTTTACTCAATGCTCGTATAAAATATTTGCGAGAAAATATTCCTCAACAAGTTCATATACACTACGCACTGAAAGCCAATCCCATGCCTGCCGTGGTACAACATATGGCCACCATTACCGACGGGATGGACGTTGCCTCTGGTAAAGAAATGAAAGTGGCGCTGGATACTCCCATGCCTGCTTCCGAAATCAGTATTGCCGGTCCTGGAAAGCGGGTAGAAGAACTGTCGTCTGCCATCGCCGCGGGTATCACCCTGCATATAGAATCCGAGACAGAACTGACTCGCATTAATGAGGAAGCGTTGAAGCTGGGCATAAGGCCCCGTGTAGCAGTACGCATCAATCCTGCATTTGAGCTTAAGGCTTCCGGAATGAAAATGGGGGGAGGTCCAAAACAGTTTGGTATAGACGAAGAACGCGTACCCGATGCCCTCAGTGCAATTAAAGCAATGGATCTACAGTTCATCGGCTTTCATATCTTCAGCGGATCACAAAATCTCAACGCAGAGTCCATCATCGACGCACAAAAGAAAAGCGTCGATCTGGCGATGCGGCTATCCGACCATTGTCCCTCGCCAATCCTTAAATTGAATATAGGGGGTGGATTTGGGATTCCTTATTTTCCCGGCGAAACGCCTCTTGACCTCACGCAAATAGGCAGCGAACTCGCGCATCGTGTCGAAGAAGTACAGCGGAATCTTCCTGAAGCCCGGCTTATTCTGGAACTTGGACGTTATCTGGTTGGCGAAGCAGGCATCTATGTTTGTCGAATTGTCGACCGAAAAATATCACGCGGTGAAGTCTTCCTAATCGCAGACGGTGGCCTGCATCATCACCTTGCTGCCTCAGGAAATTTTGGCCAGGTCATCCGCAAAAATTATCCCGCAACCATCGGCAATCGGGTAATCGGAAGTCAGCGGGAAATCGCCAGCATCGTCGGGCCATTGTGTACCCCTTTGGATTTACTCGCCAATAAAATGGATCTGGCTAAGGCCGATATTGGTGATCTGGTCGTTATCTATCAATCAGGCGCCTACGGTTATAGCGCAAGCCCCACTGCCTTTCTCAGCCAACCAGATGCTGTGGAAGTACTTGTGTAGACAGTGTACTCTGTACTTCTTCCTGACGGAGCACCCGCATGAGACTGTAAATTTAAGAGTTTAAGGCCAAGGGAAATGTTTCAAATGAAAAACAACAAATTAAGCAGCACACCCAACCATTTTTTCGGGCAAGCGAATCCTCTTTCTGTTCTATTCGCCCTGTCGACAACGACACTCACCCTGTTGCTATTTTTACTTCTGATTCAAACCCAGGCATTCGCTCAGGAATCAGGCGAGGGGACAGCACCCTGGGTGGGTAAAACACTAAACGGCACTCCCTGTACAGGCTTAGGCCAGGGATTCGGCCCATTCGATTACAAAAGCCGTCATTTCAATAAGAGCGCTTTAGGCAAAGTCGAATCGCACCATTTCACACGCCAGGTAGAATCGCTCATTCGAGGTCAGGAAGGCTACCTAAATCAGGACTTGGATTACACCGTTAGAGCATGGCCAAATCATCATAGAGCCCTGCAATCTATCATCAGGTACAAATTACTCAAGAAAAAAAATAAAAATAAACTTCTTTCACCTGTGGAATGTTATCTTCAACGAGCAATGGGATACAGCCCAAACGACGCCATCCCAATTATCCTATATGCAATTTACTTGCAAAAACTGGGTCAAAAACAAAAAGCCTATGAGAAATACATACGTGCAGAAAAATTATCCCCGAACAATCCCGAACTTCATTATAACTTCGGTTTGTTACTGGTTAGCATGAAACGCTACGATGAAGCGAAAACCCATGCGGTTAAAGCATACAAGCGAGGATATCCATTACCAGGATTACAACGAAAACTGAAAAAATCAGGGCATTGGTAAAAATAGTGCTTTTAGGAGCGAGGTTTTAATAATATGCAAAAGATTGACGCAGGATTATTGTTTGTCTTCAAGGCGTAGCAACAGGCGCATAGCTGGGCTACGCAACTGTTGCTACAACGCAGAAGACGGACAATAAGACCAGTCAGGATTCGTATATTATTGAATCCTCACTCATTAGTCTTAGAAAAAATTATTTTCACTGAACATTTGTATAATTCCTGATTAACCTAAGAAAGAAACTGGCAGGAGTAGAATCCCACGGTGTAAATCGTGGAATTTGCCACACATCTGTTTCGCGGTTCGCTACACCCCATTGGGTTGATACACCTGCTTCAAATCCGAGTTCTGATAACATACTCGCGTGAATATCAGTGTAATCACCTCCTGGTTTACCATTTGGATAAGCAAAGTAACGAATACTTTTTCCAAGCAAACTTTCAAGCATAATTTTACCCTGCTCGATTTCATCCCGAGCCTGATTATCGGGCAATTTCGCCAGAATTGGATGATTCACTGTATGCCCCCCCAATTCCATACCGGCAGATGCCAATTCCAGTATCTGCTCCGTCGTCATCATTAGATTTTCCGTCAAGTCTGTAGCAAACGATGCGATATATTCTGTCGCCTCCATTCTTTTTTCAAAAGACATATGCTTGATCGCTGTTAATATATTCAATGCGGAACTGTAGCGTTTGGAATTGCTGGAGATCGGCAATACACCCAAGCCAATTTCTGTTAGATCCAATGTTGGTTCATCTACAGTTTTCAATGTCTCGAGCACTGTATCATTCCACATCCTGCCGCCATTCAAAAATCCGGTAGCAATAAAAAACGTTGCCGGAACTTGCCATTTTCGCAAAATGGGTAGTGCTACTTCGGCGTTATCCGCGTAACCATCGTCAAACGTGACGCAAATACTGCCCGCAGGCAATTGGCCTTCATCCATTAATTCAAGCGCACTATGCAATGGTAAAGGATTAAAATAACGAGATATTAACTGCATATGCCAGTCAAAAGTAAGCGCATCGGTTTCACCCACCCTCATAAAATCTTTCTCGGGAAGTACACGGTGATAAATCAACACAGACAAACGACGACGCCTCGCCGGCACCCCACATACCAGAGGCAGCAAGGTTGACAACCCTTTTAAGATCATAATGTCTCCATCCAAATAAAAGTCTGAGTACTCATAAACCAATTAAATCGGGGCGCTACTCACCCAGCGATCGCGAGCCCGGCAGTTGGACACTTCTCGATATAATCTATCTCCCATTACTACACATTGACAGAGCACCGGGAGATTACCGGAAAGGAATACGCAAACTAAACAGACGTTATCTGATCAAGCAACCGGCCTAGATGTTTGGCAGACACCCGCCTGGAATATTTTTCAACGAACCCATCCGTTGGCTGAGTTACTGTGTCGTTGCTCAGTCGTTGAAGGAATTTTTTCATCGCATCAATAATACCCGCTTTATCATCCAAAGGCGTGATTTCAGATACACCACTTTCTTTAAGAACACCCGCCGTATCCCCAAGTGGATCGGTAAGTGCCAGAATGGGTTTCCGAGTACGTAAATACTCATATAATTTTGCAGGAATCTGGTGATTACAATTAGCCGCCTGAAAAAGTATCAATCCATCCACCGACAGTTGTTCTATCAATGCATCCCGATATGAAATACTTGGCGCCAGAAAAACGATATCATCGATTCCATAATCCCTCAACATCGGTTCAAATATTCCGTCATGACCCGTTGCCCGAAGAACAATGTTCACCTGGTTACAGTCAATAAGCTTGTCTTTTTTTAACTCCGACAAAGCAGCAAAAAAGACTCTGGGATCGCGTTCATTCGGATATAAAATCCCACTATGTACAATCTTGAGCGGATGCTTCGATTGTTTTGCAAGCGAAACACCCGAACCCTCTATTTCACGAAAAATATTCTCATTGTATCCATTGGCAATTAACGACCAGCGCTGCTCAGGTACTTGCGGATAGCGTTCCGCGTATAATTTGACTGCTCCTGGAGTTGTAAAAACAACACGCGAACAATTGGCGACTGCGCTGCGTTCAATTCTCACATACGAATTGTAAACTGATTCGCTATCCGGATAACCTGGCTCGGTCATCGAGTCCCTGAAATCGGCAACCCAGGGTAAACCGGTAATTTTATGCAGGGATTCCCCAATCAGATGTGCCGTAGCAATCGGATAAGTACTCCAGATAACTTGCGGTCGATATTTCCTGATCAACCACAAAGCAGTGGGTACCGCACCAAGCCACCAACTAACCCACCGATCCGGCAATGCCATACTCGATAAATAGCGTTGTTTGATCGACAGATGTTTTTTCGTATCCAGCCCGAATGCTCGATAAACTTTCGTACCCGCGCGTATATCCCCTAGCTGACCATCACTGCACTCACTATAAGCCATAGGATGAGCGCTCAAAACAATAGGTTCCCAACCTTCATCCGGTAAATCATTCACAAACGAAATAGTACGTTGCAAACCACTACTACCATGCTGTGGCGGATAATGGTAGGCAATCATTAAAACTCTTTTTTTCATTATTTCCAAATAACCCGTCGGCCTGTCATTGAATGTAAATCAAGCTTAGGTGCGAGGTTTTAATAATATGCGAAAGATTGACGCAGGATTATTGTTTGTCTTCAAG
>CAZGQY010000172.1:512-8776 GCA_964528035.1 uncultured Methylococcaceae bacterium | reverse complement strand
CACTTCTCGACATAACCTACCCCCCAACACAACTGTGATGGAGTACTAGTACTCCAACAATCTTGTATTGATGAATATAACCAGCCGATAATCGTCCCATCTGCGTTATGGCCGTCGCTCGAATTAGGCCCTGCGAGTCCTTCGCTCCTGCGCCTGGCATATGAGCCCTTCTCAACCAGCTCTATCCATCATCCTAGTTTGTGACGCGGGTCATAAATCAAAACAATTGTCACCACCTGACTATTGTTTACAGGGTTTTGTGAGACTAGAATCATACTTTGGAGGAATCTATAGGAAATTTATGAATTTTCGGGAAAAACTAGTCAGAGGCGACAAATTACTGGGGACAATGATTACATTGCCATCTCCGGAGATAGTGGAAATTATGGTTGCAGCAGGCTATGACTGGCTATTCATCGATTGCGAACATGGTGCATTCGACGCGCAGTCAGCACAGTCATTGTTGCAGGCCGCGTCCGGACGTTGTGCCTGTGTGATTCGAGTGCCGTCGGGTGAAGACGTCTGGATTAAGAAAGCTCTGGATATCGGAGCGGATGGAATTATCGTTCCGCAGGTGAATTCTGCGCAACAGGCTCGGGATATTGTTCAATTCTGTAAGTACCCACCACAAGGAAGTCGCGGTGTCGGTTTATCTCGAGCCCATGCATACGGAGCGAAGTTTGACGAATATATTCAAACTGCGAATCAGCAAGTTGCAGTGATTTTACAGGCAGAACATATCGATGCGGTTAATTGTATTGATGAAATTGTAAACGTACCCGGAATTGATGCAATATATATTGGACCTTATGACCTGTCTGCAAGTATGGGAAAGTTGGGTCAGACCACTGATAAAGAGGTGGTTGCAGCGATTGCCAGAGTTCGGCAAAGCTGTGTTAGAGAGGCTATTTCAATGGGGTTTTTCGGTGTATCCAGTGAGGCTGTTTTGCCGTATATGCAACAGGGTTACTCATTGTTAACCGTTGGTGTCGATGTGTTGTTTGCCAGCAACGCTGCAAAGCAGACTCTGGAAGAAATGAGGGAAGGGATATAAATAGATTTTTAGCGCCTGGTTTTTCGACGCCGCGTTTCGGTGGTGTTTCTCAGTGTTACGAGAGGTTTTTCTGCAATGCTTAATCTTCGCTCTCGTATTCTGCTTCCATTGTTTGTTGTTTTTTTGTTGATTTTGTTTGGTTCTACACTCGCTTTATACCAGCAGGTGGATCTGAAAATCGTATTTGCTGCCTGCGCTTCTACGGGCATTATGGTTTTTATTGCTTTGTTTGCGGTACTCAAATTTACTGAAAGGCAAATTGTCGGATCACAGAATCGATTCATCCAGGAGAAACAGGATCTAAAGGCTGAATTTGCGGTCCGTGAACGAAAACTTCGTCGTAACGTCAGTGACTCTCGTGATTTGGTGGAATTTGCCAACAGTATCATATTGCGTTGGAAACCAGATGGCACTATTACCTACCTCAATCGCTATGCCCGACAGTTTTTTGCTTGCACAGAAGAAACCATAGTTGGGAAAAATTTGATCGGAACCCTTGTCCGAAAAAATCCCGCCGCCCTTGAAGGATTCGAGGCTATGATCCTTGATTCTGATGAGAGTTCTCAAAAGCGTGGCAGTTTCGAACAGCAGAACCAAAAGCAAGACGGCAGTTGTGTATGGATTTCGTGGGCCAATCGTGTTGTTAGCGATAACCAGGGAAAAATAATTGAGAATGTTTCGATTGGTCACGATATTACTGCAAAAAAAGCAACAGAAAATGAATTAAAGCTTGCTGTTTCTGTATTTGAAAATGTCGTTGAAGGGGTAATGATTACCGATGCGCAGGGCTTGATTATAAGGACAAATCGAGCCTATACGAAGATTACCGGTTACACACAACAGGAGTCTGTCGGCAAGACGCCAGGAGAAGTACTAGGATCAGATCGTCATGTGCCGAGTTTTTTTCGGGAAATGTGGAATGCTTTGAAATCTAAAGGATCCTGGAAAGGTGAAGTGTGGAATAAGCGTAAATCGGGAGAGTTATACCCGCAATGGTTGGGGATTAGCTCTGTCATAGATGAGAACACCAAGACTCTGCACTACGCAGGGGTATTTACCGATATAACCGATCAAAAGGCAAATGAGCAGGAAATATACCATCTGGCTCACTACGATTCCTTGACCAATTTACCCAACCGTCTTTTATTCCAGGATCGTTTAAATCAGATATTGGTGGATGCAAAGCGCAATGAAAAAATGGTGCCTTTGTTATTCCTTGATCTGGATCGTTTTAAGCCGGTTAATGATTCATTGGGGCACGGTGTGGGTGATTTGTTGTTGCAGAAAGTTGCTCGCCGCTTATCGGATTGTCTGCGGGAGTCAGATACTTCTGCGAGGATGGGAGGTGATGAATTTACAGTGATCATTGGGTCTGTAAATACCATGGAAGAAATGATCGCCAGTGCCACTCGCGTATCGCAGAATATTTTACGGGAACTTAACAAACCCTTTGACCTGGAAGGCAATGAGATCGTTATTTCTGTCAGTATCGGCATAGCAACTTATCCACAGGACGGACAGACCTTGTCGCATCTTTTACGTAAAGCGGATGTGGCAATGTATCATGCAAAAAAGCAGGCGGCGGGGTTTTTGTTTTTTGAAGCACCCATGAATCGCACAGCTGTTGACCGTTTGATCATGGAAAATCATCTGTATAAAGCGTTGCAGAATGAAGAGTTTGAACTGTACTACCAACCCTGTGTAAATTTGCTTAGTGGCTATATTGATTCTGTGGAGGCCTTAATCAGGTGGAATCATCCTCATCGGGGAAACGTTACGCCCGATGAATTTATAGGTATAGCTGAAGAATCCGAGTTGATTGTACAGATCGGAGACTGGGTGATTCGACAGGCAGTTGCCAAACTGCTTGGTTTGCGAGCCAAGGGTATTGATTCGATCGCTATTGCCGTCAATATTTCTCCGCGTCAGTTAAATGGTACAGCATTAGTGGAGACTATAGAGAGTCAATTGAAAGAAACCGGTTTTCCGGCGGATCGTTTGATCCTGGAAATGACAGAGCACGTGTTCCTGGATCCGGTGTCAGAGTCTGTTACACAAATGGTTAAGTTACTAAGCGATTTAGGTATTCGTTTTTCGATTGATGATTTTGGAACCGGTTATTCTTCTTTATCCCGACTAAAACACTTACCCGTGGATACCTTGAAAATAGACCGTTCGTTTGTTGAGGGGATTACCGATGACCCGAATGATGCAGCGATTACCCGTGCCGTTATCGATATGGCGCATAATCTGCAAATGAAAGTTATTGCTGAGGGAGTGGAAACATTTGATCAGATCGAATTTCTACAAAAATATCATTGTGATATTGTGCAGGGGTATTTTTTCAGTCGGCCAGTGACAGCAGCAAATATCGACTACATTCTGGCAAATAATTCCAACCTTTTTGAGTTGCGAAAGGACAGTAATTAATTGTTATGCGGGTGATGGGCGTCGTTTTTCTGAGTCATATATTTTCTGGCAAGAGTTTCAAAGTTGTGTGATTTCGTAACCCTGGGTGCGCAAAAGTTCGACAATACCCTCAGATCCGACCATATGACCCGCGCCAACCACGACGAACAGTGATTTACCCGGTTCAGCATATTTTAGGATTTTCTCGACCATTGAGTGGTTTCTGTCAGTGAAAATAACTTTGTATATGCGTTTTCCGTCTTCGTCTGTGTCGATATTTTTACGTGTCAATTCCTCCATTTTATTTGTGTCCCCGGTTTGCCAGGCAACCAGCATTGAGCGGAAATAAGTCGGTCCCTGTTCTAATTGTTTGAGGGTTTCTTCAAGCAGCTTATCTTGTTCCAGCGATGAAAAATGACTCAACAATTCCATTTGTTCACTGACCGTTTCTAATTCCAAAATAGGTTTTTTATCAGTGGCTCCGGTGATGAAATATCGGTCGATTCCCAGTTTTGGACTAAAGCCGCTTCGCTCTATCGACAGGGCAGCGAGAGTAAAGCAGATGAGCCAGGGTTTTTGAACTTTTAAACGGTTAATGTCTAATTTTTGTAATTCGGCCGTATTCGAAACCTGCTCCCAGGTTTTCGCTGAAATGTGATCCTGTAAATTTGATCCGTCTATATAGGTACCCGTTTTTATAAGAATATCACTGGCTTCCTTTAATTTTTGTTGGTCAGCGTTTACTTCGACGATTAAGGTGTCTGAGCTGTCGTATGCGTCGGTGATCACCGTTGGTAAAGGGAACATTTCTGTAGAGCCAAAATGCAATGAGCCTAGCAAATGGATGGTGGACGTATTTGATTGTGCTTTCCATAGGAAATGCTTGTCCGAAACGGAGGCAGAAGATTTTTCGGCCCGGGCAGGTTCAGTATTACCGGGATTCTGGCATGGACGATCCTGAAATATAGTTTGTCCATTCGCATTTTGGCATTTGTGTACACCGGCATCTACAGTGCCTAACGTGAAGATGCAGGTAAATAAAAACAACACCAGTAATTTTTTGTTTGCAACAAGCATGGCAATGATTTTTCAGGCAATTATAAGGAGTATCTACATAAACATAGCAGAGAATTCAGGAATGATCTTTGTTCAAATGTCTGCCTGGGCTTAGATACATATTGCCGCACAAGCTTGTTAAGCAATTCTGTTACTAAGGTTTCAAATTTGTAAACAAAATAGTCTGTCCCTGGCAAATTGAATATACTGTAGAATGAACGGCTGTTTTTAAATGGCATGTATATCGTTGATTTTTGAATTGTTAGTTATCGGTAGCGCAGGTATTGCTGCATCTGCCTGTTTCAAGTGCCCAAATGATCAACAAAGAACATCCTTACAAAAACATTCTTAATAGTTATACGTTACTATAACCCAACAGGCAACTTAGTGGATTCAGCAAAAAATTTATTTTCTTATCGGAAGTACTGGGCTCACCGATATGGTGTATCGTCAGTATTGCCGATGTCTCGCGCTGAAATGGATGATCTTGGTTGGGATGTTTGTGATGTTATCTTAGTGACTGGCGATGCCTACGTGGATCACCCAAGCTTCGGTATGGCATTGATTGGACGTTTACTGGAGTCTCAAGGTTTCAGGGTCGGGATTGTTGCTCAACCTGATTGGCGAAATATCGATGATTTTTGCGAGTTGGGCAAACCTAATTTGTATTTCGGTGTGACAGGCGGAAACATGGATTCCATGGTTAACCGTTATACTTCGGATCGCCGCATTCGCTCGGACGACGCGTACACGCCGAACGGTGTGGGTGGAAAGCGGCCTGATCGGTCAGTTTTGGTGTATGCTCAACGCTGTCGAGAGGCCTATTCTGATGTACCGGTTGTCATTGGAGGTATAGAAGCCAGTCTCAGAAGAATTGCACATTATGACTATTGGTCAGATAAAGTTCGACGTTCTGTATTGCTCGATGCAAAGGCGGATTTACTGGTATACGGGAACGGTGAACGTCAAGTCGTCGAAATTACTCAGCGAATGGCTAATGGCGAATCTATTGATCAACTTACCGATATTCGCGGAACTGCATATTTGGTAAAAAATGTTACGCAGGCTTGGACTCAGTTGGATTCGACCGAAATTGATACACCGGGTGAAATAACTCCTCAGACGGATCCTTATCAAGCGGAAACCAACAAATGTTCGAATTCGGACACTGATCGCAATCGGGTCATTAAATTTCGTCGTCATATTAAGCGCCGTGATCGTGCAAACACTGTTATACGCATACCCGGTTATCATGCAGTCCGAGATGATCCGGTTCTTTACGCCCACGCGTCTCGTATCCTGCATGCCGAGACAAATCCAGGAAATGCACTAGCTTTGGTGCAGAACCATGGTCACCGGGAGATATGGTTAAATCCACCGCCTATTCCGTTGACAACTCTGGAAATGGATGCGATTTACGGGTTACCCTATAGTCGCCAACCACATAAGGCGTACAAGAGTGCACGAATTCCAGCCTTTGAAATGATTCAAAATTCTGTGACGATCATGCGAGGTTGTTTCGGAGGGTGTACTTTTTGCTCGATAACCGAACATGAGGGGCGGATTATACAAAACCGATCAGAAAAATCGATCATTGGCGAAATAAAACAAATCCGTGATACCTCACCCAATTTTACAGGGGTCATCTCTGATTTGGGTGGTCCAACGGCGAATATGTACCGATTGGCCTGTAAAGATCCAGAGATTGAAGCCGCATGTAGAAGACCTTCCTGTGTATATCCCGGCATTTGTAGTAATTTGAACACAGATCATGGGCCTTTGATTCGTTTGTACAAAAAAGCCCGGAAATTACCGGGTGTTAAAAAAATATTGGTCGCATCCGGACTGCGCTACGATTTGGCGGTAGAATCGCCGGAATATGTCAGGGAACTGGTGACGCATCATGTTGGTGGTTATTTAAAGATAGCGCCGGAGCATACAGAGCAAGGGCCATTGTCCAGTATGATGAAGCCAGGGATTGGAACTTTTGACCGTTTTAAGAGAATGTTTGATAAATATTCTAAAGCGGCAGGTAAAGAACAGTATCTAATACCCTATTTTATTGCCGCACATCCCGGTACGACTACCGAAGACATGGTTAATTTGGCTATTTGGCTAAAAAGAAATGGTTTTCGTGCAGACCAGGTACAGGCTTTTCTGCCGTCGCCAATGGCTGCAGCAACCGCAATGTATCATTCTGGAAAAAATTCACTGAGAAAACTCAGCTATGACAAAGGCAATATTCCTGTACCGAAAGGATTGAAGCTTCGTCGCCTGCATAAGGCATTTTTGCGTTATCATGATGCCACCAACTGGCCGATAATTCGTAAGGCGTTAAACGAAATGGGGCGCAACGATCTTATTGGCAGTAGTAACTACCACCTGGTTCCAGGTTGGCAACCCAAGGATACTCGGTTGAAGGAGGAAGGCAGACGTGTTAACCAAAAAGCTGGTCGATTTCGTACACAGCATGTTCGAATACGCGCCGAAGGTGCAAAGACTGTTCAGAACGATAAATCCGTTTCGGGGAATCGAGGCGGAAAACTTGCTGCTCGAAAAAAGAATCGAGGCCGTTCGCGTAGTGGAAAATCCACAGTGCGAACGTGAAGTTAATCAGAAAATGAATAATGATCCAGTTCATAGTTTTCTGCTTCAACCCGTCAATTGGGTCATTAGTGGCATATATCGAGATGAAAAATCTGTTCCAATAAGCGTTCGCGGCCAATGTGCGATTAGCCACCATGAGGCTCTTTGGCTGAATGAAATGACCATGGAGTTAATGCCGGAAAATCGAGAAAAATATCGTAATCTGGAATATAAAACGATTTATGAGTACAAACCACTCGAATCGGGCATGGATTCATCTTCCTGGGTCGCATCGAATCCATCGTTAGGTAAACTTCACGGGTTTATCGTCATTGCGGATGATGCTATTCTTTCGCTGTATCAGTCGTCGAACGGAAATCTTCGCGGTAGTGAGACTCTAATTAAAATTTCGGATCGCCAGTATCAGTGCAGGGGGGCCTTGTTGGAAAGTGGGGTTGTTTCCTCGTCATGGATACTTCAGTATGATCGGGCTTAGGAAATGTTTTGAGAGCCGGGTTATCTGGATGGAGTATAACGGACTCAGGGGGACGATTCTGTATAGAAGAATTGCAGCGAAAATGTTTCATTAACTTTTTTGATGCAATCTGTTAACATACGCGCCCGGTAACAGGGGCGTCTGAGAATTCTCCTGGTATTGCTGGCGTAGCTCAGTTGGTAGAGCAGCTGATTTGTAATCAGCCGGTCGTCCGTTCGAATCGGATCGCCAGCTCCATATTTTTAAAGGCTTTTTCAGAAATGAAAAGGCCTTTTTTATTATCAATGGGACACTGATGGGACACGTATAAACACGGTTCACTATCAAAAATCAGTAGTAATTGCCCCTGCAGTGTCCCATGTTCTAATAGAAAATCACTAATATACTGATAATAAATGTAAAAAATATATTAAACAGCTGATAGGTTATTAGCCGGTCGTAAGTTCGAATCTTATCGCCAGCTCCAATTTTCAGCGTTGAGGCACGGAACGCCTCAACGCACCGAGCCAGGGCTGATCCGATTGATCATCGGGTCACGGGCAGCTCGAACTGGCTATTCGAGCTGCCCACCCACCCACGATCGTTCGAATCATTGTTCACTTAGCTAAGCCGAAGTTTTTAACTTTGGGAGCCCACAGTGAACATCAAAATGACCGTAGTCAG
>CAZGQY010000172.1:0-492 GCA_964528035.1 uncultured Methylococcaceae bacterium | reverse complement strand
CGACGCCGATCCCCAGCCGACCTTATCGAGTTATTACCGGTTACGCCTTTCAGCACCCCATGGATTGACACGCCTGATCGTCGATGCCTCCGTCGAGGAGGTCATCAGCCACACGCAGATCAACAACCTCGATCTGATTTATTCGGATGACCCGGACGCCAAGGTCCGTGACTGGATTCGCGATGCGGTGGATGGTCGTGTCCGGCTCAAACACATCCTCTCGAAACTTGATGATTGCTACGATCTGATTCTGATCGACACCCAGGGCGCAGTCGGTCCGATGCAGGATGCCGCGGTGGCCGCGGCGGATTTGCTTCTTTCCCCAATACCTCCCGAGATCCTGTCGGCCCGGGAATTCGTCCGTGGAACCGTCGAGATGTTGGACCGACTTCGGCCAATGTCTTACCTGGGCGCACCCATCGGCCCGCTCCGCGGTGTTATTTATCTCCCCATTTCTTTGCGAGATGAATTGACTGCGTTGCTTTATTTGGG
>CAZGQY010000171.1:0-8813 GCA_964528035.1 uncultured Methylococcaceae bacterium | reverse complement strand
AAATCGTCAAATATCTGCGTAACTTTGTGTCCGGATAAGTGTTGACACATCAGTTTGAGCTGATTCAGAAAACCGGTCTCCGGATCAGCGAAGCTTTGGGCCTGAAAGTCTCCGATATTCGCGTGACCGATGGTGTTGCTAAATCCGTCCGGGTGATCGGGAAGGGCAACAAGGAACGCCTGGTGCCGGTACCTGAATCGTTTGGCCGGGTGCTGGCCGTATCCATCGCCGACAAGTACCGGGATGAATACCTGTTTGCCAAAAAGCCTGGTGGCAAACCAGTGGGACAGCATGCGGCCAGGGCTTATTTGAAGAAGCTGATCGACAAGGCTGGCATTGAAAAGAAAGTCACGCCGCACAAACTCCGGCATACTTACGCCACCCGGCTGCTGGAAAAAGATGTGCAGCTGGTGGATATTCAGGCGTTATTGGGGCATGAGAGCATTGCTACTACGCAAATTTACACACATGCGGGGCAGGAGAGGTTGAGTAAGTTAGTGGCGGATATTTAACCTTTATTAGATCTAAGAAAAGATTTGAAAACAGTCACGAGACGGTAGCAATAATTTTTTAAAAAACCAACACCTATTTAAAACTTATTTTTACAGGATAACACCATGACAAGCACCCAGCAACGTGCCGAACTACAACGCCAAATTTGGCAAATTGCTAATGATGTAAGAGGCTCAGTCGATGGCTGGGATTTTAAACAGTATGTGCTTGGCACGTTGTTTTATCGTTTTATTAGTGAAAACTTTACCAACTACATCACAGGCGGTGATGACAGTGTAGCGTATACAGCAATGGCTGACGATGATGAAAACATTGCAGCAGCAAAAGACGATGCTGTAAAAACCAAAGGGTATTTTATTTACCCAAGTCAGCTGTTTGCCAACATTGCCGCAGGTGCGAATAATAATGAAAATTTAAACACCGATTTATCCGCTATTTTTTCCGCTATCGAAAGCTCAGCCAATGGCTACCCTTCTGAAGTCGATATCAAAGGCCTGTTTGCAGATTTCGACACCACTAGTAACCGTTTAGGTAATACCGTTAAAGATAAAAATATGCGTTTAGCGGCGGTATTAAAAGGCGTGGCGGGGCTTACATTTGGTGAATTCGAAGACAATCAAATAGACCTGTTTGGTGATGCCTACGAGTTTTTAATCTCTAACTATGCCGCCAACGCCGGTAAATCAGGGGGCGAATTTTTTACCCCGCAACACGTCTCTAAGCTTATCGCTCAGCTTGCCATGCACGGGCAAACCAAAGTCAATAAAATTTATGACCCAGCGGCTGGTTCTGGATCGCTACTATTACAAGCTAAAAAGCATTTTGAGGCTCATATTATTGAAGATGGTTTTTTTGGTCAGGAAATCAACCACACCACCTTTAATCTTGCCCGTATGAACATGTTTTTGCACAACATCAATTATGACAAGTTCAATATGCAGCTGGGTAACACCTTAACCGAACCGCATTTTGGTGATGATAAGCCCTTTGATGCCATCGTTTCTAATCCACCGTATTCAGTAAAATGGATTGGCAGCGGCGACCCAACACTGATCAACGATGAACGCTTTGCACCTGCTGGTGTATTAGCGCCTAAGTCTAAAGCTGATTTTGCTTTTGTGTTGCACGCACTCAGTTATCTTTCCAGTAAAGGGCGTGCCGCCATTGTTTGCTTCCCTGGTATTTTTTACCGCGGTGGTGCGGAAAAGAAAATCCGTCAATACTTGGTTAATAACAATTACGTGGAAACAGTGATTTCACTCGCACCTAACCTATTTTTTGGCACCACCATCGCCGTCAATATTCTGGTGCTGTCCAAACATAAAACCGACACCACCACCCAGTTTATTTATGCCAGTGGTGAGGAATACTTTAAAAAAGAAACCAATAACAACATCCTGACAGACCAGCATATCGAAGCCATCATGCAGGCTTTCGATAGCAAGGAAAATATTGAGCATTTTGCCCAGTCGGTCAGCCATGAAAGCATCAAAGGAAACGACTACAACCTGTCCGTCAGCAGCTATGTCGAAGCTAAAGACACCCGTGAAGTGATTGACATTGCCAAACTCAATGCCGAGTTAAAAACCACCGTTGAAAAAATTGATCAGCTACGTACGGATATTGATGCCATTGTTGCGGAGATTGAAGCGTGAGTAAGTTAAGTTTTATGGAAAAGTTGCTGGATGGGGTTGAAGTTGAGTGGAGGGCTTTGGGGGATGTTCTTGTTCGTACCAAAGGCACGAAGATCACCGCTGGTCAGATGAAAGAATTACATAGAGATGGTGCCCCACTAAAGATTTTTGCGGGAGGCAAGACTATAGCATTTGTCGATTTTGAAGATATACCTGCAAAAAATATAAACAGAGAACCCTCAATTATCGTTAAATCTCGCGGCGTTATTGAGTTTGAATATTATGAAAAACCGTTTTCTCATAAAAATGAAATGTGGTCATATCACTCAAAAGATGACGATATCAATATCAAGTATGTATATCACTTCTTGAAATTAAATGAGCCACATTTTCAGAATCTTGGTAGTAGAATGCAAATGCCACAAATTGCAACACCGGATACTGATAAATTCAAAATCCCTATCCCCTGTCCAGACAACCCCAAAAAATCACTGGAAATCCAAGCCGAAATCGTCCGCATTTTGGACAGCTTTACCGAGCTGACCGCCGAGCTGACCGCCGAGCTGACCGCCGAGCTTAACAAGCGCAAAAAACAATACAACTTCTATCGTGAACAGTTGTTGAGTTTTGAAGAAGTGGAGTGGAAGAGGTTGGGGGAAGTGGCAAAAATTGGTACAGGCAGCCATGACACACAAGATGCCATTGAGGATGGTGATTATATTTTTTATGCACGAGGTCGTGAGCCTTTAAGGCTAAACGTGTTTGATTTTGATGAAACTGCAATCATCACTGCTGGAGATGGTGCTGGGGTAGGAAAAGTATTTCATTATGCCCAAGGTAAATATGCACTACATCAGCGAGCATACCGTATCGCCCCAAGCGAAGTTATGGAGCCGAGATTTGTATATCACTGCATAGCAGCACATTTTTACGCGTACATACAAAAAGCATCGGTGAGTTCATCAGTCACCTCGCTTCGTAGACCAATGTTTTTGAATTTCCCGATACCAGTACCATCACTAGAAGAACAAGCCCGCATCGTCGCTATCTTGGATAAATTCGACACCTTAACCCACTCCATCAGTGAAGGCTTGCCGCGTGAAATTGCATTGCGGCAAAAACAATATGAATATTATCGTGATTTGTTGCTAAGTTTCCCTAAACCAAAAAAGGTAACGGCATAATATGAGCAAGACGCTAACGGAAATAGCCCAGCAATTACAAAGTGCAACACATAAGACAAAAGCTGTTGCTGAAAAAAATACTGATGTAAAAGTGCAGTTAATCTATGCCTTTAACGGTACAGGTAAAACCCGCCTATCACGAGAATTTAAAGACTTAATTACGCCAAACAGCACTGATGAAGAAATAGTTGATATAGATCAAACTGAATTGGCGCAGAAAAATATCCTTTATTACAGTGCATTTACTGAAGATTTATTTTATTGGGATAACGACCTGGATAATGATGAGGTAAGAAAATTAAAGATCCACTCCAATTCATTTACTAACTGGGTTTTCGAAGATCAAGGGCAAGATCAGAATGTCATTACCAATTTTCAGCATTACACGAATGAGAAACTAACACCGCATTTCAATCAAGACTTCTCAGAAGTGACGTTTTCTTTTGAGCGTGGTAACGAAGAACAAGAAGACAATATAAAAATATCCAAAGGGGAAGAAAGCAATTTTATCTGGAGTGTCTTCTATACCTTATTAGATCAAGTTATTGAAACACTTAATATCGCTGAGGAAGGTGAGCGTGATACCGAAAAATTCAATCAATTAGAGTATGTTTTTATCGATGACCCAGTAAGTTCATTAGATGAAAACCACTTAATTGAATTAGCAGTGAATTTGGCTAAATTAATAAAGTCCAGTCAGTCCGCTCTCAAATTCGTTATCACCACTCACAATCCCCTTTTTTATAATGTTTTGCATAATGAGTTCAGAAAAATAACGCACAAAAAGTATATCTTGAAAAAACTTGAAGACGGGGAATATGAATTAAAAAACCAGTCGAATGACTCCCCTTTTTCTTATCATCTTTATCTTAAGTACGAAATTGAAAAGGCAATAGATACAGGTCAAATACATAAATACCATTTTAACTACCTTCGAAATATTTTAGAAAAAATGTCTACATTTCTTGGGCACCAAAATTGGGGAGACTTATTAGATCCAGTTAGAGGTGATCGCAACTCTTATGAAACGAGGTTGATTAATATTTCAAGTCACTCTAAACATGCGGGAGAAGAAGTGATTGACCTTGAGGAAGACGATAAACGAGTTTTAGATTTCTTAATAAAACAAATTCATGAACTGTATCGTTTTAAATCAACTGGACTATAAATTAATAGATAAAGATATGACTGAATACAAAACCATCGCCGAATCCAATAACTTTATCGTCCTTGATAAATACAGCAAGGATTGGCAGGTTGCAGAAAGCTACCAAAGTGAAGACGAGCTAGAGCGCGAGTTAGTTCATGACCTAGAAAACCAAGGCTATGAATATGCAACCGGTTTAAATACGCCCGACAAAATGCTTGCCAATGTGCGCGTTCAATTGCAAGCATTGAACAATGTAGAGTTTTTGGATGGTGAATGGCTTCGCTTTGTTGAGCAATATTTAGATAAGCCTAGCGATAACAGTCTCGACAAAACCCGTAAGATTCATGATGACTATATCTTTGATTTTGTGTTTGATGATGGCCATATCGAAAACATCTACCTGCTGGATAAAAAAACCATTGCCCGCAATAAGGTGCAGGTGATTAAACAGTTTGAGCAAACCGGTTCGGCGGCGAACCGCTACGATGTAACGATTTTGGTGAATGGTTTACCCTTGGTGCAAATAGAGCTTAAAAAGCGCGGTGTAGCTATCCGCGAAGCCTTTAATCAAGTGCATCGCTACAGTAAAGAAAGTTTTAATGCCGACAACTCTCTGTATAAGTATTTACAGGTATTCGTGATTTCTAACGGTACAGATAGCCGCTATTTCGCCAATACCACTAAACGCGATAAAAATAGCTTTGATTTCACCATGAATTGGGCGAAGTCAGATAATGCACTGATAAAAGACTTAAAAGATTTTACGGCGACATTTTTCCAGAAAAATACCTTGTTGAATGTGCTGTTGCACTATTCGGTATTTGATGTAAGCGGTACTTTGTTGGTGATGCGCCCCTATCAAATTGCCGCGACTGAGCGGATTTTGTGGAAAATTAACAGTGCCTATCAAGGCAAAAACTGGAGTAAGACCGAGAGCGGTGGCTATATCTGGCATACCACAGGCTCAGGTAAAACATTAACCAGCTTTAAAGCAGCCCGTTTGGCGACTGAACTGGACTTTATTGATAAAGTATTTTTTGTGGTAGACCGTAAAGACCTAGATTATCAAACCATGAAAGAATACCAACGCTTTTCACCTGATAGCGTTAATGGCTCTGACAGTACCGCAGGCTTAAAGCGTAATCTCGATAAAGATGACAATAAAATTATTGTTACCACCATTCAAAAGCTTAACAACTTAATAAAGGGCGAAGGCGACCTCCCTGTTTATCAAAGCCAAGTGGTGTTTATTTTTGATGAAGCACACCGTAGTCAGTTTGGCGAAGCACAAAAGAATCTTAAAAAGAAATTCAAAAAATATTATCAGTTTGGTTTTACCGGCACGCCTATTTTTCCGCAAAACGCCTTGGGCGCAGAAACTACCGGAAGTGTATTTGGCCGCGAGCTGCATTCTTATGTGATTACCGACGCTATTCGTGATGAAAAAGTGCTCAAATTTAAAGTGGACTATAACGATGTACGCCCACAGTTTAAGGCTATTGAGGCTGAGCAAGATGAGCTTAAGCTCACCGCAGCAGAAAACAAGCAGGCGTTTTTGCATCCTGACCGTATCGGTGAAATATCTCAATACATCTTAAATAATTTCAGACGAAAGACTCATCGTAAGCAAGCGGGTGGCAAAGGCTTTAATGCTATGTTTGCGGTGAGCAGCGTGGATGCTGCCAAGGCGTACTATGAATCGTTTAAGCACTTACAAAATGGTACTGATAATAATAAGCGGCTCAATGTAGCTACCATATTTTCGTTTGCAGCCAATGAAGAGCAAGATGCGGTAGGGGCTATTCCTGATGAAAGCTTTGAAGTGAGCGCAATAGGCAGCAGTGCCAAAGAGTTTTTAAGTGCCGCTATAGACGACTATAACGCTGGCTTTAAAACCAATTTTGGGGTCGATAGTAATGGCTTTCAAAACTACTACCGCGACCTTGCTCTGCGAGTTAAAAAACAAGAAGTGGATTTGCTGATTGTTGTGGGGATGTTTTTAACTGGCTTTGATGCCCCCACTCTGAACACTTTGTTTGTTGATAAAAACCTGCGTTACCACGGCTTAATGCAAGCCTTTTCACGCACCAACCGCATTTATGATGCCACCAAAACCTTTGGCAATATTGTGACCTTCCGCGATCTGGAAACAAACACCGTGGATGCTATTACCTTATTTGGCGACAAAAACACCAAGAACGTGGTGTTGGAGAAAAGCTATAAAGAGTATATGGAAGGTTTTACCGACATTACCACAGGTGAAGCACGTCGAGGTTATTTAGATGTGGTGGCCGAATTACAAAGCCGCTTCCCTAAACCTGATGAGATTGAGTTAGAAAAAGATAAGAAAGCCTTTGCCAAGTTATTCGGCGAATATTTGCGAGTAGAAAATATACTGCAAAACTACGATGAGTTTGCAGGACTAAAAGCTTTACAGAACATTGATATGGATGACCCCGAAGCGGTTGAAGCGTTCAAAGAAAAACACTATTTGAACGACGATGACTTAGCCGCAATGCAAAACATCGAGGTGCCTTCAGAAAGAACGATTCAGGATTATCGTTCAACCTATAACGATACGCGCGATTGGCTACGCCGTGAAAAAGCCGGCAATGATAAAGAAAGCTCCAATATTGATTGGGACGATGTGGTTTTTGAAGTGGATTTGCTTAAATCACAAGAGATTAATCTGGATTATATTCTTGAGTTGATTTTTGAACACAATAAAAAGAACAAGAGCAAAGCTGAATTGATTGAGGAAGTGCGCCGACTTATTCGTGCCAGCCTGGGCAATCGCGCTAAAGAAAGCCTGATTGTTGATTTCATTAATCAAACCAATCTGGACGATATTAACGATAAGGCCAGTATTATTGATACTTTTTTCTCATTTGCACAAGCTGAACAAAAGCGTGAAGCTGAAGAATTGATTCGTTCAGAAAGTTTAAATGAGGATGCCGCTAAGCGTTATATCACGGCATCATTAAAACGGGAATACGCAAGCGAAAATGGCACGGAGCTGAATTCAACGCTGCCTAAAATGAGCCCTCTCAACCCACAATACAAAACTAAAAAGCAAAGCGTTTTCCAAAAAATAGCTGTATTTGTTGAGAAGTTTAAAGGCGTTGGTGGGCAAATTTAACCCAAGCATTATCATAGCCACTTGAAGAAACCTAATACAATTTATGTGAGCTTGGAGGGGAATTTAAAACATCCCTTCCAAGACACCAGGAGTTGAAATACTTCCACCTCCTGAAAAACTAAACTCCACCACCTCATCCCCAGGGCGCAACCAAAACTGCACAACAACCTCCCCCCGAATAGCCACCATATTCAGGTAATCCCCCAAATCCCCGGCCTTAGCATAATGCAGCCTCACCGTACTGCCGCTAAACATCACCGGATGATACAGCTCGATATCGTTAACGCTGGGCATTAATCCGGAATCCACATATAGCTCACCCAGCAAATAATATTCATGGTTAACCTTCAGGTTTTCGACCAGCCACCGCAATGACCGGCCATTCATGTTCACCCGCTGGGTAATCACCCGCAGCGGCTCCCCTTTGATCAGCACCGCCTCGGTCGGGAACAGATTATGGTTCACTTCGCTTTCGCCCACCGCCCGTGATTTGCCGTGATACTCGATGATCAACCCGCCCTGCCAGGCGCCCAGGATCGGGCACAGGCATTCGATATGCTCCAGCGTCAGGTTGGCAATGGCATTCAGCTCCAGCGAATAAAAGTTGTTCCCCTGCACTTTCATGTATTCGTCACGGGCGATATCGAAATTGCGCAGCAGCTGGTGCAAGCCGCCACGTAGCCCCAAGCTGCTCATCGGATATAGCCCCACGCAAAACACCAGCAATGCGCACATCACAATCATTTCCGCCTTGCTGCCGACTTCCAGACGAAATTTTATTTTACCAGGCATTACCACCCGGATGGGCGATGGCCAGAACAAGTCCACGCCCCGGATATTGGCCATGTCGATTTGAATATGCGACCAGTAGCCGCCCAGGATTGCCCAGAACCACAGCGGCTTGATGAAATACAGCGGGTAAGCCAACGCCGCCAGGATGGTAACGCCGATCAGGGAATGGGTAATCGTCCGGTGACCGAACCGCTTTTCCAGCGGCACCGAGATAAAAAACAGCGGTCGACCGACCTTCGAGGTCGGAATGTCGATATCGGGCATGAATGAAAACAAAATGGCCAGGCCCCAGCTGACCGGTTCAACCGGATACTCGAACATGGCAGCACCGCCTAGGTACAGCGCTATGGACTAGGAGCGGACGTTGATCTGCCAACGAGATCACAAATTCCGATAGCATC
>CAZGQY010000170.1:0-8840 GCA_964528035.1 uncultured Methylococcaceae bacterium | reverse complement strand
CAAACAATAATCCTGCGTCAATCTTTCGCATATTATTAAAACCTCGCTCCTAATTGTGTGAAAATCCGTAGCAGTTCCTCTGGGGTTTAAGCAGAAAACGTCGGTTCACGCCGAAAATTCACTTAGAAGCCATCAATTCTATTTAGCAGTTACAAATTTAGTTATTGCTGATTAAAGGTTATTCTTCGACGGCTCAACGATTCTCCAAAAAAACCTCTAATTTCGTTTTAAAGTTATAGCGATATTATAGTTTGCGTTTCTGGCCTATAAATTGTCTTATAGTTTTTTCCTCAAGCCCCGGTTGGCGGTAAACAGTTGGAAAGCAGGTATTAAGGAGTATTTATTAAATCAGAGGGTTATAGAAGAATTTGGGTTGTATCTACTGCGCTATAAAGAGCTTATACTTGATCCGGATAGGGAATACGCGCAATTTGTGATTTTATTGGGGTTGAGTTTGTAGGTCAAATGATTGAGCTCGAAAGCTTTGATTTATCTCTAGGCGACAATGTTTATGTCAAAAATTATTTTGATACTGATAAAGTAACTATTTGCCCCCTAATCGAAACAGCCCTCTATGGGGGATCTGTGGAAGAAGTGTATGCGGCAGGGAAGCCGCATCCAAGCCTACAAGGATGTATTTACGGCGTCTTCTGGAACAGATCACCCATAGAGGGGCGAGCAGTTACCTGATAAATACAATTAATGGAAAAAGTATTGCCGCCTGGAATTATTAACAGAACTGGATATAATTTCCGGCCGAATACTGAATGGCTTGTATCCTAACCACAAAATTTGCTGAATAATTACATAGAATGACACAAAAACCACGTTCAGTGGGACGCGTTCAGTGTACCGAATCTTTGCCGGTAAAGACTGTCAGGGCAGCCCAATCACAGCAGAATAATGCATCACTGGCATCCGTGCTCTGGTTGTGTATCTATTTGCCTCGGCTGCCTGTTGATGTGCTGTTTGCACATTCCTGTAAGCGGGCGGTTGTGGTTGAGGAGAAAGCCGGGCGGGTTCAGGTGATGGTTTGTAATCGGGCGGCTATGGATGGTGGGATTCGCCCGGGTATGCCTTTGGCTGCGGCGTTGGCATTGCAGCAGCAGACCCGTGTTTTACAGCGTGATAGTGTTAAGGAGCAACAGGCACTTGATCGTCTTGCTCGATGGGCGTTCGCTTTTTCCAGTAGAATCTCTGTTTATAGTGGCAACAGTATCATGCTTGAGATCAGGGGTAGTTTACGTCTGTTTGGGGGGGTGACAGCATTGCTTCAGCGGATTAAAACTGACCTGGAAGGTTTTCCCTACGATTATATGCTGAGTGGTGCACCGACTTTGAGAGCAGCATTTTGGCTGGCACAGCATGATCCTGGGCAAATTGTACAGCGAACTGATGAATTAGTCTCAGCATTAGGCGAGCTGCCAATAGAGAAGTTTAGTCCGAATAAAAAGCTTAGTATGCGAATGCGGCGTAGCGGCATTCGTATTCTCGCCGATTTAATTCGTTTGCCACGAGATGGGTTGGGACGCCGTTTCGGTTTAGAAATTCTGGAGATTGTAGATCAGGCTCTTGCTCGCAGGCCGGAGGTTATCGAACAATATCAGTCTGCGCTGGTTTTTAGCATGGAGCGGGAGTTTTATTTGCCGACCCATGATTTGAATCGGATCAGACCTGTAGCCATGGCGTTGTTACAGGAATTTGAGCATTATTTACAGGACAGGCAGGCGGCCACCTGTCGGTTTCAATGTAAATTGATGCACCTGTCCTTGCAGCGAACCCTTTGCGAGGTGGAGTGCCGACATGCGACCAGCCGGGCTGAGCATATGATGTTATTGCTTGAGGAGAAACTTAGTCGTTTGCAGCTTGGTGCAGATGTCATATCGATTGTGATTTCATCCAGTTATATTGATGATTATAGGCCGCAGCAGAGTGATTTATTTGCTCGAACAGCAGAGAATTCTCAAAGCTGGTCTGAATTGATGGAACAGTTTGAGGCGCGTTTGGGTGGAGCAGCCTTGCAGTACTTGTCGGTTTGCCCCGATCATAGGCCGGAGTATGCATTTGCAACAACAAGCTCGGAGGTGAGTAATCATGCCATGTGTTCTTTTTTGCGGCCATTATGGCTGTTGAAAGATCCACAGAGATTGGTGGTTATTAAAGGCCAGCCTCACTGGCAGGGTGTATTGCATGTTGTCCAGACTTGTGAACGACTCGAACAGGGTTGGTGGGATGGTCGGGATGTCCGCCGGGATTACTGGGTTGCACATAATGCTGAAGGTAGCAAACTGTGGATCTATCGGGATCATCGTAAAGAATGGTTTCTGCATGGGATTTTTGCGTAATTGCGTTGAGCAGAAACAGTGGCAACTATTCAGCAAAAATTTTATTGGTCGACCCTTTTGTAAGCTGAGATATCGAGTTTTCTTTTTTGCTGTCTATAGCCTGCGTTTAAGGCTTGGAGAAGGATTACGTTTGTATGTGGCTATTTACGGCTTGAATCGTTATGGAAAAGATTTTTG
The DNA here is from genome assembly GCA_964528035.1 of uncultured Methylococcaceae bacterium. Classification (GTDB taxonomy): domain Bacteria; phylum Pseudomonadota; class Gammaproteobacteria; order Methylococcales; family UBA1147; genus CAZGQY01. Next base: position 6,318 of record CAZGQY010000170.1, on the reverse strand, counting down.
CAATATATTTTAAAATATCAGTGGGATCGTGCTTCACATCTCTAACAATCTGATGCCGAATTCTTTCGCCTCTTTCTTTATTGTTTATGTCGCAACGTTTAAGAAATATATTTACTGAAAGGATAAATTGTATTTATTGAAGCGACAAAGGTGTCTTCTTAAAGGCTAGTGTATTTTCGTCTAACGTTGCCTAAAGCGGAGCAGGCGCGATAGCGACTGTGTTCGCTGGAAGGTGGTGTGTCAAAAGGGAACCCTTTTGACATTTAATTTGAGAGCATTGTGAAGGCTTCCACTCGATTTCAAGCAGAAGGTGAACACTTTGCTAGCATTCTGTTCACCCCTAATGCTTAAACGCCATGGATAAGCGAGTTGTCGAGAATAGTTCATCCGAAGTCACTGGGCCAAAACAGTCATTTTTTTCTACTCTGCTTTCTTGATATACGCACAGAGGTATTTCTCTAATATCTAATGGGTCGGTATCTTATGTTGTTTACCGCCTTTTTCATGAAGTTTGAGCCACCAACCGGTTTTAGTCGGTGGTTTTTTACCAATGAGTTTCTGTGACGCCAGACTTTGAAAAAATTGTAATCCTTCAAATAAATACTTTTTATTTCGACTTGATTTATTTTATAATATGTATAACAGTACATGTATTAATATACATTTTATATCTATTATGAATAAATTAACCCATATTCAAAATACAGGGATAATTTCTCACATCCCGAACAGTTAATGGCCTGCATCCTGATCACCAAACTACACTAAGTAGGTACAAACAGTGGTGGATCTGCCTGAATACGCCGAACTACATTGCCTGAGTAATTTTAGTTTTCATCGAGGGGCTTCTGATCCTGCGGAACTGGTTATGCGTGGAATAGAGTTAGGTTACCGTGCTTTGGCAATAACCGATGAATGTTCTCTGGCGGGCGTTGTTCGTGCTCATGTGGTGGCTAGAAACAGCAGTTTTAAACTGATTGTTGGCAGTGAGTTTCGGTTAACGGATGGTTTTCGTTTAGTCTTATTGGCAACTGATCGTTGTAGCTACGGACTGTTGTCGAAATTGATCGGTCATGCGCGCAGTGCAGCGGACAAAGGCAGTTACTCGTTGAGCCGGGGCGATATGGAAACGCACACGCCATCAGGGTGTATTGCATTATGGCTGCCTGGTGTGCAAGCAGGGATTGATGATGCCCGATGGTTGAGAAGTCTGTTTATTGATCAGGTATGGATTGCGGTTGAACTGCATCGTAGTGCAGAGGATGCCATCTGGCTGAACAAGCTTGAGCGCCTTTCAGTACAAACCGGGCTGCCATTGGTTGCCAGTGGGGATGTACATATGCATTGCTGTAGCCGTCGTATGTTACAGGATACGCTGACAGCGATCCGTCTGGGTGAACCATTGTCACAACTGGGTTACGCATTATTTCCGAACGGTGAACGTCATTTACGCCCACGATCAGTGTTGTCTCGCCTGTATTCTCGGGCACTTTTGGCAGAATCAGTAAAAATAGCTGAACGTGTATGTTTTTCGCTGGATGAGCTGCGCTACGAATATCCACAGGAAATTGTACCGAAAGGCTACACGGTGACTAAATGGCTGCGTGAACTGACTTATCGGGGAGCTAAACAACATTGGTCGCAACAGATTCCGGTAAAGGTTCAGATATTGCTCGAACACGAATTGCAGTTAATTGCCGAACTTGAATACGAAGCCTATTTTCTGACTGTGTACGATATTGTTCGTTTTGCCCGAAAACAGGGTATTTTATGCCAGGGCAGAGGGTCGGCTGCTAATTCGGCGGTTTGCTATTGCCTTGGCATTACAGCGGTTGATCCTTCGCGGATGAGCTTGTTGATGGAACGGTTTATATCCAGAGAACGTAACGAGCCGCCAGATATTGATGTGGATTTTGAACACAGTCGCCGCGAAGAGGTTATCCAGTATATTTATAAACGATACGGTCGTCATCGTGCTGCGATTGCTGCAGCGGTAATCAGTTATCGATGGCGCAGCGCTGTACGTGATGTGGCCAAGGCTTTGGGAATGAGTCTGGATCAGATCGAACGCATTAATAGTCATATTCATTTTTGGGACCGTTCTGTGGATATGAATCAGCGATTGCTGCAAGCGGGGTTTGATCCGGAAAATCCTAAAATCGTGCAATTGATGGGTTTGGCTAATCAATTGCTGGGTTTTCCCAGACATTTGTCGCAACATACCGGTGGTTTTGTGATTGCCAGGGATGAACTGTGTTCTCTGGTGCCGATTGAAAATGCCCGAATGCCTGAACGTACAGTGATTCAATGGGATAAAGACGACCTGGAAACACTGGGGCTGATTAAGGTGGATGTGTTGGCTCTGGGTATGTTGACTGCGATTCGTAAATCGTTCGAATTGATAGAATTTTACAGCGCTCGTCGTTTAAATTTGGCCAGTGTGCCTGCAGAGGATGAAGCGACTTATAAAATGATTCAAAAGGCTGATACCATCGGAGTATTTCAGATCGAATCACGCGCACAAATGACCATGCTGCCGCGCTTGAAACCAAAAAATTATTATGACCTGGTGGTTGAAGTCGCGATTGTTCGGCCGGGGCCGATTGCCGGTGATATGGTGCATCCTTATTTGCAACGCAGGAATAACCCTGAATGTGTAGAGTATCCCAGCGATGAACTGAAATCGGTATTAGAACGTACCTTAGGCGTGCCGATTTTTCAGGAACAGGTGATGCAGATTGCAATGCTTGCCGCAGGATTTACCGCCGGTGAGGCGGATCAATTACGGCGTAGTATGGCTGCCTGGAAAAAACGCGGTGGTTTGGAGCCGTTTGAACATAAGTTAAAACAAGGTATGCGGGAGCGGGGCTACGATGAGGCTTTTGCTGAACGTATTTTCCAGCAAATCAGGGGTTTTGGAAGTTATGGTTTTCCGGAATCCCACGCAGCCAGTTTTGCATTACTGACCTATATTTCCTGCTGGCTTAAATGCCATGAGCCTGCTGCATTTACCTGTGCACTGTTGAACAGTCAGCCAATGGGGTTTTATGCGCCGGCTCAGCTGATTGAGGATGTTCGCAGACATAATGTGGAAGTACGACCTGTAGATGTACGCTACAGTAGCTGGGACAGTACTCTGGAAATACAGGAAACGGGTGTTCAGCCAGCGATCCGTTTGGGTCTGAGCCAGGTTAAAGGTTTGCGACGAAGTGTGGCCGACAGCATGGAAAAAAACCGCAATTTTCATTCGTTTGATTCCTTGCAGGATATGGTGGAACGTTGTCGATTGGGTCGTGACGATCTGGAAGTACTGGCTGCGGCAGATGCTTTGGCTGGGTTGAGTGGTCATCGGCATAGGGCGCATTGGGATGTTGCCGGTATTGAAAAGTTCTTACCGGTATTTGGACAGCCACAATTCGATGAAGCTTTGCCTTTGTTGCGAGAATTATCTGAATCAGATAATGTAATTGCAGACTACAATACGATGGGGCTAAGCTTAAAGAGTCATCCGCTCGCACTGTTACGTCAACAGTTTGAGCAATGTGGTGTTTGCCCGGCTCAGCATCTCTGGAGACGGCGAAGTGGTGCGATTGTTAAAACAGCAGGGCTGGTGATTAACCGCCAGCGACCCAGTACTGCGTCCGGCGTAATCTTTGTAACCCTGGAAGATGAAACCGGACTGAGTAATCTGATCGTTTGGCCAAAAATTGCTGAAGCGCAGAGAGTTCCGCTGTTGTCGGCGAAATTAATGATGGTATCGGGTATTGTGCAAAAAGAGAATGGTGTGCTGCATATTATTGCTGGAAAAATTCAGGATGTTTCGGATTACCTGGCTAGTGTCGAGTTCAGGTCAAGAAATTTTCATTGAAATAACGGCGTAGCTGACAGCTTCCTGTCACAATCAATTCGCCTGTATGGAAAGCGGATTGAGTTTCCAATCATAATAATGGTCGATATCCCCATCATAGTCACTGAGGAGCGAGGTTTTAATAATATGCGAAAGATTGACGCAGGATAATTGTTTGTCTTGAAGGCGTAGCAACAGGCGCATAGCCGGGCTACGCAACTGTTGCTACAACGCAGAAGACGGACAATAAGACCAGTCAAGATTCGTATATTATTGAATCCTCGCTCCTGAGTCGTTTCTTCAATTTTGGATTGGCGAACAGTTACACCATTTTATGTTCTAAACAATGGGTATAATACTAGGCCGTTGTCAGTAATTATACTGATTAATTTGACTGCCCTCCGGTAGAGCTAGCCTCCTGGGGGCCTGGATTAATGACCAAAGGAGATACAACATGAAGAAGTTGATTGTTCAGTTAATACTGATACTGCCTATCGCTGTATTTGCCCAGAATAATCCGCAGGCATACCGGGGTATGAGCGAAGCGGATATGCAGCGAATGCAGGAGCAGGCGCAAAAAGCACAGCTGTGTATGCAGGATGTTGACATGTCCGCGGTGAAGGCTCTGGAACCACGCGCCAGGCAGATGGAATCGGAGGTTAAAGCTTTATGTGCCCAGGGTGAGCGCAGCGCAGCGCAGGATAAGGCAATCGATTTTAGCAGAGAAATAGCCAGTGATCCCAGCTTACAAAAAATGCGTGAATGCGGCGAAATGTTGGAGGGCATGATGCCACAGATATCGTTCATTGGTGACGATGATGCAGAATCATCTGACAGCCATGTGTGCGACGAGATGTGATTTCAATATTCAAAAGCATCGTTGTTATCAGAAGGTTAAGGGGAGTTATTTTGAATTAGTTTTCATCTGGCTTGCGCTTGTCCAGGTGATTTATTCAGGCGAAAGGTATAAGCACCCAAAGGAGTGCATAAATAGTAAAAAGGCACTTAAAAGCCGGGCCTAATCCATTCGCATCATTGCAATACTGGATCGATAGTCCATAATTGCAGCCTTGATAACTCGTCGCCTTGAACTTGTTCTACAAGATCGTCTTCGTCAGTTTCCAGCCGTAGCGCTGTTGGGTCCACGCCAGGTTGGCAAAACAACGCTGGCCAGACAGTTGCGATTTGAGAAAAGTGACAGCCTGGATTATCTCGATCTTGAAAATCCGGTCGACTTGGAAAAGCTTGAAGATGCGCGGGGTTATCTGCAATCCCGCCATGGCCGACTGGTCGTCGTTGATGAAGTGCAACGTGCACCAGACCAGCCTCCTTTTCATTAACGTAGCCATGATCATAGCGATTCCACTCATTTGCATTGCCGCATGCTAGCAATCCGTAAACTCTGTAAGTCATATCTCCAACCGGAAGGAAAAATATGCGTTCTAAATGCAGTTGATTTCCAAATGCAGGTGGGTACCTCGGTAGCACTATTGGGTGAAAGTGGCAGTGGTAAGAGTACACTGCTGCATTTGATCGCTGGCCTGGATACGGCAGATAGTGGTGAGATTGAGTTAGCGGGATTGCGGGTGAATAAGCTAAACGAATCCGAGTTGGCTGAAATGCGACGTCAACGGGTGAGCCTGGTATTCCAGCAATTTCATCTTATCTCTACCTTGACCGTTGCCGATAATATTCGTTTCCAGGCAGCTTTATGCCAGCGTTTCGATTTGGCATTCGAAGAGTTGTTGATACAGAGGCTGGGACTGGCAACGCAACTTAAAAAATATCCGCATCAATTGTCACGTGGCCAACAACAACGCGTTGCAATAGCACGGTCTTTATTACCCAGGCCCGAATTAGTGCTGGCTGATGAGCCGACGGGAAACCTTGACGAAAAATTGAGTTTGGAAATCATGGCACTATTCGGGGAGATGGTGAAAACAGCAGGCAGTGGCTTGCTGATGGTGACACATAGTCGTGAGATGGCGGCGTATATGGATCGATCCATATTGTTACACAATGGTCAGCTTAGCGATATTGATGAAATAGGACGCCCTTGGTCTTAAAAGCAATACTGAGCCATTACTGGTGTCATTACTGGCAAACCCTGTTTCTATTGCTTGGACTTACGGCTGGGGTTGGACTTTGGTCGGCGGTACAAATTATCAATCAGCAGGCCGAGACGAGTTACTCGCGGGCCGATTCATTGTTGGGTGCACAGGCAAATTTCTGGATTCGCAGCAAGTCAGAACAGGGCATAACGCAGCGAGATTATATTTCTCTGCGTCGCGCTGGATTCCGTCAGATATTTCCCCTGGTCGAAGGGCAGGTAAGTACCCCTCAAGGTGATCTGGTCAGTATTATCGCGACCGATTTGTTTGCACTACCCAGCGATCTATTCGCAAGCAATGAGTTTGATCTTGAGACTAATAGGGCAACGGATTGGCTACAATTCGTACAGCCACCCTATC
>CAZGQY010000169.1:0-8975 GCA_964528035.1 uncultured Methylococcaceae bacterium | reverse complement strand
AAGACAAACAATTATCCTGCGTCAATCTTTCGCATATTATTAAAACCTCGCTCCTTAATTCGTCCCACACATGCCGCCACCACAAGCACCCGCTCCACATGCAGGTCCCGCAGGCTCACCTAAGTTAGATCTTTTAACAACCTGACCACCCGTTGCCAACCGGGTTACGGATGATTCCAATGAGATCTCACCGGGACTGAGGTTTGCACGCTCGCACAACTCCTGCCAGGTACTTAATACTTCGCTCATTCTATGCTTAACCTCAAACACATCTCCTGTTTCGTCACAGCGATAATCATAAGTTGGCATAACCACGCCCCTTTTCATTCATTAAATCGGTATTATAAGCTACTCTTGATAAATTTGACCGGTTCATCCAATTCCAGGTATAAGTCAACTTTAAGAAAATTGGATCCGTTACATTATTCAATACGCGCGGCGCTTCATAATGTTTGATATAAATCATGCTGGGTAAACACATCGTCATCTTTGATGGCGTCTGCAACTTTTGTAACAGTTCTGTAAATTTTATTATCAAACGCGATAATAATAATGTTTTTGTTTTTACTCCTATCCAGAGCGAATTTGGAAAATCGTTAGTCGCCAAATATGAAATTCCTACGTTAGGAATGGATACTTTCGTATTAATAATAAATGAAAAATATTTCTTACGAACCGATGCCGCACTGGAGATAACAAAATACCTTTCTGGCTATTGGTATTTGTTCAGTGGGTTTAAGGTACTACCGAAACCAGTAAGAGATTATTTTTATAGTCTGATTGCGAAAAACCGATACAAATTATTCGGTAGAAAAGATGTATGTATGGTTCCTACACGGGATTTACGAGATAAATTTATACTGGATGAGCCAGAATAGAAAATAGGGATTCATTGTCATCTACCAAAGACAGCCAAATCGAAACAAAACGAGCTACAATACAAGTAACGAATCTAATATTCTTCAATTAATCGACGATATTATTGCTACCGAACTGATATTCGGAGGGTTGGACAAAAAGGATCTCTGCTATGGACGACATTGAAACCGGTACAGAATACATTTCTGATTCCATTGACGAACTGAACCGAAGGATAGAGCCACGTATACCATTTATGGGTATGCGGCTTAAAGTCAGAAAACGCGGCGTTACTAAACTGCGGCGCTACGTCGAATGCTATTCAATTGATCTCAGCAACAGCGGCCTGGCTTTTTCTACTAACCAACTCATACTTTCCGAACTAGAAAAAGTCGATTTTATACTCACATTTCAAAACCAAACCATCCATGGTGTAGCACTGGTTCGGTATACCCAGATTTCCGATGAAACCAAACAATATGGCCTGATGTTTTTACAAGCCGTCCCGGAGTTGGATAACGTTCTGGGTGCCGAACATCTTACCACCCAGGAAATCACCAGCCTTGCGGGGTCAATGGCCGAACAGGTCGCATATTCTATCCAGGAAAAACAAGATAAAAACCTTCGTTTAAGACGACAACAACAAAGGTTTTTGGATGCCCTACATGCCTATTTTGAGCGACTGGGGCAGATGCACGTGCAAATACCTGACGTAAACTCCCCCGACGATCGTTGGACTACCGCAGATAAAGCCGTCGAAATAGATGAACAGAAAAACACCATTCGTTTTATTCTATATCGACCCGATCATGATGAATTTCAAGAAGAAATGATCTATGCCTCGGCGATAAATTCTGACAACATGCTCGAATTCAAATCCAGCAGCGGAGATTCTTTTCGAACGGTATTCGAAGTATTAAGTTACATCAGCGACGAAATATCGTTAGTCGCAAAATTCGCACATTTGTATTACGACGTGCCTGCTCATCATCAAACAGATTAGTCCACTTTCTGTCCAGAAAAAAACAAGGATCCTTAACAACACTTAAATACTGAAGGCGGAGAACATTGACCTGCGTCTAAATTCATACCAGCCTATATTTATTGGTAATCTGGAGCAGCTTGAGGGATCGCTTCAAATTGTTGATTATCTTCCTGCTCATCTTCTGACAAACCTTCATAAATTCCTGTTAATTTTCGCTTGAACTCATTGGTTATCAATATGCCGTCTTTCCGATTCGCGACCACTCTCGGAGTAATTAATACAACCAATTCGGTTCTATCGAGTTGCTTTACATTCCGACCAAACAACCATCCCAAATAAGGAATATCACTCAGATACGGAATTCCATTAACCGTAATCGTTCTCTGATCTCTAATCAAACCACCGAGAACTATCGTATCACCACTTTGAACAGCGACCGTACTCTCGATCTTACGTTGTTGAATGGTCGGTGAATCCAGACCCGATGTTGTAGTCGCTACAGCCTGGTTCGCCTCCTGCTCTACTTCCATGATAACCAAACCACCGGAATTTACACGTGGTTTAATTCTTAATGTGACCCCGGTATCAATCATTTGAATCTGATTGGTAACAATCGCATTGGTACTAGTATCAGCAACAGTTGCACTATTGGTGTTCGTTGATTGGCTGGTCGCAACCGGCACCTGGTCACCAACGTTAATAAAAGCTTCCTGGTTATTTAATACCATCAGGGATGGAGAGGCAACAATGTTGATCTTTGATTTATCCGCCAAAGCCGTTAAGACCGCTCGCACCTCGCCCGGACTGTTGGTTATCGTGTAACTAAAGCCATTGGCAGCGCCGCCAATAACCGGAGTTTGTCCTCCGGAAACGTCGCTTAAAACTGCTGTAGCTCCATAAGGTCCAACTGAATGTCGAAAAAACCACTGTATGCCGTACCTCAATTCATCTGTTAGAGATACTTCTACAATCGTAGCATCAATCAATACTTCAAGTGGCTGAACATCCAAATGCTTAATCACCTTCTTTAGAACTTCATATTCCTGAGCAGTCGCCACGATGACTAATGAGTTATTCTTTTCATCAGCAATAATTTTAGCCTCGGATGTTCCGCCCAAACTGATCTGGCTAGATGAGGATGCACGAGGTTTAGAGGCCTTGTTATCGCCCTCGCCACCGATTTCTGCCGCTGATCGACCCGGCGCTATCTGAGCACCGGGCGTAGAGCTTTTCTTGGATTTGCTGAATATATCATTGAGAATGGATGCCAAATCTGCTGCTTCGACATTCTGAACACGATAGACATATACGCCACCGCCACCAGCTCCGGTTTCCTCTATACTCCGATCCAGTCGATCCAACCATACGCGAGCCTCCCGCAAATACCTGGGTTGGGGTGTAATCACCATCACCGAGTTCATTCGCTCTATCGCAATCACCCTGAACATTCCCGCCAGAGGGCTTTCTGTGTCTTTAGAAAATATAGATTCGAGTTCAGCGACAGCTGTCGCTGCATCTACATTTTTCAGTGGATACATGAGAACGGACATGCCCTTTAATACATTCACATCGAATAACTCAATGGTATCCAGGATATTGCCCAATTCTGCACCCGTTCCTGCGACAACCATTAAATTACGAGCCTTATCGACACGCACAATCGATTTAGGCGGCAATAATGGCTCCAGTATTTTCTGCATTTCCTCTACGCCGACATAGCGCAGAGGAATAATGCGTATTTGATACCCTTCGGGAATACTCTGGCCAATTTTTGCCAGTCGCGGTGAATTCGCTCCCTGTAACGCATTTGCCGCAGGTTCTATTCGATAACCTCCTGAGCTTTTGATCAATACCGCTCCATTCATGCGTAACAACATTTCCAAAGTTGGTATTAATTCTTCGCGAGTAAGAGGTCGCGTAGTTTGCAGTGTCACACGTCCTGAAATTGCCGGAGAAAGAACATAATTCTCGCTGAGAGTATCGCTAAGAACGACCTTTGCCACCTCACCCAGGTCGGCATCATCAAAATTCAGCGTATATCTGCCTGTTGCAGCAGACCTACCGGACGCAGCCCTGGACACTCCACCGCTAATATACGACCCGGTACCAGGATACATTTCAACTGTCGGTTTTTTCTTTTCCTCTTCATCCCCATCAAGATCCAACTGTGTAAACAGCTCATTGTGCTGCTGTCGATCTTCATCTTTTAATACAGCAACGGGTTCAATCGGGAGTTTGTCCCTCATCGATGGTCCAAAGGATTCGCACGCAGTCAAAAGCGCCATTGCCAACAACAAATTAATTTTCATCTTCAACGAAATTCTCATCGATATGGCCTTTTCTCGTTTACTTTCTTCGTGTTTTTCTGCAGCCGGGATGGTTTTGCGCGCTTATCGCGCTTTCTGGACTTTGGTTTCTTTTTAGGTACCCGGGCAACCTTAGGTTTAGGCTTTCTAAGCAACAGCTCCTGTCTCGAGGCACCTTGCACCAGAATCACCTTGTCTCCCTGTAATTCAGTAACATCCCATCCGTCGATCTGTCCATTCAACTTTACACGCTTATATTTCCCTGCCCCATCCACAAGTAAAGCTGTCATTCCTTCCGGAGTAGAAATTACACCCATAAGCTGGATCCTGCTATTCTGATTTTGAACCGGCACCGCCACTTCTTTCTGTGGCTGCTGCTCGTCAACAGGCCGCCTCCCACGCACCATTAATGGCCGCTCAATAACATCTTCGAAACTCTCTTCGGGTGGTAATACAAAATCGTGACTGCCTAATTTTTCGAATGAAATATTCGATTTCACCGGCCTTTCCATGAATACCTTTTTCTCGCTGATTCCATAGCGAAGAAAAACCCATTCGCCGATATTAATCGATGCGAACAACGCACACAGTCCCGCTAAAAGATGAGTTAAGCCAAATTCCTTATTCATTCCATCAACCACTGGCTGCACGCATATAACCACTTACTTCGAAATTCACATTCAACTCGTTTGATTGCATTAGCTTGCGAGTTTTTCTGTCACGCCGCCCTCGCACCGAACGAACCATCAGGTTTTCGATCATAAGCATCGGTGTTGCGGTTTCCAAAGAATACAATACATCCCTTAAAACCACAGAATCTCCAGACATTCTAACTTTGATGGCGGTGCGGATAAAATGCTCTTCCTGCTGTTCCGGAATAACCTGCGTACTCGTCAACCGACCACCGGAATCAACAACAACCTTCTTAATCAGTTGCTGTAAATCCGCTGACGCTAATGCTGAAGTCTCGCGATTACTAAAATGGTTTTCTTGCCACTGTCGTCGTTTTATAACCTGTAATTGATCGAGAATTTTGTCTTTACCCGCGATTTCACGTTTATACCGACGCAATTCAAAACTTAAATCATCAATCGATTCATTATATGAATTCATCGTATTTACCAACGGGACAAACACAACCAGAAGTACCAATAGGACAACCAGCCCCAAAAGTGATACTGCAATGATGCGATGCTGATTTTTATTCAGGCTGCTCATTCAATATTTTCTCTCGAACAACATGTGTCGCAATCTGAAAGCGTTCTAAGCCGGTGTTTCTATCCTGATTTACTGGTGAAACAAAACTGACATTCTCAAAATAGCTCGATGCTTCTATCACTTCAATCAACGCCGATGCCGAAGGGGATTGGCCGTGAATCTGTAATTTACTCTCACGGTAGTTAATATTAGTTAACCAGGTATCATCTGGAATACGCATGGATAATTCATTGAGCATCTCAACCAATATGGGTTCAGTAGACTTCTTTTCCAAAAGATAATTACTCTCCCGGAGCATGTCTTGAGCATCTTTTTTCAATGCCTTAACCTCAAGCGCAGCCTTCTTACTCTGCCGCACTTCATCTTCCAGATCGAGCATATACGAACGTTGCATCCAGATTGGCATAAATGCGGTTAACGATATAAGTGCAAACAACAGCACCAACAGCAGCCCATTAACAATTCTTTTCCGCTGATCCGGCTTATCGTGAAGTTTCTGGGGTAGAAGGTTGTAGTGAAGAGTCGGTCTTTCGTTTTCTTTCGGCGCATCGGTCACAACATCGACTTTTCCAGGCAATAACCCTAGTCCAACCATCTCTTTAAGCATAATATCCAGTTTTGACCGCTGCACCAGAACCAACTCCACCTTTATCTGATTGAGTTCAGGCACCTTTTCGACCAATCGCCCATCGTAGTAAACCTGATCGACTTTAAACGGGGTTAAGCGTTCCATTTCAAAACCGACAACCTGGTGCAGGTTGTCCTGTGCCGCCGCAGGCAATGTAATAATTCTTTGTAGCGCCTGACCGGATACTAACCTTAAAACAATCGGTATATCCGCCAAATTTACATTACGGGAGACCAGCCGATACCACACCTGCCGCCCTTCCTCATTAAGGACAATTCGACCAAATTCGTTACGTGGATCATCACTCAGTAATTGCAATTCGAAATAGTCACCCTGCTTGGAAACAATCAGACAATCATAAGTCTCTGTCACCATTTTTCGCAGCCAGGACGGAATCAGGAAGGCTAGTTCACTGCGCCACCACTTAAAGAATCCGCGTATATCGATTTCGATTGCTGTATCTAAACTAACCATTACTGTTAATACTATTTTTCCCTATCGAAACTGCGCTAATAATTCGATACATTAAAGACTCTTTTCAATCTCATCTGGTAGCACATCAGCACCCACTACGAGCGATTCATTGAATAACGAATCGTCACCACCAAAACGTTTTTCGAATTCCAAAAAAACCAAAGGGTTATCATTCTCTCCGTTAAACTTTACCACTGCCGATACAGCTGCACCCCTGTCTCCTGGTAACAGTGCCTCAGACCGTATACTGTAAGTCCCTTCGGTTTCTCCCAAATCATTTTGACTACCATCTACCAGTTGTTGACCGTCTTCCCCGGCAGGAAATGGTGGCGGCGGCTGTTTATTTAACGCAGACTCTGTTCTTTGCTGCAGATACACATCAACGATATCCTCATTAATATCAGGCAAGGTCATCAACACACTCTTGGGTGCTTTCATTGGATCAATTTGTTGATTCCCTGTATAAACAGTAATCAATGGCTTAAGCTTTGCGTATAACTCTGCATTCACACCCAATACCAGCTGTAACTCTTCGATCGACTGAAACGCTTTGTTTCGTGGACCGTAAGAACGATCCTCCTGTCGGTATTCACTCTCTTCTGCGCCATTAATTCGTTTAAAATCGTCGGGATCCCTCCAATCAAGTATAACATCTACTAGATTTGCTGCTTCTTCGTAGGACAATCCCACACTTTCGACAACTTTAATAAGCTGAGAGTCCTTGATTTTGTTAATATCAAACTTACCGGATTCATCAAATATCTGAACTCGTACCCGACTGTTCGCAAATCTAAATTCGTATATGGTTCCATCATCACGCCACCGGTTTAACTGATCCGTCTGTTGCTGCATAATCATAGCGTAATAGATACCCGCTTCAGCTACGGAGCCCGCTTCCGATCTGTTTTTGGCATTACGGACAATTTCTGTCTCGCGTCGCATGCTTTGTGAAAAACTCGCCGCCATAACCGTCAGCAAAACCAGCACCCATAGCACCAAAACCAACGCAACTCCCGATTGACATGGCCTGTTTATGGAATTTTTAAATGAAAAACCAGGCATAACGCTTAGCAAATTTGGAGTTTTAATATTTTCAGCATGGAATAAAATTAGCGAGCATCCTGTTCTAGCGGACTAATGAGTGGATGGACAATCAATGGCGGCCATTCCGTTCCATCCTTCATACGCACTGTAAGTTTCACCAATTGTGGCAAATCATTTCTATCTTCCCAATCATCCTGCCAGGATGCTTCATCATCCGAATTTTCTCCTTCATCCAGACCGAAATAGGCCAATGCCATAGTGTCTATATCATTGATTAATCGAACATCTTCGATCTCCTGTTCAACACCATCTAATGACGGATAAAAAGCAGATAATTTGACCAATAAAACCTTACCGGCATCACTATCTTCAACCGCCAATTTAAAAAGGTGCATACCTCCTCGTCCAGCACTATCTGGAAGCAAAGAAACAAATTGAACAGAATCCTGCGTTCCGCTGAATGAAAATACAGGCTCATCTCGATCAGTAAAGTCATCAATTACTGGTCTTGCACGGGTGAGATGCCTGCGAAGAAAATTCTGAATAATTAGCCTGCGATCCACTTCGAAAGCACGCTTCTCACCCGTATCCCAAACCTTCGCGCCCATTCGAATTGAACCAAACAACAAAGTCATCATTATGGACAGTAATACCAACCCTATTAGAATTTCAAGTAATGTAAACCCAGACTCAAAACCAACCTTAAAACGTACTGCACCCCGCAACGGTTCGCCCGTCATGTTTGAGGGCCAATTCTTAGTGTTTTCAATGAAACTGATCTATTTTCCCAAATCACATTGACCTGAACTTGATATACGGTAAAAGGTAGATTTTCCAACTCAACCTCGCTATCTTCCAGTTCATACGGGAAGATCTCAACAGACCAATTATATAAACCGTCCGTCTGGCCGGAGTTCTCACCCTCTTGCAACGGTTCAACAACCCCTACCGTAGCCATTACCGACTCAGCCACCAGCACCGCCTGGCTATATGAAGATGAAGTAGCCGCCAGATTAATTCCCTTTCCAAAAATTTGCAGGATCACGCCTAAAGATAAAGACAAAATAGAAAATGCGACCAGTATTTCCAATAATGAAAAACCAGATTGCAAATCACCCGATGAAGAATCAGGAGGCTGTCCGAGGATAGAAGCCATCACGAAGAACGGTGGTTTTGGATCCATTTTTTCGATTAAGAGAGGCGAATATCAGTCATCTTTAGCGATATTAATCAGGAAAATGGGCCAAAATCTAATATTCCGCAGAAGGCTCTCTATTTTTGGATAGCCGCCTAGCCCATCTTTCATTATTAGTCATAACCCATACAATTCAACTACTTATAAATTAATACAGCACTACAACTTGATAAAGATATCATATATAAACATGTATTTCAGTTACTTATAGGATATAATTATAAACAACATTAACTAGATTTTACAAAAGAGATCATTTGTAGCGCC
>CAZGQY010000168.1:0-9028 GCA_964528035.1 uncultured Methylococcaceae bacterium | reverse complement strand
TCCAGGTAACAATGAGGGCAATGTCCATGAACATTCATACACTTAAAATTTTTTTGTTTAGATCGACTCTGCTGCCCTTATTACTCAGCTCCTGCGCCTACCATCCTCATAATGTGGATGTCACTCTGAAGAACGAGCTGCCGGAAACCAAAGTGACCGCCTTTAGTCGAGCCATCTCTAATCTTGGCCTGATGACGCGGATCTACGCAACGAATACGGCCCATGTCATGTCGACAGACATTGTCGACAATACCGGGACTTCGATTGCAACCACGGCGGAAATTCCCCGTGATGTGACGAATATGATCAAGAGTACTTTGAACGGGATCGGGGGTAATATCGTATTTATTCCCTACGATCCAAGCTTTATTGTGAATGCCGCCAATACCGGATATTCCAATTTTGGGAACAAGTTAGTCCCTCATGTCATCGTTTCCGGGGGAATCACTGAGTTTGATCGCGGCTTGCAAACCCGGGGTAAAGGCAGTGATATCGGCCTTGAGGCCGACATTAGCGGTGTCGATATTAATCTTGAATACAGTACCAACCAAAAGCTTTCTCTGGCGCAGATCACGCTGGATTTTAATATGATCGATTTCAATACTTTTTCCGGTATCCAACAGGTACAGGCCATTAATACGGTTCGGGTCAAAAAAGGATTGGGGGAAGATTCTCTGGCTTTTACGGTCAAAGGAAACGGGGTCGGTTTGCTGGGTAACATCAAAAAAGTCCAGGGTCGTCATGCGGCGGTTCGTTTGATTGTTCAGTTGAGTATGATTCAGATCATTGGTAAATATCTCAATATCCCTTACTGGAATCTACTGCCGGGTGTCGAAGCCGATCCGGTGGTGCTTCAGGCGGTGGCCACCCAATTTTATTCCATGTCCGAGCGGGAAAGGATACTGAAGACTCAGGAGTATTTGAATTTAAATGGTCACCCTGTCGCGCTGAGTGGAATTTTTGACAGTCAAACTCAAACGGCTCTGGCGGCGTTCACTGGACAATCGGTTTCCAGTCTTAATGACCGGGTGTATCTGAAGTTATTCTCATCGGTTCCGATTCAGCCACAAACATTAGCATGGCGTCAGTCGATGCATCTTCTGGCTCAACCGGCGACCACTCAGAATTTTAAATCCGATGGCTCGAAGGCTACGGTGAACAAAACAAAGAGAACCAAACGCCAGGCGCGTCGTCGCCCACCGAAGACCCATAAACGACCCCAGCGTTATACGTCTCAGTGGACTGCGCAATCCGGGCCCGGTGGCGCCAATGCCGCTTTGTGTAAACAGGCTAATTCTCATTCTTCTTGCTGGAGGCGGTTCTAGAATGTGTAGTTCTGAACAATCGGGCCAAATGACTCAGCCTACCATGACGAAAATTACAGCTTTCATATTACTGTTAGCTCTTATTATACCGGTCAGCGAATTATCGGCTGAAACACCTGAATCCGGCACAACTAAACAGACTGAACATTCTGACTACATTGACTGTTCTCAGCCACAGGTATTAGAAGACCGTAGTAATCGACAGTTTCCAAAATTTTATCCTGTCGAAGGGTATCAAAACAGTGAATATGTATACGGTGAGATAGAGTTATTGAACCAGGGTGAAATCAGAGGTTTTCTTTATCGGTCTAATGGTGAACAAACCTATGTCTATGGAGAACGACAGAACAAATCAAATGTAAATGCCTATGATCAAAAGGGTAATGTTTTTCTTCTCGATATCATGTCCGGGCAGGAACTGGACATGGAATCCAAACATCAGAAAATTCGTATCAAAAGGAAATAGACTATGAAATGGCTGCATATTTTTGTCGGAATGAGCCTGTTATGGCTGCTGGCCCCAAATCCTACTGTATCAAGCAATACAGTGATCCGGAACAATAGTGTTAACATTGGCGAAACCAATATCGGTCGTTCCGCACACACAGGATCTATCGTCATTGATCAAAACGAATATTTCGGAACCCAGCACAATGAAGAGTATGGGCCGATAAAAAAAGAAAACCGCAATCTTGAATATTTTGATCAAATTTCGATAAACGTTGCCGCCGACATACTCATACGCAACAGGAATCCGGCTAAAGTTACACTGCATGCTCAGGAACATATCCTTCCAATCCTGACTACTGACATCGAACAACAAAAACTTGTAATCGGAGTAAATCAATCCTTTAACGCTACCGCACCCATAAAAATAGTAATCGACGCACCAAGTATTAGATCAATATTATTGAACGGATCAGGTGAGGTAAAGCTTAAAAACATGGATGGAAAACACTTAGAAATTAGAATGGCTGGAACCGGGGATTTGTGGGCTGAAGGATCAGTGACCACCTTAGTCGTTTCCCTCGAAGGTAGTGGCGATATAAATACAAGTGAATTGCTTACAGATCACGCCACTGTACGCCTATCCGGTACCGGAAAAATAAAGGTTCACGCACAACAAAGACTCGACTCCGATATTCAAGGCGTGGGTCAAATTGTTTACTACGGTTCGCCGAGCCAGGTAAATAAATCGATCAACGGTGTTGGCCAAATAATACCCATAGGGGCCAATTAATTTAATCACCGCATCCATTGAAGGAACCAAAATCGACAGTTTCTCAACCTGGTAATTAATTATTTAACCCATAACAAGGTAAAAATATTATGTCCAAATCAACACAACCCCATCGCATATTAAAACCCATCTTTGTTGCTATTGCTTTCGTGCTCATACTCGGTTGCACCACAAACATGCCAGTTAAACGGGAAAATTTTATAGCCCAGCATCCCGAATGGAACCAACAAACAAAAGAATTGATTCGAGCTGGAATTGTTACCAAAGGTATGACCCGCAATCAGGTTGAAGCGTCCTGGGGACAACCACCGTGTTGGTACTGTGATACCATGCAAAAAGGAGCCTGGGGGGAAGCTTGGGAATACACTACCGACGTTGTTTTTTTCAACCCAGAAGGTAAAGTAACTCGCATCAACTCGCGTTAGGTCGTGAAATATTCTAGCCAAAGCTAGAACAACAGAATACACTAAAGTATCTCTATATAGAGGGTTCGATCCTGACTTCCAATATGCATAATAAATTACCATTATCCAGCACCACAACCATAATAATCACTGGAATGCACAGAAGCGGAACCAGTTGTCTCACGGGTAGTTTACAACATAGTGGCCTCCATTTAGGCAAAGTGTATGAATGGAGTAAATATAACCTAAAAGGTAACCGGGAAAACCAACCTATTATGGACCTAAACGACTCGGTCCTCGCGACAAATAACGGAAGCTGGGACTTACCCCCTAAAGGTAAAATAATATGGACTACTGAGCAGGCGAAGAAGCGGGATGAAATAATAGCTAACTTTGCCTATGAAGCACAAGGAACATGGGGATTTAAAGATCCTAGAACACTTTTCACTCTACCTTTTTGGAAGGAGGGACTGGGGAAAATTAAATTCGTAGCATCATTCCGACATCCTGCGCTTGTTGCTAAATCTTTGTGTAAAAGAAATAACATGCCAATCAAGACTGGTTTAGCCTTGTGGACAACCTATAATCAAAGACTTCTTTCCTATTTGGATGAGGATGAGTGCCTCATCATCTCTTTTAATTTACCAATTTCTAACTATTTGTCGTGCATTAAATGCCTTAGCGAACATTTAGGAATAAGAAAACCGTCTTGTAATGACAACAATTTATTTAGAGATGAAAGTCTTGTAAACCAACAATTGGAAGAGAGTGATGTTCAATTAGTACCCGACAGTGCCATAAAACTCTATGACAAATTGAATCAGCATTTTATGTCACAATCCATTACTTCTTGCTATACCAACCCATCGTGATAAGAAACGGAAAAGAATAAAGATAACTTTGCTTCCTTATTACTGGGATAACTTCCAATAGTTCTTCTTTAATCGTGCCTTCATTACCTTTTGCTTTAAATTCTCAGAATACGCTCACAGATACTTTCTAAGTCGTCCGAATGAGTTTCAAATGATCTAAGTTTATAATTTTGATTTGTGTATACATCGTTTTGTAAACACTGAGTAATTGCAGCACAAATTTTTCCACTCTCTAAATCACATTCCTGAAGACAAATACCACAACCTATAGTATGAACACGTTTTGCATTGAAAAGCTGATCTCCTATATTTCCAGGAATAACCAACATAGGCAAACCATTGTCAATACATCTCCAGATTGTGCCAATCCCACCCAAAAACGCTAAACAGGACAAGTCTGAAAAATAATCTCCAAAATCCACCCACTGATGCAAAACAATTTGGGTTTGATCATAAACAGCACTAAGGTTTTGATAAATTATTTCATTATTTCCTACAAAAACATCAATGGGTAGCTGGACCGCTGTTGAAGTTAGTGCATGCTTCAAAAACACTAATAGGTCTTCCTTGTTTCCTTGGTTTCCGAAGGAAATTCCAAGCCGTTTACCCGTTTTCTCGGGGAGTTTATTTTGATGGTGATAAACATTGGCCGACAGACTTTTCTGCTTATCTGTTAATGGATAAAATTCACGGCTCATAAAATTAATGTTGAGGAAAGGAGAGTTCACCCAAAATGAAGTTATCTCACCTCGCACCCAATTCAATTCTTCTTTTAGATATTGTCCATAAATGTAAAATTCATTAATTGGATTATTAACGGGATAGACATTAAATTCCTGATTCGCATGATAGAAATTCCAATATCCTCCAGGTGTTCCGATCGCTATATAGGGGATATTCAGCTGTTCTGCTACAAGGCCGCCATAAACAAGCAACCGGTCTATAAGAATTACGTCAGGTCTTTTTTTTACAAGTAGGTGATAGAATTCTCTGATTGAATTTATTTTGAATTGATGTTGGTTTGTATATGAGCGGATATCCTTAGCTTCGAAAAAAGGATTCATGCACAAGCCTTCAAGACAAGGTTGCATCTCTACTGCACAGCCGGCCTTATTCAGGCGCTCGACCTGTGCACCAAACGATAACCAAGCAACTGAGTGTCCGTAATTTTCCAATGTCTGCCCCAAAACCACAAAACCCCCGCCACCGAAATCCATATGCCCTGGCGCTGATGATGTAACACATAGTATATTCATGCCTGTTGTTTCTCGAATAGTTGCAGGGCTCACATTCAATCTTTTGGCATTGCCTAATTGCTTGGATCAAAATCCACTTTTCCGTAGTAAACTCTGTATTCTCGGACAGCCTCACAGTCCTTCTGCAAGATTAACTTGACGAGTAGCACGAGTTAAGAAAAGATTAGGGCGTTATCCAATCAGCAACTACAAGGTTTTGCACTGACTCACCCTCTTCTACCTGCGATACCCTTTTACAATCTCCCAAAATCTAGAATAATCACTAACGAATAAACTGAGCATTCGAAGCGGTAAAGTTAACTTCCAGCTCCAACTTTTTTTCATCTTGGTCACCAAATCATTACTCTTATCGAGCGCTTGTTGCAATCCAGCAATACGTTGATCTTTTTTTGCAACTATCGATTTTGTCTCATTTAATTGCATGGTGAGTTGTGATTGTATTCCTCTCATATAAAGAACGCCCTTCTGCAATCCTTCACCCGCGGTCAGAATATTCGAGTCGGAAATTTCATCAACAAATGCAGGCTGTGTATGAAGGTAACCATAATCCCGCATCTCACGAAAACTTCTTAACCAAAAGAAAATTTGCGCCTCTTCAGAAACTTCCTCTGTGAAAGAGCTGTGCTTTCCTTTACGAAAGAAACTTGAATTGATATCTTGAAGCTCTTTAAATTCAGGAATTTTGTATACTACATCTGGGATTCCGACAAAGTTTGCTATCTGATCGACAGCTGCTTTTGGTTTCATTGTGACACTCTCAAAATAGAGCAGTAATGTATCATCATGATCCTTCGGCAACCATCCAACGACATGATCAGACCATGATCCTCCTGGAAAGTCGAGTCCTAAAGAAAGCTCTAACGGTGAGACGTCTTTATCATGATAGTCCCGTAAGTATTTATGGAAAGAAAGCGTAGCCTCTCGTCCATCGCGAATAATATATATGACTTTATCGCCAGGCTTAACTAGTGATCTATTTGGCTGATGTGTCTTGAGAAAAAAAACCTCGCTACTCTCCCTCATTGGCGTTAAATTGAATTTAGTAGACCCGTAGCTATGTTCCAGACTACGGTGCCCAGTGATTTCTGTTAACCCTGCGTCACTACCAATGTCGTTATCGTTATAAATCGAGTATGTATATTGGCCTAAGCAGTTTTTCAGTAAGGTTCGCAAAAAGGTATTGCCCGAGCGAGGATAGCTAGAGAGCCAGATAATCAATTTTTGTTCTCCAATTTAAGTAAGGTCAAAAAAACCCAAATTATTTATTTGGGCCGGAGGTTATCTTGATCAAAGACATAGTAGCGGGTGGAAAGTCTAATCCATATTTTCGGACAATGAAAGATCTGGATTCGATACGAAAATCAATATGGAAACTTGACAGCCACCTTGAGCACGTCAAATAGAGCGGAAAATGTTTCTCTTTCATAGAATCAGCATTTCTTTGCCAACCGGAACCCTTCTTTTCTGCCGCTCCTTGAATCCTAATAATGCCAGCAAGAATATCCAGAACAGGTGTGCAATCCACGCATAACGTGAATAGGGTTTAAACTCCAGCCGCACCCTCTGAGTACCCAGAGGCAGAAATACTCCCTGAAACACACCATTTACTACTGTGGTTTTGGCGGGTACCCAAGTGGATGAATTCGAAACCTTTGCGTGCCAATCTCGATGAAATTTCTGGCTCAAAATAAGAAGAGATGAAGTCCCCGAATGTACCTCATACTCAATTAAATCACCCTGGTCTAAGCTCGCGAATGGGATATATTTTTCCATTGACCGTGGATCTTCCATTTTTACATTTCCCTCATCCACAATTAGTAAATTCTGATGTGATACTGTTTGTAGGCTTTTGCCCATACGTGAAATAACCTTGTGAAGATGAACACCGGATTCTTCCCCGAGATACTCCAGATTCTCATGGGTGAGCTTTTTTGGCGACAACATCAAACTAATATTACTCATCCAAAACATTGTGCTGTTGTAGTCGGGTGAAATGGCCTTATTCCGGCGACCATAATGTTGCACATTGCCTCCCAACGCCTTGATTAATTGATGATAATAGCTGGACGACAAACTATTGTAGCTATGAACAGAAGCAAGCCCGAGGCTAGCGTTGAGGTTTGGTCGTAATACTGACAAGCCCGGAGCTGCAACGGCAAAGCGTGAGCCCGAAGGTAAGTTTGCTCGTACTTTCTCAACAAGTGGTGATGTTGTTGCAATCCGCGCCGGGTTTTGACGAAGCATCAACGGGTATGAAATCGTCGCTACTTGTATGATCAATACCGCAATAATGATGTCAGCGCGAGTCTTGTCAAACTGAGACACTAATAAACAATTCATGAAAATCGCTACTGCAACAAAACGCCAATGGATCACTAATTCATTCATTAAACCATAGCCTACGGCCATCAGTAAGAAGAAAAATAAACCTGAGGCAGCCAATATAACCTCTCTAGAATACTGTCTTTCCTGCACACGCTTAACTAACGTATCCGCTCCATATGCCATTATTACTACTATAGGTAATAAACTGTTGCCCAGGGGAAAGCTGCGTGAAAGGTGGAATCCGAGATGTTCCACCGCAAACACAAAAAAAGGGTAGATAAAGGTTAATGAGGAAAAAAAAATAATCGCTAGCCACCAACCCCATGTTTCACGAAATCGAAGCATCGTACCAACCAATACCAAAAATAAAACTAACGGTGTGAAACTGAGTCCGTTATACGGCAGAGGATATGCAGGAGAAATTGGATTTCCATAAACTCCAGGAAAGTTTCCTAATACCAGGAAACGTATTACATCGGATAATGATTTAAAACCAGGCAATACAACTGTAAAAAAAGAGATATTGGGTGAAGTACGCGCAGATTCAGATGCCATATGCACTAGATCCAAAATCATAGGCAATGCTAACAACCCAGCCACCACAGCCGCACCAATAATTGATAGAATAATGTAAAATGTCAATCGTTTATCTCTAGATTTAAAGTGTTCAAAAAGCATATATAGGGTATAGCCACCAAGAATATATGCATGAGACACAACGGCTTGCTTACGAGCCGCCACTAGAAGGCTAAAAATACAAAATGCCAGGACAAACCACCCAAACAAGTCTAGTTTTCTAAATAGGCGCGTTAAGGCATAAAGCACTCCGATTGACCAGCAAAAATTGGCGATTACCATCGGAAAAGTAAGCCAATACATTAATAATGGAAGGGTTACCATACTCGCCGCCGTCAACAATCCTGCCAACGGCAATAAGTGTAACTCCTTACACAACATAACAGCGAACAACCCCGCAAAGAAGCAGAAGTATAGTGACAGAAGTGTAATTAATCGCTGAGGGCTATCTGTAAACCAAGTAAACAGCCAGACCGGAAGATAAGTAGGACTGAAAGCTGACAGGTGAGCTATGGGTCTGCCAAGTTCATTTTGGTTTGTCCATAATGTCAACCATCCTGATCGGGCCCCTCTAAGTAGCTCATCTATTGTCGGAATATAGCTGGTCGTATAGTCGCTAAACCTTCTACTTTCTATATGTGTAGAATCCTTTGATGATGGCGCTGCAATCTCCTTAGCTTGCTTGTTGGGCGAAACAACTTCACCAAACATCCAGTATGGAAAAGTAAAGGTAACGAAAAATACTACATAGACAAGGCAGACATTCCGGTAACTGGAAAACATCAATTTATCTCACTATCAATTCCATTTGGAATCTGGACCTAAATGTCTGGGTGATAGTCGGATCATGGGAAGAATCATACTCTATAGCGTGTTTATTTTCTTGAATTACGATTTCCCACAGCAAGAGCCGAAAATTTAGTTAGTTAAGAAGAATTGTACCAAATTATCGGTCTCATCAATAACGTTTCTCCTACGTAAAACTCCGGTAAACCCCATCTACCGGCAGCCCTAAATATCCCCTACACTC
>CAZGQY010000167.1:0-9039 GCA_964528035.1 uncultured Methylococcaceae bacterium | reverse complement strand
TGTGGGAAAGCATTTTCCAGGCGGATACCATTCTGCCGGAAAGGGAGGTCTGCAGATAAAAGATCTGTAGTATCGGTATTGATACCCAGATTACTAAAAGTGTAAGTCAGACTGGCTCCAGCCAGACAAATAATAAGACCCAAACAAATCCAGGGATGAAAGATAACGACCCGTGCCCATCGCTCCAACGCTCGATCCAGCAATAGATCAACCTTATTGTGAAGATTCATTTGGTGTTTTGATCAAGCTGTAGACGATGCTGGGGAAAAATCAAAATCCAGTCGACTAGCGACTTGTTTTAGAGTGGTTTTTGCACTTTGAAAATGGATTCCCAATCGAACCAAACTCGCTATAACAGAGGGATTACGGATCGTATTAACCAACAAAAGTGGCATATTCACACCACCATCCGCCTGCGTTGCAGCATTTACAGCTGCAGGCAGATTCATTGAGGCTGGGTCTGCAACTGCTCTTATGACAAGAACGGGTACCTGATGTTTCACTGCTACCCGGAGAACAGCGGCGCTTTCCATATCCACAGCTATTGCTCCGGTCGTCGCATGCAATTCAGCCTTTGCAGCAGCAGATTCAACAATGCCTGCACTTTCAATCAACACACCGGTATGAACATTGCGCACAGAACCCAGCTTATCAACTATAGACTCATGCCAACTGGAGTTGGTACCCATTCGTCCCCCTCCCACGCTGATCACCTGTGCAGGACAAATAAGATCTCCGGGCTTTAGCTTAACATCCAAAGCTGCAGCGCAACCCCAACTCAACAGTGCGCGACACCCCTGTTGAACTAATTGAGTTGCGGCCTTCTCAGCATTTTCGCTTCCCATTCCAGAAACGAAAACCTGTGTAGTTTCGTTAATGTTCTGGCTTTGTCCTAATTCAATTCGCCTGTTGCTGAGTGTTCGTTGTTCGGCGGTAAGCGCAACAACGACCCCAACCCGTATCACGCTTCCGATGTCAGCGAACGGTGGCGGGCAAGCGCCCAAAGTGGAAAAAACTTATCATAACCATGATACTTGAGATAGAACACTCTCGGAAAACCAGGCGCATTAAAGCATTCGTCATTCCAAAACCCGGTATTCTGCTGTGTTTCAATGAGATACGCAATGCCAGCCCTGACTTCCTGGGAATCAACCTCACCGGAAGCCATGAGTCCGAGCAGTGCCCAGGATGTCTGGAACGATGTACTGAATGTGGAACGACCCTGATAAGATACCTCGTGATAACTCAAATTATCCTCACCCCAGCCTCCGTCATCACGTTGTCGATCTTTTAGCCAGGCAGTCGCTTTCTCTATCATTGGATCATCGTGAGCGATACCCGCTGCTTCCAGTGCAACAAGTACTGACCACGTTCCATAGATGTAATTGGTTCCCCAACGACCGAACCAGGATCCGTCGACTTCCTGCTCATCTCTGAGATAATCGATTGCTCTATCCAGTACCAATTGGTATTGCGGATATTTGCCAATAACACGGGAAAGAAACATCGCACAACGAGCACTGACATCCGCAGTCGGTGGGTCAAGCAATGCGCCGTGATCAGCAAAGGGGATTTCGTTCAAATAATAATAAGTATTATCAACATCGAAGGCTCCAAATCCACCATTTTTTGACTGCATGACCTCGATCCAACGAGCGGCTTCATGAATAGACTCATCGAATTGGGGGTCTTGAGATTTCGTCAGTGCATAGGCAACAACTGCAGAATCATCCACATCCGGATAATGTGGGTTTTCGAATTCAAAGGCCCATCCGCCGCCGCCCTGATAGTCTGGACAGGCGATTCGCCAATCGCCCGGTTGATCCTTCAATTGCTTGGACACCAACCATTCCAATCCTTTATTTGTTTGCGTTGCATTGCCCTGTTTATCCGCTTCCTGCAGAGCCAATACAGCCAACCCTGTATCCCAAATAGGAGACAGACACGGTTGGCAATAGGCCCAATGCTCATGAACCACTAATAATTTATCGATTGCTTTTTTTGCAGTAACAACATCCGGATCTGTTTTTGGCAGGCCCAACAACAACATTGCTTCATACGCACCGACCATCGCAGGAAAAATACCACCCAGACCATCTTCACCATTCAGACGCTCCATAAACCACACTTTAGCCTTTTTAAGTGCATGTTGACGCATGCGAGAAGGAATCAGCGGATCCATGATTCGACCGAACAGGTCAAGCCCAAGAAAGACTTTGTTCATTAACCCCCTTTTGGGGAAATAGTGCCGCTCCTGCTCAGGTGGTATCGTAAACAACTCCCGGATATCAATATTTTTCGGATTTTGGGCTTTAGCTTTCAGTGTACAAAGTATAAAAAGAGGCACCATGACCGCACGAGACCAATACGAAACTTTGTCAAGATGAAACGGAAACCAACGCGGCAACAACATAATTTCAACCGGCATATAGGGAACTGCCCGCCAGGGCACCTGTTCAAATATAGCCAACAGAATCCGTGTAAATACATTGCACTTAGCAGCACCGCCCTGGCTTAAAATGAAATCCCGCGCTTTTTTCATGTGGGGACGATCGGGCAAATCTCCAGCCAGTTTCAAAGCAAAATAGACTTTTGTCGTACAGCTGACATCTCCCGAACTTCCCGGGAATAATGAATAGCTGCCATCTTGATTTTGACGAGCACGTAAATAAACCGCTATTTTAACCTGCAGCAGTTCATCGATCTCCCCAAGATAATGCTTCATCGTGATGTATTCTGCAGAAATTGTGCAATCGGCCTCCAATTCGAACAACCAATGCCCATCCGTATGCTGTAACTTGCACAACGCAGTTTGCGCACTATCAATTGCCTGATCCAGAGTGGATTTATTAACATCCGTGGAACGACAGGTCTCCCAATCTATTGCTGAGTCTTGTAAATTGAGTGCCGCAGATTCTTCAAGCATGTCTTATCCTTATTTCTGTACCGTACGTATCTAAATTAAGTGTTTTGACTGAAGTGATGTTTTACTCTGATAATCTGAACTGGAGAGTCCAATACTGCAGATAGAAAACAACAATTTCAATCCAGTATCATTACGTCCGGTAATGCGTGATGCAAATACAGTTGCCTTAACCGCACGCCGGGAAATTTTCACTTCGTCTGATTCAGAAAACTCGAGATTTGATTTGATTTTGCGCAAAGTCAAAACCGCCATACCAATTGCCCACAGGCAAAAGTAGCGAATTCCAGTTTCCTGCTTTGGAATCAATAAAGTAAATGTGAGTGCATTACTCAAGTGTTCATGAGCAATATGAATCAGGTATTCCAACCCAAGAAAATATTCCGGACTATTATTATCGCGGGACAAATTCGCTAAATCATAGCCACTTTCTTGGAATATTTCCTGAGGTAACCAACACACCCCTCGATCATAATCATCCCAGATATCCTTGAGAATATTGGTCATCTGAAGACCTTGTCCAAATGAAATCGCCAATGGCAGAAGTTGCTTTTCGTGAACAGCAATGGTGGGAGAATACAAGCAAAATAATTTTGACAACATTTCCCCGACACAACCGGCAACGTAATAGCAATAGCGATCCATCTCCTGCATTGTGGTCAAACCGTTTTTCAAATCTTTGTTTTGAAATTCAGGCATTCCACCTGCCATGGTTTCAACACACGCGGCCAATGCCTGGTGTTGCTGCCTGGCAAAACTTTGAGTTATCGATACCACTCGGGGTATATTTGCAATCAATTCGTGTTCTGCAGATATTGTCTGATCGGAGAGTAGTGGTGCCAGTTGACTGGCAAACAATTGAGCGTCATCGCCATTTGCGACAACACTGATAAATTTCTTGCAATATTTTTGCTTCAACTCCGCAGACAAACTGACTTCGTCCTCTATAGTATCAACGATGCGGCAGAGTAAATAAGCATTGGCAACAACAGGGTAAAGAGGCTCCGGCAGTTGCGGTATCGTTAATGCAAAAGTTCTTGATACACCTTGCAATAGAACAGACTGAAATTCATCATCTGACAGTGACTCCAATCGGGTCGCATATTGAGTTTTTAGCTCGGTTTCAGTCATTGGTCTAAAAATTTATTTCCAGCAGGTTGTTAATGTTTTCAGTATCTCACGAGACTCTAAAATTTGGCCATATTCAGACACGCCCCCCTAAACTAAATCGATTGATTGCATCCTGCTTCATGCAATCTTTCGCCGCCACACCAAGCACCCAATAACAATAATTGGTAAAACGCAACAACTTTAGAGATACTTGAATTCGTTAACCATCTGTACAAGTTTCATTGAAATTGAGGAATACGCCAATGAATTCTATAGAAATTTCGTTTTGAGTCAAGCTGAGTTCACATATAATCCCACAATCTGATAGAATTATTCCAGAGTATTTTGTTGCGTTTATTCCAAAAACTGGATTTTTGTCACGAATTTAGGAATAACCATCAGGATTTGTGGAAAAAACAGTCAATACTCTGTAAAATCACCAATTATTGAACTTTTGATACACCTTAGGTAAAGAATTTTACCCTGATGGAAAGATTGGCTTGTTGTGGTTTTTTGTGGAATCTTCATGATTTGTTGTATAAATGAAACAAGAAGCCTCACACCTTCAGTTTTGCTTTAATTTTATGAAATACTTCGATATTAGAGAGGATACGCTATGGACGTTTTGATGACTCAGCCACGTGGATTTTGTGCTGGTGTTGTGAGGGCGATAGAGATTGTAGAATCGGCGCTGGAGATTTACGGGGCACCCGTCTACGTTGTACACGAAATTGTTCACAATCAACGAGTTGTTGAGGATCTTCGTTCCAGGGGCGCAGTTTTTGTTGAAACTCTGGAAGAAGTACCCTCTAATGCTGTTACAGTATTCAGCGCTCATGGCGTATCAGAACAACTTATAAACAATGCAAAAGAAAGAGGCCTGGAAGTCATCAATGCGACCTGCCCTCTGGTTACCAAAGTGCACCTTGAAGTCGTAAAAAACGCTAAGGCGGGTACGGAAGTTATTCTGATTGGCCATGCCGGCCACCCGGAAGTTAATGGCACACTGGGTCACTACGACCGTCAACACGGCGGGGAAATATATCTGGTTCAGGATACCGACGATGTTGACAAATTAGAGGTAAAAAACCCGAATCAACTGACCTATGTGACGCAAACTACACTGTCTGTGGACGATACCAAAGCCATTGTAGCTTCCCTGAAGAATAAATTTACTAATATCATAGAACCCAGAAGGGACGATATCTGCTATGCAACACAAAATCGCCAAAGTGCTGTACGCAAACTCGGTGATCAGGTGGACGTATTGATCGTGGTTGGCGCACGAAATAGTTCCAACTCAAATCGGTTGCAGGAAGTTGGAGAACATATCGGTGTAAATTCTTACCTTGTTGAAGATTCCAATGATCTGGATCGGTCATGGTTTACTGAAGGTTCACGAATAGGCATCACCGCCGGAGCATCTACACCTGAAATTCTGGTGACAGAAGTACTTAATGAGTTAAAGAGCATGGGAGTGAAGCAAGTGATGGAAATGGATGCAGAACCTGAAAAAGTGACTTTCCGATTACCGGCCACTCTGACTAAAAAGCTCGCCGAAAAATCGAATAATTTTACAGCAAATATTTCTACCGGGAGTACAAGATGAGTGTACCGTTAAGACAGCAACTGAGTGTTGGCAAATATTTGCTGAAACAAAAAATATTGGGCATCAAACGCTACCCCCTGGTTCTGATGTTGGAGCCATTATTCCAATGCAATCTGGCGTGCGCCGGATGTGGGAAAATTGATTACCCGACAGAGATACTGCAAAAACGGTTAAGTGTAGATGAGTGTTTGCAAGCTGTTGACGAATGCGGGGCACCAATTGTTTCAATCCCAGGCGGGGAACCGTTATTACACAAACAACTTCCGGAAATCGTGGATGGGATTATCAAGCGGAAAAAATTCATTTATTTGTGTACAAATGCGCTGCTTCTGAAGAAACGCATTGATGACTACAAACCCTCACCCTATTTAACATTTTCCATACATCTGGACGGCAATCGTGAACGGCACGATGAATCGGTCTGTCAGGAAGGGGTCTTTGATCGAGCTGTTGAGGCGATAAAGCTCGCAACCGCCAAGGGTTTCCGGGTCAACATTAACTGCACCCTGTTTGATGGAGAAAAACCGCAAGAAGTTGCCGATTTCCTGAGCTATGCTTCAACACTTGGAGTTGAAGGAGTAACCATTTCTCCCGGATTCAGCTACGAACATGCACCAAAAAAGGATATTTTCATCAAAGGCAAATCCACCAAAGAACTGTTTAGAGAAATTTTTAAACTTGGGAAAGGACTTAAATGGAAATTCAATCACTCGTCTCTGTACCTTGATTTTCTGGCAGGCAATCAAAATTATAATTGCACCCCCTGGGGAAATCCGACCCGAAACGTGTTTGGCTGGCAAAAACCGTGTTATTTGCTTGTAGACGAGGGTTACGCTTCCAGCTTTAAAGAATTGATGGAAGATACTCCGTGGAACAAATATGGCACATCGAAAAATCCGAAATGTGCTGACTGTATGGCTCATTGCGGATATGAATCCACTGCAGTAGAAGATATGCTGTCCCACCCTCTGAAAGGTTTATATGTTTCGCTGGTAGGACCACGCACCGAAGGGAAAATGGCTCCTGAAACTAAACCCGAGTATGACAAACCAGCCAATGTATCCCAACCGATAAAAGCCAACATTAGTGTAGAAGCAGTGGATTAAACAGGGGTTACGTGAAAAGCCAGGACTACTGACAACGTAGGAGTTATCGAGACTGTTGCTAATGTATCCGCTCAATTACAAGGCGCTGGGGCGAATATTCAGCAGAACTGCTCGCGCCTGGGGCAACGCAGATGGCCATTTATCCGCTGATTACCCCCCATGTGATGGAGTACTAGGTACAATTCTGGTGGCGAATCTTGTTAAAACAGTCAAATCCAACCAATTCTTCAATTTGGTCTGCACAAACCGGCCTGCTAATAAAATTTCCTTGCCCGATGGGACAACCCATATGACGGATATACTCAAGCTGTTCCAGTGTTTCAATACCTTCCGCCACCACAGAAAACCCGATTGTCTTACTCATTGATATAATAGTCGCAACAATCGCAGAATTATTGACATTGTTAAGCACATCCTGAACAAATACTTTATCAATCTTAATACTATCAATGGGTAGCTGGGCGAGTGAAGCCAGACAGGAATACCCTGTACCAAAATCATCTATCGCTACTGTTACGCCAAGTTGCTTAACCGCCTCGATATTCTCCAGGCTATCTTTTGTCGTTTGAAGCATACTCTCAGTAATTTCGATCACAAGATCATTTGCATCAATCCCCGTATCTTTTAACGCATCGACAACCGTTCCAACCAATGTCATATTGTTAAAATGTGCGGCTGAAATATTTACAGCAACACGATCCACAAGTTGATCAGGCGAATTTTTCCACTTAGCCAACTGGTGACAAGCAGTATTAATTACCCACTCACCTAAGGCTGAAATCAAGCCCATCTTCTCGATAATCGGGATAAACATATCGGGTGGAATCAATCCATGCTCCGGGTGATGCCAGCGAATAAGCGCTTCGACTGCTACAATTCGTCCGCTTTCCAGTGAAATCTGAGGTTGATAATACAATTCAAACTCACCCGCTGCCAGAGCGTGGCGCAGATCATTTTCCAAATTTAATTGTCGCTTGGCGAGCACCGCTAAATTCATATCGTAATATGAATAGTGTTTCTGCCCATCTTTTTCTGCAACGTGCATAGCGCTAGTCGCACACTGCACCAACTTTTCAACCGTTTTACCGTGCTGCGGAAACAGCGCTATACCAATATTGGCTCGAGGAAAGATTTCACGTGTACATATGCTGACCGGTTTTTGCAAAGACTTAAGGCACCGAACCGCAACGTGGGCTGGATATTTATCATCCGAAATATGGGTAACGACAACACAAAACTCGTTTGATCCCAATCGCGCAACGTAGTCAACCTGTCTTACTGTATCAACCAGTCGAGTAGAAATTTCCCGGATCAATTGATCACTTGCATCGCAACCCAGACTGTCATTCAGTAATTTAAGTCCTTCTATATCAACTAATAGAAGCGCTATTTTCTTGTCATACTGAATTGCAGACTTTATCGTTTCAAGCATCTTTATATTAAAACGCACTCGATTACTTAAACCCGTGAGCTCATCGAAAAAAGCCAAATTCCATATATCTCTCAAAGACTGTTCCATATCCGGGGAACTCTCAGCACTCGACTCAAAAGTTTTCTCTTTGAGTCGAGTACCTTCTAAATAACGCACCCACAAACCACCTATAAAACCGCATATAACGGGTAATGCCACCATCATTGAATTTGGCATTCTATCTAAAAATACGATAAAAATTACCGACCCGATTGCGCCCACGCCCACAGGAATCCAGTAACTTTGCGGCCGAATTGCCATAATTTTATAGCAAAAACGATCAAGCGAATTCATTGCATTGTATGCTCATTGCATAATTATTATTTTTTCTCATATCGCAGTACGCCGACTTTGACTCATCGGATTAAATTATTATCCGTGTTATCAATATTTTATATTATTTCTCTTATACCATTCTCATTCTAATTGTTTAATAGACCATTGTTGGTAAATATCGCACAGAATTAATGTGAACTATTACCGTGATTGGTTAACTTTTATCTGTTA
Source organism: uncultured Methylococcaceae bacterium (assembly GCA_964528035.1). GTDB lineage: Bacteria > Pseudomonadota > Gammaproteobacteria > Methylococcales > UBA1147 > CAZGQY01. Next base: position 313 of record CAZGQY010000167.1, on the reverse strand, counting down.
AAATTTTCGACTACGGAGTAGTTTTATTGCGCCTGATTCCCTCCTTGGCAGCGCCACTTTCAACATAGCAACAGAATTTTCCAACGCAATCGAGAATTCATCTGCCTTTCAGTACTTCCGCTTTTAAAAAATCCGGGTTACCCTACACCGCCTTACCGCAGTAACGTATTTGAAGGAGAAATTTGTGGCAAGAACCACGATCTCGAGTCTTTTTGGTACTTCACCCGTGAAGCCTCTGCAAAACCATATGACCGAGGTGCAAGACTGTGTCGAAATTGTCGTACCTTTTTTCGAAGCTGCCTTAGATGAGGAC
>CAZGQY010000166.1:0-9093 GCA_964528035.1 uncultured Methylococcaceae bacterium | reverse complement strand
GTTTAGTTGTTGGATGAGTATTTAACAGATTTATTTCAGGCAATGTTCGATCCTTATTGACTAAAGATTTGTATGTACCCTTCGCACGAGGCGGGGTCGGGCTTAGCCAACCTCACAAGGATCTTTAACGGGAGAATTGGACTCAACCAAAACGGCTGTGCGAATCAAGGCATGGTATTGGGCTCGCATCAGGATACGCCCTAGGCCATCCAGAGAGGCTCCATATTGTTTTGTATAAGAATCTAATAATTTAATCTGTTCCTCACTATGCTGAAATAAAAAAACTTGAGGTTTGTCAAACATATAATCCCTCGGGTCCATCACAAACCCATTTTCATTCAATTGATGAAAATTGAAGTGAAAGTTTTGCTTGTATTGGATAGAGGTGTCAATTAAAGCTTTTTTTCGAAACAGGCTGTAGACTTTTAATTCCTCAAGATAATGTTCCATTTTTGGACCCAGCAGTTCAAGCTCTTGTAGTTTGGACCGGACTTCTGAAAATAGCAGGTAGTGAATCTCCTCTTGCAGTTTGAAGATGGCTTTTGCCTTGGCTTTTGCCATTTCATTAGTGCCTTCTTCGTTGGCAAGATATTCATTTATTTTTGACTTAACCAAACTTTCCAATTCGTCCCTGTCTTTCCAAAGCCCTTGGGTTGAATCGTTCCTAAACTCATCATAAAGCTGGGCAAGACCCGGCGATGTGCTTCTCCTCCGGTTATGAAATGCAAAAATAATATCGAACCATGAGAAACCAAATTTTTTACAGAGCCCACTCAGTTCATGAAATAATTTTCCATTATTTATGATTTCAACCGTCAGATCCATTTCGCGGCAATCAAGGTATTCTTCGAAGCTCATCGTGCTGTTGGCAACACAAATTTCTTCAAACTCAACCGCAGAGAACTTTTCCCCAAAAAGCTCATAATTTCCAAATGAGCGTGGCATCAGTCGAAACCTGGTTTGCAGTCCATATTTAGCTCGGGACTCCGAAGTATTCATTTCAGTTTGTCTGAGCATGATCAATTGATACATCCTGACGCGATTGACCCCAACTTCGACCATGTCTCGTAAACTTTTTGAATGCGCATTTACATTGTCACCTGGTAAAGCCAGAATCAATTCAGTGTAACTATCCAGATCATCTACACCTTTTTTATCATCAGGTTTTGGGCCTAGTTCCTCGAGCGAAATATTGTCCCTTTTTATATTTTTCAATATTCCCTGATCTGTCGTTTGCATCGCCCCACCTGCAAACATAGCTCCCTTCAACAAGGAAGCAACTTTCATCACCCGTTCTTTTTGATTTTTACCACTACTTACAACCAATTTCGTTGGCCATTCAAACTTTTCCTGAACCTCCGCCAGAATGGTTGCCTTATCCACATCCTCTTTAAACATTCCCCAGTTGGCATCGGTTAGACACAAATCCGTCATGTTGCCTACTCTCTCAGCGATGTAAAACAACTCATCAGATATATCCTGTCTTTTAGAAACCTTGTTATAGTATCCAATGCCCTCTGAGCAGAAGGTGCATTTGAATGGGCACCCTCTTGTCGTTGATATCATTGGAATAAGTACATCATCAAAAAACTTATCCATCAGACCTGACAAATAAGGAGAGGGAAGCTCGTTTAAATCATTAATACGGGGAAGTGGGTCGCCTTGTACTATTTTGTTTCCCAACTTGTAATGGCAGTTGACAAGAGTCTTATTTTCTTTTTTTAGGGATTTTACATCGTAGTTGACGGATTGGAGGGCACGAACAAGCTCAACCATGGCGTGCTCACCTTCAAACACAATGTAAAAATCAATCAAGGGATACCTGTTCCAAAAGTCCACAATTTCATCTTGCGAAAGACCATAGTTCGGCCCACCCATAACAATTACCGTCTCGGGGAATCGACGCTTGATTTGCTTAACATATTCATAGGATATATTGATATTCCATGAATAATTAGAAAATCCCAGAATACGAGGAGTTTGTCGCGACAACGCTGAACTGAGATCTTTAGGGTATTTGAATAACTCTATCTGGAATTGTCCAGGGAATTCAGCATTTAAATTTGCTGCAACGTAGCCTATAGCTAAAGGAAAAAAATTAGCAGAAACAATGGTTCCCGTATGGGAAAGATCAGCGAAATAAATATTTGGTTTGGTGAACAATTAATATCCCGTTAGATGAAGTAGATTGGTAGCGACAATCCAATTAAACATCTCACTTTAAATAGATTAAGGCCCGAGATCAATCAAAAATAAGATATCCGGTACAACTACCATCAAATTTTAAACGTGAACATAATCCTATTGCTAGACTGTATTATCAATAATCCGCATAGGATTAACTACACTTAATAGTTTACTTTTCGGAGATATGCATTCGTTCCTTAAGGCCCATGTTTTCCAAATGTTCACAAATTTTAATATATAAATAATAGAAAAAGGAGAACCTGTCGTTTTTAGTTAAAACTTTCCTGAGTTTCTCAATACCAGATTGGAGACTTTGCAGTTTTTAGGAGAATTAATGGCCAACCACGTCCAATGTGCTATATCATCCGGAGAGATCAAACTTTCATTGTTTACCTCCCCGACCATGTCTGGAATGAGTTCAGTCAATGTCGGTCCGGGAATAATATTTATCACCTTGATATCTTTGTTTTCCAGATGTTTTTCTTCCATGGCACGAACCAATCCTGCTATTCCAAGTTTGGTGGCAGCATAAAGAGGGACCGTAGGTGATGGTTTTAAAACAGTGGTGGAGGAAATATTGACAAGAACACCTCTCTTTCTTTTTTCAAACAACCGCATAACATGATAAATAGACCAAACCGAACCTGTAAAGTTGGTTTCCACTAAATCCTGAACCTGATCTGTATTCAAGTTAGTAAAAATTTTGGTAAAGGCAATTCCTGCATTATTAATAAAAATATCCAATTCTCCAAAGTTTGCCTTACATTCACTTAAAAACCTTTCAATAGAATCCTTATCTCTTACATCTCCCTGAAATGGGAAAACCATAACTTGAGGATTCAATGCTTTTATTTCTTTGGCCAATTTTTTGAGCCTATCTATTCTTCGTGCAAAAATAGCAACGGAAACATTCTCCTGAGCCATTTTTAGGGCAATGGCACGACCTATTCCACTACTGGCACCTGTAATGGCGGCACAACGATAAGTCATTTCATTCCTCAATTTGGTTTAACGATATTAATTTTTTTCACCCATTTTCCTGAATGTATCTTGTAAGAAGATCTCCTGGAGAGGATAAAGTCAACCCCCCATCAACCACCAAATTTATTCCGGTAATAAAATTTGCAAGATCAGAGGCAAGGAAAAGAATAGCGTTACTTATGTCTTCTGCATAACCTGCTCTTTTTAAGGGATGACACCATTCATAACGTTCTTTCCAATTTTTATCTGCCTCATATCGTTCAATATTTTCCTCTTTTATAACAAATCCCGGAGAAACCCCATTTACACGAATTCCCTTTGGACCTGCCCAGTACGCTAAATGCCGCGTCAGTTGATTTAAACCGGCCTTAGCTACATGGTAATCCGTTGCCTCATTACAGATACTTGTTGCCGCTACAGACGAAATATTTATAATACATCCTTCTCCAATCTTGGACATAACAGGAATCACTTCCCGGCAACAATAAAAGGCACCTGACAGAGAAACTTTCATGGAAAGTTCCCAGTCCTCAAGAGACATTTCTTCACCGGTGAGGTTTGAGTTTGCCCGAGCATTGTTTACCAAGAGGTTCAGTTGAGAATATTTTTCGACCACTTCATTCACCATGTTTTTCACTGAATCCGAAGAAGACAAATCCACATAAAAAAACTCCGCATTTCCGCCGTCTTTTTTCAACTTCTCAGCCGATTCTACACCTTTTTTTTTCTGAATATCGGCGATGATGACTTGCATCCCTTCCCGACTCATATTCTGTGCGATTTCAAACCCAAGCCCTTGACACCCACCTGTGATCAGAGCGGTTTTCCCTACCAAACCAAATCTATTTTTGCCAGCCATTTTTCGAACCCTTGTCTAAATGGAAACGAAAGAAATCATCGCCTGCGGATAAAGTAATTATGTAAAGATTAGCCATAAGTGCGGACACATTATTCTCAATCACAAAAACGGTGCCATTTCGGAAAGAGGTTGCGGGCTAAATGTCCCATCACCATTGTCTACATACCCTTGCTTGAAGAGGACATCCTGATTTTCATCAACCACAACCTCACAAAGGATGGGTCCCTGAGAAAGTGAAAGTCGGTGGGCCACCTGTTCAACATCTTTGGCATTGTCCAGACGAACATATGGGATCTCGAATGCGTTCGCAATCTTTTCAATTGATGGCATTTTCAGATTCCATTCTGGATGGGTACCATATAATCTTCCACCCAGAAATCCTTTTTGTGTATTGCGTATTGCCAGATACCCATTATTGTTAATTACACTGATTACAACATCAATATTATCCTGGCGTATCGTTTGCAAATCCTGGACATTCATCAGGAAACTCCCATCTCCTACGACACATAGAATCTTGCAAAACTCCTTGAACTTGGATACTCCTACTGTCTCTGCCAAACCTGTTCCCATAGCAGATATCGCCGAGGAACAAATAATTCTATCGCCACTCTTTAACACCGGACTCTGAAATCCCGCATAAAGTGCCGTGCCACCGCCATCAACTACCAGGCACATCTTTTCAGTTATCTGTTTTGTTAATTCTCTAATATAAACATTTGAGTTTGGTGATTGGGTGACATCTGGGCTGTACCAGTTCTGCTTCTTAAATACAGACGCATCCGGCCAGTTGAATTTTTTAGTATTTTTCTTGGAAAGCCACTCGATATACGTTACTACATCACCCTGTATCTTGAGATCAAACTGGACATTCAGGTTATCAAGTTGGTCCTCATCAATGTTGACAATAACCTTCTTAGCTTGCGGCGCATAAGAATCAAACAATGTCGTGGTATGCGGGATCGACAAATGAGTACCAAGGCAAATAATCAAATCAGCGTGAAACACAGATTTATTCGCCCCCCGTTGCCCACTCATACCTATGACACCCAGGTTTAACGGATGGTCAGTTGCAAATAGATCTGAAGCGGTCCATGTCGTAACAAATGGAATCCCGTGTTGTTCGATCAATTTATCCAAACAAATCGAACGACCTGCCAACCGTATACCGTACCCAAGAATAAGCAGTGGCCTTGTCGACTGGCTCAATAACCGCAACGATTCAGAAGCACTATCAAGATCAAGACACGGCTCCACCTCCTTTTCTTCAGTATTGGCCGGCACGAGCTCTTCATCGAAATTTATATCAGCCCACTGGTAATCAAGGGGCAGATCCAACCATACGGGCCCAGGACGATCACCATGCGCAACTTCTATAGCGTGGTTCAATTCGTTAACGAAATTTTCTTTATCGTTGATAAATTTGGCGTCTTTTGTTATTGGCCTGACAATATCGCAGATATTGACTTCCTGGGTACCTACCTGGCGTACCTTACGGCCATATGAGGTGTGCTGAGACCTTACCTGCCCACTTATGAAAAGACAGGGGATGGAGTCTTGCCAAGCGGCCAGAAGTCCAGTTATCGCATTGGTAGACCCAGGGCCGGTTGTCACAACCGCACATCCCAGTGCCCCGGTAACTTTCGCATGAGCCGCAGCAGCAAGTGCAACGGACTCTTCGTGATGCATATACGTTACGCCAATTCCTTTTTGTTCAAGAGAATCGAAAATATGGACAACTCCGCCGCCCTGCAAACCAAAAACATGGCTGACACCGTTTTTTTTCAGGACTGTAGCTAGAACATCCGAGAGTTTCATAGGGGCTTACTTTATCCGAAGCAACTATTTTTTCCCCACACCCATCGCAAATAGATAGTGAGCCATGGGGTAATATCCAGTATGAATTAGCTCATCGTTCATTGAGAAGATAAATGTGTTGTGGAAATAATTACCCATTAAAGATTTCAACGAGCCTGCTGTTTTCAGATTGATATGTTGGTGATCGCTGCGGAATGTTGCATACTTAGATGCGGTCTCATTTGGTGTGCCAATGATCATGACGCCTTGCTGGTTAAGACTTTGAACCATATTTTCAACGAAGGCCTTTTCATACTCAGGCTCAAGATGCTCGATAACATCTATATTGAATATACCGTCATACATGTTGGGAAGCGTGTTCACTGATATATCTACTGTATCAAAGTTAATGTTTTTGAGAGCTGATAGCCTGCGACGATTGCCCTCTGTATTGCGCTCTTCCCAATCAATACAATGTAACTTATCTACAACCTGCGCAACTATTGGAGCGCCAAATCCATCACCACATCCAACTTCAAGGACACTACTTTTTCCATCTAACATTTTTGCACAGAACTTGTAGCGAGACAAAACAAAAGCCATGTGTTTAGGATCATTAATAAGACTATATGAAGTCCATGGGCCCAAGCTTAATTCCTCTGTGGTAAATTGATCATTAGTTGCCTCAACATGCAAATTCCAAGCTAATCTAGTTTCTTTCTCTTTCATCAAACTATCCCTATAAAGTTATTCCCAATCATTTCGATAACGCCTCAATTTATACATATCATTATCCTGCTTAAGTTCACTTTTTAAACGCTCTGTTCCCCACTTGTCGTGGACAACAGATAAATTCCTGCCACCTGCGACCTCACGCCCCATTGCCGCGCCCCATTGTATACACCTGTAGATATCTTCAAAGCTGGTGCCTTTTTCATTTGATGCCATGAATTCTTTGACTCTTGCAAAATTTGCTTCGGCTTTCTCACCAGCTCTCAGAGTCTCAAAATGGGTCTTTGTTTTAACGAAGCCAGGTCCAACAATAAATATATTGAGATCCTCTGTCTCATCATCAATTAATTCGCACATTTTAATTAACCCAATTTTAGAGACAGCATAAGATGAGTAACAGCGGAACGGGTTATTTGTCCCGCCACCGGCAAGAAATGCCACATGTGCCTGCCGCGAACTATCGCGCAATGGGTAAAGGGAATGCACCGCCCTTAGCTGCGATGTCATATTAATAGTGATAGACTTTTCCCAGTCATTAAAATCAAGATCAAAAAACCGTCCAATCGGCTCACTGGTCCCAACCGAGCTAAATAAATGCGACCATCTAAACGCCTGAGAGCTTACGAAATCTGCTAACCGTTGTATGTCCGGCGACTTGGTCAGGTCGCATTGTATAAGCTTAACGTTCTCTAATCCCTCTAATTCTGAGCGGGCATTGAAATCATTATGATATGTTCCAATAACATCAAACCCATCACCATGAAAAAGTTTGCAGATATTACTACCAATATCTGCACTGACACCAAGAATGATCACTTTATTCATATTAATCCAAAAACCTTGTTATTCTGTCAAGGGCCTCTAAAATTTTCTCATCTGAGTTCGCATAGCAAAACCTTACATACCCCTCACCCGCCTCGCCAAAATAGTTTCCCGGGCAAGTGGCGACCCCAGTTTTTTCAAGCACCTGATTACTAAACTCTTCAGCTGTCAAACCCGTACCCCGAATATTCGGAAAAACATAAAAGGCTCCACCTGGCTTCAGGCATTGTATACCATCAATATCATTCAGACCTGAAACTATGAGATCCCTTCTTTTTCTATAGGTCAAAATCATATCGTCAATAGTGTCGTCACTGCTTGTCATCGCCTGTATTGCGGCTAGTTGTATAAAGGGAGAAACACAAGATGTTATTGTTTCAAGAAGCAAAGCCATGCGCCGAACTACCTCCTCTGGGCCTGTAATAGCGCCAATTCTCCACCCTGTCATCGCATAAGATTTACTAAAAGAATGAACGAGCAAGGTACGTTCTTTACACTGATCATAAACAGTGGGAGTAAAAAACTGAGTGTGAGCATCTTTGTAAACCATACGACCATATACCTCATCGCTTAAGAGGTATAGATCGAAACTTTCAGCAATCTCATATATTTCCTTAATCTCTTCCTCGTTCATTACAGCACCCGTAGGATTGTTAGGCGAATTAATCACAATCATTCTTGTTTTTTTTGTGACTACCTTGCGCAAATCCTCCGGGTCAATCTTAAATTCGTTGCTTTCATATAGTGGTACTTTCACGGCCTTGGCACCACATAGCTCAATTATTGAGGTGTAGCTCACAAAACAAGGGTCTGTAATGATCACCTCTTCTCCAGGGTTTACGAGACATGTGATTGCCAGATAGAGCTGTATATTTGCACCCGGTGTCACAAGAATCTGATCTATTGTTGGCAAGAACCCCCGTGATCGCTGGGTTACCTTTGCTGCGACCTCACGGAATTCTTTCATACCTGCAGAGATCGTATAATGCGTGAAACCACTTTGCAAAGCAGCGTATGCGGCCTCGATCACTTTTGGCGGGCTATCGAAGTCCGGGTCTCCAATTTCCAAGTGAATCACATCAACACCCTTCTGCTCCAGCTCTTTTGCCTGCGCAAGAATCTGAAACATTTTCTGCCCATGCAGTCCTCCAGCGATTTTTGAGAAGGCTTTCATCTATAAATTTTATAAGAATTGCTAATCCACATGGTGTTTGATTAGTATGAGGGGGAACAGACGGGTTCTTCCAATATTAGAAAAACCAAGGAAAATACACAAGCAAAGATTAATACTTCTTTGAAACTTTAAAGCATTTGAAACTTTAAAGCAGATACGTTACTGTAATGAAAATTTTTAAAAATTCAAGCCTTTTGTCGCTTTTCTATGTTCTTTGGAATGGCGATACCATGTGCGATTCTTAACTTAGGTTCGATTTCTTGTAGAGTTATTCCAACCCGTGTCATTGCTAATGATTACTATTTTTTAGTGAACCGCTAAGCCTAAGCTTTGTCGTTAACCAGAGAGTATCTCTTCTATGATCTTTTACTTCAACTCTGATCTTTCCTGTTCATTCAAAACCGGATAACACCATCATTCTTTAACAAGCCACATCTCCCCGGGTTTCCGGTAACCATCCACACATCGCACAGCGAATGGCAAATAAGGGAGTGAATTTGGAAATATTTTTAGCAATGGCATTCATAAAATCATTTGCCAA
>CAZGQY010000165.1:0-9100 GCA_964528035.1 uncultured Methylococcaceae bacterium | reverse complement strand
AATCAGGCCGATTGCGGCGGCAATGCCACCGAGCGTCATGAGATTGAAGGTCATGCCGACAATGTACATCGCGACCAGCGTCACCAGAATAGTCACTGGGATGACCAGAATGGCGACCACGGTAACCCGCCAGTTCTTTAGAAATAAATAAATGATCAGCACCGATAGAAACAGTCCGAACAGAATCGCATCCCGTACACTGTGAACCGATTCAAGTACGCGCTCCGACTGATCATAATAAACAGCCAGTTTAACATCCGGCGGGAGTTCGCTTTCCAGTTTGTGCAGTTCATTACGCAGTTGCCGCGCAATTTCAAGAGTGCTGCCATCTGGCTGGCTACGAATATTTAGCAATACGGCGTCATGACCGTCAGCGGTCACAACGATAAAGGCAGGTTCGGGGCCGCGTTCGACACGGGCAAAGTCCCGAATCCGAACAGTATGGCCCTGCTTGATACGAACACTGAGATTTTCGATTTCCTGCGGTGTATAGACGCGTCCATCAACTACGGTGAGATAGAGTGTGTGCCGTTCATCATGCATGCCCGCAGGTACGATGGTATTACCACGTTGCAATGCGGTCACCACTTCTTGCGGGCTAAGACCCAGCGATGCCAGCTTGAGCGGGTCGATCAGGACCTGGAATTCCGGTCTGCGTCCACCTTCCAGATCGACTCGCGCCACGCCGGGAATACGCAAAAACCGCGGCTTGAGCTCGTAACGGGCCTTTTCCCACAGCCAGGTGATATCACGCCGATCGCTAATTAAACTGACGCCGATGATCGGGAATGCTGAAAACGTTAGCCGCAAGGCATTGGTTTTTACTGTTGCTGGCAATTTACTCCGAATCTGTGCCAAACGCCCTAGCACATAGAGTTCCGAGCGGTGCATATCTACCTGCCAGTTAAAAAATATGTTAATTTCAGCGGAACCGCGCCCGGTGGCCGAACGAATCGTCACCGAACCTGGAATATCCTTCATTGCCTCCTCAATCGGACGGGTAATGCGCGCCATCATTTCATCGGCTGGCATCACACCGTTATCCGCCAGGATAACCACGCGGGGGAAATCTGTTTGCGGAAAAACCGACGATGGCATGGAAACGGCCGCATAGATGCCCGCCAGGCAAAGCACAAGACAGATAAAAACGATCGCTTTCGCGTGACGAATTGCGAAGCGTCCCGGCGTGGAACCACCAGTGTGTGGTTTATTTCCTGGTGCCGAATCAGCCATATTGTCCGCTCACTGCTTGATAATACGAACGTGGGCGTGATCCGGCAGGCCATAAGCCTCCAACGTCACCACCTGCATGCCTTCACGAATCCCTTTACCACTTATTTCCACTTGATCCTTGTCCTCGACACCCAGTGTCACCGGTTGGAGATTGACCTGGTCATGGGTAACCACCGCAACCATCCCCGAACCATCCGCCTGGTATCGCACCGCGCTGATCGGCACGACCAGGCCCGTATGTTTCTCTACAACCACCTGGACCCGAACGAATTGCCCGGAATATAATCCCGAACCAGCAGGCAGGCTAATACGCGCCAGCGCTGTTCCGGTGACTGGATTAATACGCCTTCCGATATAATTAACCGTACTCTGGACAGCCTTACCGCTGGTTTGCACAGCCGCTTCCTGCCCGTTTTGTACCGCCGCAAGCTGGCTGGCCGGTATTTGTATCTCTGCGGTCAATCGATCGATATCCTCAATTTCCACCACCGGAGCACCTGCCAAAACAGTTTCACCCGGTCGGACATTGACCTGCAACACGATTCCGCTGATTGGCGTCCTGATGTCGAGCAATGCTCGCAAGGTTTGCGCCTCTTTTACGCTGGCTTCCGCCTGGGTTTGTTGTTGTTGAGCCTGTTCGAGTTTTTTGCGCGAGGTGCCTTCCAGTTTGGCCAGTTTCCGTTGCCGGGCATAAGTAGCTTGCGACTGTTTGAGCGAAGCCCTGGCCGTTTGAACAACAGCATCCGCTTGACGACTGTTGAGTTTAACCAGAACATCGTTAACCTCTACCCGTTCGCCTTCGATGGCCGGTACGTCAATAACCTGTCCGGAGAGGGTGGCTGCAATGATAGCACTCGCAGCATGGTGGGAGTCGGACGCTCGCTCCGGAACAACCCTTCCATAAAAGGTTAATCCGCGATGCAACTGCGCATGTTTGACCGTCTCGATATGCACATCGACCAAAGGTTCCGGTCCGGTAACCTCCTCTTCGGCGGATACCCAACAAAGTCGACTGAAACACAAAAACCCCAAAGCAACTGCGGACCAATTAAGACGGTTTTTTATATTCAAATAGATTTACCAAACGCTCTTGTGTATTCAACATAATCTCCCTGCTTGCTTCAGTGAAGCACCGATAATCGGGTCTTTGCACACCAAAGAAGTTGCCTTGACGGAATAGCTTGAAAAATTCCGCTGACTTCTGTTAAAGCTTCCCGGAAGCTGGCATTGTTCCACAAAGCCAGTAGAATCGCATCCATTGCTATCCATTTGCCGAATAGTTTGCGACCCGATACTTAGCTGTTCATTAGCAGTGAGAAATAAAAATGCTTAATAGATTGATGATTAAGCCTTTGAAGGTATTTTTAATAGCCTTCTGGAACGAATATCCGCTTTTTTCTCTAAATACGATAACCATGCTATTTAAGATTTATCACAATTGATCCATTGACGCTAAGAAGCGAGGTTTTAATAAATTGCGAAAGATTGACGCAGGATTATTGTTTGTCTTCAAGGCGTAGCAACAGGCGCATAGCAGGGCTACGCAACTGTTGCTACAACGCAGAAGACGGACAATAAGACAAGTCAGGATTGGTATATTATTGAATCCTCGCTCCTAAGGTGCCACTAAGTCATTGCGTTTAATCTGTGATTTTAGCGCATTCTTTAATGTCGAGAGTAAATGAGAATTCAAATATTTTATCGCCTAGGAGGTTCTCCATTCTCGGATATTCTCCTAGCCACCTTGTACTGTCGCGATTGGCAAATAAAGGGTCAGCGATACCGTTTTTTAGACGAGTTTGATGCGCCGTGAGAGTTCTACTTGTGGAAGATGACCAACTGATCGGTACCGCCATTCAGCAGGCATTGCGGGATGCCGCATACGCACTGGACTGGGTTACGGACGGAAGGAGCGCTCTATTTACAGTAGAAACCCAAAATTATGCGTTAATGTTGCTTGACCTTGGCCTACCGTTTCAGGATGGGTTTGAAGTACTGCGTACGATCCGCCAGACCGGTAACTCGATACCGGTCATTATCATTACTGCCCGCGATACAGTACAAAATCGTGTCAAAGGCCTGGATCACGGCGCGGATGATTATCTGGTAAAACCTTTTTCGATCGATGAACTGCTGGCACGCATGCGTGCGGTAACGCGCCGCAATCAAGGAATCTCCAATCCGATGATTTCGAACGGCATTCTGGACTTAAATCCAGCAACCCGGGAAGTGATTAAAAACGGAACGAACTTCACATTATCCGCGCGTGAGTATTCTCTGTTGCATGCTTTGATACTGCGCCCAGGGACCATTTTGTCACGCGCTGAACTGGAAGATCGAATTTATGGTTGGAATGAAGAGGTGGCAAGTAACGCGGTAGAGTTCTTAATTCATGCGCTGCGCAAAAAACTTGGCGCGGAGACGATTAAAAATGTGAGAGGTGCCGGATGGATGGTCGCCAAAGAACAATAAACCATTCTCTTCAGCGTGACCTAAATCGCTGGATTATGCTTTCTACTTTGTTGTTTGCGATAGTCGTGGGCGTTTTTTCAGGGCTGCTGGCATTTCATGAAGCCCGAGAAATGCAGGATAATATGCTGCACGACATCGCCGCACTGGTTAGAAAGAGTCAACTTTCAGGGACGCCGCCGTTAGTGAAGGGTATTGGAAAAAAAGGTGTAATTAGGGAAGACACTATTATTATCCAGCGTATCGATGGCGAAAATATTGAAACGCCGATATCATTCGGAGACTATGCCGATGGGATCTATACCGTACAGAGTGGCGATGATGAGTGGCGGGTCTTGATCCAGACGGTACCTGCCAAGAATCAGCATCGAGATTGGCGATTCGCGATTGCACAACAAACAGAGGAGCGCGATGAAGTCGCCTGGCAAAATACGCTAAGTGCCTTACTGCCGATATTGTTACTGACCGTATTCATACTCTCATTGGTTAATTTCATTATCCGAGATCGTTTTAAACCCCTCCGGTCGCTGGCAACCCTAGTCAATCAGCGCGATGAAACCAATCTCAACCCTTTCCCGGACAACAACATTCCTGACGAAATAACACCGTTTTTGCAATCCATCAATCACCTACTGTCTCGGGTAAGGCGAATATTGTTACAGCAACAACGCTTTATTACCGATGCAGCGCATGAATTGGGCTCACCCGTCGCCGCTCTTTCGCTACTGGCAGATAATGTAGACCGGGCACCCACGCCGGAGGAACGCTCAAAACGGCAGACCTTACTTCAGGAAGGAATAATGCGCTTAGGTACATTAATTAGTCAGCTTCTCGACCTTGCAAGCATACAGGCCGACCGGTGTAGACCTGCTGTGCCGGTCTCTTTGAATCGACTCGTGCGCGAAACTATTGCCCGTGTCTATCCGCTTGCGGAAGAAAAGACCATCGATATTGGCATTTTACGAGAGGAACCGTTAACCGTTCTGGATGCCAATGCAATGCTGGGCCGATTGGTCTGTAACGCCATTGACAATGCAATCCGCTATTCCCCACCCGGCGGCAAAGTAGACATCTGTTTGTTCACACACGAAGACAAGGCGGTGCTGTTGGTTGAGGATAGTGGTCCGGGGATCCCAGAGAAAGATATTCCACAGGTTTCGAAGGCATTTTACCGGACGCAGGATACTCTGGAATCCGGTACCGGTCTTGGTCTGGCAATCTGTCAGGAAATCGCGAAGATTCTAGGTGGTGAAATCATCCTGAAGAACAGCGATAGGGGAAGTTTACAGTTTATTTATCAACAACCACTGGCTGGAAAATAATGACATTGTTCGCTTGCCAGCCAGGGAAATTGAACACAAAGACTGGTCGTATCCGGAAGGAGTAGGTCATATTGGAAGTCCGTCATGCAGAACGCCAGAGGGAATCTACATTAACAACTAAAACGCCTTACTGTAATGTGTGGGAATCCTGGCGTAGCGTGTACTAAGGAGCGAGGTTTTAATAATATGCGAAAGATTGACGCAGGATTATTGTTTGTCTTCAAGGCGTAGCAACAGGCGCATAGCAGGGCTACGCAACTGTTGCTGCAACGCAGAAGACGGATAATAAGACAAGTCAGGATTCGTATATGATTGAATCCTCGCTCCTAAATGCCATACGGAGACGTGACGGACGCAGATACAAGGACGATCGGGGCAATAATGGTCGTCGCATGAGTGAGTCGATTGTGGTTGACTCGGATGTCCCAAAATCTTTCACGAGGTAGCGACTCGCTGAGTTATACCTTTCACGTTCAAGAATGCCCGTTTTGAGTGCGTGGATTTTCGTGAAGGGCTAGGCGTAGAATCGCAGGAATAGTCATCTCTTTCAAGGTTCTACAACAACGCCCTTCGCGAAAAGATGCGTGCTATAAGTGGGTATTCTTGAACGCGAATGGTATATTCCGCTAAGTGCATATTCGCAGAGCTGCATCAAAGCTTTTAGCATTCGCAAGACTTAAGTCATCCCGGAATACTTTAGGTACTTGCCCATCCAGGAAACAACCGACAGGCAAAGGTGGATAAATTTCATCATAGCTGCAAATTGAAGTCTGACTAATGCGGCGGAAAATCTGGGAACGATCCAGCTGCTCCGAATTTGTCAGTCCCACGGCAGCGAGGATATCCGCGACGCTTGACACCGTTTCCTTATGGAAGTTGGCGACGCGGTCAATTTTGTCTGTAACCACCAAACCATTGATCAACGCTGGATTTTGTGTAGTGATACCGGTGGGGCAGGCGTTGGTGTTGCATTGCAGGGATTGAATACATCCCATTGCTAACATCATCCCCCGTGCGCTGTTACAAAGGTCGGCGCCCAGACAAAGACGTTTGATGATATGAAATCCGGTAAAAATCTTCCCTGAGGCGATCAATTTGATGTTTTTCTTCAGATCGAATCCGATCAGGCAATCGCTTACGAACGCCAGTCCTTCCGCCAATGGCATGCCGATTGAGTTGCTGTATTCAAGCGGAGCGGCCCCAGTCCCACCTTCACCACCGTCTACTGTGATGAAATCAGGGCATATACCGGTCTCGATCATGGCTTTGCATAAGCCCATAAACTCGGCTTTTCGACCCATACACAACTTGAATCCGACTGGTTTTCCGCCGGAAAGATCGCGTAATTTTTGGACGAACAGCATCAAACCAATAGGATTGGAAAAAGTCGAATGGGTCGCTGGAGAATCAATCCGGATGTAGGGTTCCACACCTCTTATTTGGGCAATTTCAGGTGTGTTTTTGCAGGCGGGAAGTACACCACCATGGCCCGGTTTTGCGCCTTGCGACAGTTTGATCTCAATCATTTTGATTGCGGAATGGGCGGCTTTTTCCTTAAATTGTTCTTCGTGAAACCGACCCTTTCTATCACGGCAACCAAAATAGCCGGTACCGACCTGCCAAATTAAATCGCCTGCATTCTCAAAGTGATAGGGGCTCAAACCACCTTCGCCTGTATTCTGGGCAAAACCACCTTTTTTCGCGCCACCGTTTAAGGCCAGTATGGCGTTTCGGCTTAAAGCACCAAAACTCATCGCCGAGATATTCAGAATACTGGCATTGTAAGGGTGTCTGCAGTCATTTCCACCGATGGATATGCGCAGATCGGGATCAATTTGCCCAGGATTTTCAGCGGCCAAAGAGTGGCCGATCCATTCATAACCGACACGGTATACATCGAATCTCGTTCCATAAGGAACCGTATCCATTGAACCTTTAGCGCGCTGATACACGACCGACCGAAATACCCGGTTGACGGGTACGCCACTGATATCCGATTCGATGAAATATTGTCTTATCATCGGGCGAATCAATTCCAGCAGACCTCGACCTCTGCCAAGAACGGGAAAATTACGCCAAATTGTGTGCCTGGTCTGAAGCATATCGTAAATGCCCAGAACAACAATCGGTAATACGACCAGCAACCCCCATAATACCGGAGGCCAAAATAACGCAATGATGAATAACGTTATCAGTGATATTAGCGCTGCCGCTATAAATTGTTTTTGCATACCGTTAATCCTGTACAGGCCAAATGTATGCCGCTTTTACGCAAGACGGCAACCGAAGTCTTGTCAAACCTATTTTGCATATAAAAGAATTTTACAACGAGCGATCCTGTTTCGACTGGTATATATACCATTCGCGTTCAAGAATACCCACTTATAGCACGCATCTTTTCGCGAAGGGCGTTGTTGTAGAACCTTGAAAGAGATGACTATTCCTGCGATTCTACGCCTAGCCCTTCACGAAAATCCACGCACTCAAAACGGGCATTCTTGAACGTGAAAGGTATATTACCCAAAACCAGTACTTATTTTCAGCCGTTGCTCCGGCTAGAGTCTTGCGATCACCGCATCTGCGATTTCCTGAGTATCTGCTGAACCGCCTAAATCAGAGGTCAGGCGATCTTTAGACTTGATCACATCATTGATTGCCTGCCTGATTCTCTCGGCCTGATCCGTCAACTGTAAATGATCCAACATCATCGCCGCAGCAAGCGCGAGCGCAAACGGATTGGCGATACCTTTTCCGGCTATATCCGGTGCAGAGCCATGAACAGCCTCGAAAACCGCCATTTCATTTCCGATATTGGCTCCTGGAGCCAACCCCAAGCCTCCAACCAATCCCGCACACAGATCGGATATGATATCGCCGAACAGGTTAGTTGTTACAATAATGTCAAATTGTTCAGGATTGATTGCCAGCTGCATGCATGCGTTGTCTACAATCATTTCGTTGGTTTCGATTTCGGGATAGTCTGCTCTGACTTCACGGGAGACATCAAGAAAAAGGCCAGAGGTAGCCTTCAGAATATTGGCTTTGTGAACAACGGTAATTTTTTTCCGTTTAATTCGCCTCGCAAGATCATAAGCAAATTGTAGGATTCGTTTTGCGCCATCATAAGTAATTACGCTGACAGACTCGGCGCGGCGCCCTCCTTCCAGTACTCGTTGCTGCTCCTGAGAATACATGCCTTCGGTATTTTCCCGAACGGTGATTAAATCCACATTCTGATATCTGGATGAAACACCTTCGCGGGTCACCGCTGGTCGGACATTGGCATAGAGGTCAAATACTTTGCGCAAGTGTACGTTCAGGCTGCTAAATCCCCTGCCGACTGGTGTCGTCAATGGGCCTTTGAGCGCAATACCGCTGCTGCGAATACTGTCCAGAGCTTCTTCTGGCAAAAGCTCCTTCCCGGCATCCATCGCAGCTATTCCGGCGAGTTGTATGTCGTAGTCCAGATTGCAATCGAGGGCATCGAGAATTCGGATTGTTGCTTTTGTAATCTCGGGGCCAATTCCATCTCCAGGTATCACCGTTATTCTATGAATTTGATTCGTCATATTTCCAATCTCCTATCGTAAGAATTACTTGCTCCAACCCTCCTGGCTAACCAGGTAATTAGGACAAACATACACAAACAAATCCAGGTGATCGCTGCAATAAAAAATGAATGCGCACCGAAAATTATAATCGTGTCACCAGAAAGCAAAGAGGTCACCACAGTACATCTAATACCCAAAACAACTCAGGGTGAGACTTACAAATTTGTTTCAAGACCATACTTGCGAATCCGATAGCGTAATGTTTCTCGGGTGGTTCCAAGGGCACGAGCGGTCGCGGTAATGTTGAATTTTGATCGTTCCAGCGCATTTTGAATAATATACCGATCCATGTCGTCCAGATTCATAGCTCCATTCAGCGGGATAGTCAGACTTTCGCGGCTCTTTTGTTGTATTTCAGATAAATTTGCTTTCGCCTGTTCGCCAGGCAATTGTAACCATTCCAATGGAAACACCTGACCGTTCGAAAAGAGTACGCAACGTTCGATCAGATTTCGTAATTCGCGC
>CAZGQY010000164.1:0-9134 GCA_964528035.1 uncultured Methylococcaceae bacterium | reverse complement strand
ATTGATATTGATTGGATTGTTCCTTATATTGCGCAATTCGGTTATTTTCCACCTCTATTTTTTTCTTTTCTGCCACCAGTTCAATACGAACCGAGTCCAAAGCTGATCGCTTATCGCTTCGAATGCGATCAGCGATAACCCGATTTCGAGTGGCCAGAGTTTCCAATTGGCGGGCTTTAATCAAATTTATATTGATCGTATCTATTTCATTGTGAAATTGCTGCAGCTGGATTTTATCCTGATCCAGTTCGCTCACAGCGGTTTGAGTACTCTTCTTCAGCCGTTGCAGTTCTGCTTCTGCGTCCTGCCGAATCTGCTGAGAAAGCTTTATACTCTGTTCTACCCTGGCAATATCTGCACCGGCTGCATAGAACTCACCTTGGGTTGTATTTAAAATTTGCTGTGATGCATTTTGAGCATTTTGCGCATTACTAAGATCCTGCTCAAGCCTTTGTTGTTCTTCATGCAAGTTTGCAAACTGACTTTGATACGACTGTGCCAACTGTTCGTGTTCTGAAATCTGTTCGCTGAATGCTAGCCAACGAATGGCCAGCAACTCCTGTTTGCAGATTCTTTCACGGGCTTTGAGTTGCTTAAATTTTTCGGCTTTGTTTGCCTGTCGTTTCAAGTGTTTGATTTGAGTGGCAACTTCGTTACGCAAATCCGTCAACCGATCAAGATTTTCTCGTGTATGATGAATTCTAAGCTCTGTCTCTCTTCGTCGGTCATTATATTTTGAAATTCCAGCAGCCTCCTCTATTAAAGTGCGGAGATCGTCCGGCTTCGCTTCTATCAGTCTGGATATAGTTCCTTGTTCAATTATTGCGTAACTTCGAGAACCCAAACCAGTGCCTAAAAATATATCGGTAATATCCTTGCGTCTACATTTGGATCCATTTAACGAATAAACGGATTGTCCATCTCGGCTAACCTGGCGTCTTACTAAGATCGTATCATAAGCCGCGTATTCACCCCCAATTGCTTGCGAACTGTTGTCAAACACCAGCTCAACCGAAGCCATGCCCACCGGTTTGCGCGCCAAGGAACCATCGAAGATAACATCTGCCATTGTTCCACCACGAAGATGCTTGGCAGAACTTTCACCCATTACCCAGCGAACCGCGTCTATAATATTGGATTTACCACAACCGTTGGGACCGACTATACCGACCAAATTGGCCTCAACGGGTATCGATACCGGATCTACAAAAGATTTGAAACCAGAGAGTTTAATTTGAGTCAAACGCATGTCGAATATGAGTTCGGTGGGAAAGCGTTCCAAATCGGCTATCTGCAAATAAAAAGCCATCTGGATCTGGAAAAAGGGTTATTATCAATCAGAATATTTTTAATTACCATCCCGAAATTCTATCGAAAATTCAGTAATCAAATGCCTAAACAAAAAAGCAGAACATTAGAAACCTTTGCAAACCCGAAACCGGAACGAGACTTCACCGTACAAATGAACATTCCGGAATTTACCTGCTTATGCCCAATGACGGGGCAGCCGGATTTTGCAACAATCAATATTGAATATATTCCGAATGCATTGTGCATCGAATTAAAATCGATAAAACTTTATATGTGGTCTTATCGCGACCAGGGCGCCTTCCATGAAGCGGTTACAAATAACATTCTCGACGATCTAATTAGCGTTTCCAAGCCCAAATACATGAAAATCAGCGCCAAATTTAATGTACGTGGAGGCATTTATACCACTGTAGTTGTCGAGCATCGCAATCCTGACTGATGCTATAGAATCATAGCTTTTTTACAGGTAAATTCTGTGTATTACCTGATAGTATTTTGCAAACGGAAAAAACCAAGAAATCGTCAGAAGACTTCGCTAATGATCCTTGTAATGGACTGTTGCAAATCACGGCGGCATCAACTATCGTTGTAATTATTACATTCGCTTATTACTACGAGTTGTAATAGAAGCTGTGGTTAATATCAGCATCGGTTTACATAGAGGTAATGATTTAGATCTTTGCCTATCATCAAGCATTAATATGGTTATTTCTATATTATCGATTTCAGGATTATCGGTGAATAGAAATATTCCTCAACCGGCAATCACAATCTAAAATTTAGCATTATTGATTATAAATAAAGTGACCAAAGTCACCGGGCAGAAGTTGCAATTTATACTGGATAACATCTCTTATCATGCGGATGTTATTCTAGATATTAACCAATTACTTCAGGAATATGGTAATGCCGACAGAAAAATTGATAATGAACTGAAACGAATCAATCTCTCAACGCTCGAGCTAAAAGCAACCCTTGAAAAAATCAATCCCACGATAATCGACTGGGAAGATTTTTGTCATGCAATTAGAACTCCCATTACTACTATCAAAGGACATGGCGAATTACTCATTGAGGATCTGATAGAGCGTTTCGCAGCCCTTCCGACAACTTATAGCTTTCTACATGATATCCTGGCATCAGCGACCTATATTCTGGAGACAGTTGAAACGGTTGATCACCACACTGATAAATTAGAGGTATGTCCAAGCAGAGTTCCCTCGCAGCTAATGAAATCCCGTATTGTCATCAGTGACAATAATCCGATCAGCCAAAAAATCCTGTCTCGCCGCTTGAGCCGCGATGGCTATGACGTTACTCTCACCCAAGACATAGCGTCGACGATAAAATCAATAAATTTAGCTGCTGTTGAAATGGTACTTATTTGTATAGATCGTTTGAATTTTACTGAACAGACAAAAATTTCACGCATTCGTCGTGAAAATCCGAATCTGGTCATACTTGTGATTTCTCATTCGTCCAATATCCAACTCATTATTGAATGCATGGAAAGTGGCGTTGATGATTTCCTGCATGCGCCGATTAACGCAGTCCTTCTTCGCGTTAAAATCCAACGGGCATTAGAAAACCAAATGCTTCGTCAACAACAAAAACGCTACTGGCAGGTTTTGAATCAGGCGGTTCAAAGCATTGAACATGGATTTGCATTATTTGATGAAAAATGGCAACTTCAACTCGCTAACAAAGGTTTCTACCAGATTTATGGAAAAAATACAAACTCGGAATATCTAATTGATTTCGAGAAGATCATTTCCGAAAAGAACTCCAATATCCATGAATTAAGAGTTGCAGAACAACAATCTATCGTGACTCAATTACCCAATGATAAACGATGGATAGAAATTGCCTACTCTAACATGCCAGAAGGTGGCATTGTTACCATTCATAAAGATATTACGGAACGTAAAGAACGCCAGGAAAAATGGAAAAATATGGCTTTGACCGATCCCCTGACAGGTCTGGCTAACCGAATTTTACTGAAGAATATTGTTGAGGATAAGTTGCAGGCAAATGAAAAATTTGCCCTGCTCTATTGCGATCTTGATGCTTTTAAAGCTGCTAATGATTATTGGGGACATGAATTTGGTGACTTTATCCTCAAGCAATTAGCCTTACGGATGAACAAGGTATTTCGCGATACCGATACTGTAGCGCGTATTGGTGGTGATGAGTTTGTGATCGTTTGCAAAGAGTCTGATTCTAAATTGGCTAGCCTTAAGGGCTATCAATTAATGGAAGCGGTACGAAAACCATTCA
This sequence comes from uncultured Methylococcaceae bacterium, assembly GCA_964528035.1. Taxonomy (GTDB): domain Bacteria; phylum Pseudomonadota; class Gammaproteobacteria; order Methylococcales; family UBA1147; genus CAZGQY01. Next base: position 5,546 of record CAZGQY010000164.1, on the reverse strand, counting down.
TCAAGGGTGAAAAAGTTGCTTCGATAAATATATCAATAGGTATTTCCCTGTTTCCTTTGCACGGATCGTCGTATGAATATCTACTGGACATAGCGGATAAAGCCATGTTCCAGGCGAAACGTAACGGCAAAGACCAACTGAATTTCCATACCTGATACGGTAAATGAAAATTAGTTTATGAACCCTACAATTTTTTAAAAAAATAATCGCACTCTGTTGGTTTTTTGCCAATGATATTGGCAATTTTTGGCTCGATGGCATCAATAAACACTATAAGCTTGAAAAAGTACAAATATGGCAAAAATATTATTAGTTGAAGATAATGATTTAAACAGAGACATGCTCTCTCGCCGCTTGCAACGTAAAGGATTTGATATAGTAAATGCGGTCGATGGTCTGGAGGCGATAAGCCTTGCTACAGAAGAATCTCCCGATCTTATACTCATGGATCTGAGCCTGCCTTTGATCGATGGTTGGGAGGCAACCAGGCGTATAAAACAAAACCCTCTCACAGCCTCCATTCCGATTATTGCACTAACAGCGCACGCCATGCCAGAAGATCGAAATACAGCATTGCAAGCGGGTTGTAACGACTATGATACCAAACCCGTAGAATTTGATCTGCTGTTAAAAAAAATTAGAGTATTCCTGATTTCAGACCAATGACCTGTGACAGGAATAGCGACTATATAGAAAATTGGATCAATATTAATCCAGGTCACATTTTTTCGAAAATGATACTTTTAATCTATATTTTTCTATTCATTCTTTCTTATTTACACTCATTTCCTTGCTTTAATAACGCCCAAAAGCCTGATCAGGCATTATCACACCATCACACCATGCTTTTTCTAAATTGAAGAGTTGTGGTGAGAATTTCCAACCACTCAACAAAAAAAAATAATCGTTTACACCGGTTTATTGTTGAGCTGTTTGTTTGCCTATCCTGGTTCGTTTCACTTCAGCTCGCTGATGCTGCCGAAGTCAGTGCTCTAATTGGGGCCGATGTACTCCCTTATCACCAGGCTATTGATGGATTTTCTGAAACCTCTCATCTGAAAGTCGATGCCGTTTTTGACATGAAAGGCGATTTCCAGGTCGCCAGGAGTCTACTCCATACGATAGAGAATGAACTACAGCCAGAATTAATTCTCGCGGTTGGCGTTTGGGCTCTGCAGGCGGTATTGGAGTTTCACCCGAATACCCCGGTTATTTATGCAATGGTACTCAACCCCTCCAATCTAATTGATTCGGAAATGACCGGGGTTACGGGTGCCAGTATGAATATTAAGGTTTCCGACTCGCTGAATCTTATCCGGCAATTGAATCCGGATATTAAACGTGTCGGCACCATATACAATAAACAAAATACTGGATTTTTAATCGAAAGAGCAAAATCTTTCTGCTCCAGAATCGGCATTGAATTAATTACCAGAGAAATAAAATCACCCAAACAAGCATTATCTGGCTTGCAGGAACTGGAGGAAGAGCAGATTGACATTCTCTGGCTATTGCCAGAGAAAGATATTCTGGGGAATGATTTCGTAGAACAGATAATGATGTTTTCCTATAGAGAAAATATCCCTGTCATTGGTTATTCCCTTGGCCAGGTTGAAATGGGTGCAGTCATGTCCTTGTCTATGGCGAGCAGTAAGGATATTGGTCGCCAGGCCGGAGAGCTGGCGAATCAAATGATGGATAAAGATGCAGCCATCACTCTTCCCTTTACTTCTGTGGAATCAACTGTCTTATTCGTGAATTTAATAACAGCAAAAAAATTACAGTTAAAACTGCCAGAAAGCTTAGTCAACCGCGCATTTAAAGTGATTGAATGAAACGTCAGGATCCTTTTGTGACAGTAACAACAAAACCACCCGAGAATACGTCGGATGAATCGACAATTTAAACTACCGGCATCTAACCGACATTTTCGTAGCCACATATTTTGGTCGGTGATTCCCATTTTTCTAATAATATTTATATTGTTTGGTTATTTCAGTCTGAAAATGCAGGAATCTCTAGCCAAAAAAGAATTTTTTAAACGCGGTGAATTGATTGCTGTGAATTTGTCAAATAACGCAAAACTCGGTGTCTATTCAGAAAATCAGCAATTACTTCGCACTGTAATCGGCAACACCCTGTTACAACCTGATGTGGTATTCGTGTCGATATATAACGATAAAAATGAACTCCTGGCAAGTAACGGTCCGGATATCATTAAAGCTAAAGACAGGTTTATAAAACCACCCTTTGAAAAAACAATTCCTGAAAATAGCCATACAAAAGTATCGTTCAAATTGCTTCGCTATGGAGATCAGCAGTTAATCGAATACACTCTGCCGATCCTGTTTCAATTTGGACAGTTACCCGATGAAGAAATTCTGGGCTCTCTATCAAGGACACCTGGGAAAAAAATAAAAGATCGATATGAAATTATCGGCTATTTACGATTAGGACTATCAATGCATGCGCTTGACCAGGCGACCATCTCAATTATCCAGGTATGGGGAGGTTTAATCATTGCTATCGCAATATTCAGTGCTCTGATTATCCATTTTCTGGCAAAGCGTATTACCCAACCCATTAATCTCCTCACAGTCGGTGCGCAACGTATAGCTCAGGGCGACCTGGATCATATGATTCCTGTCACAACCCGAGATGAACTTGGCCAGCTGGCAGCCACATTTAACAGTATGGCAGTATCTTTGCGGACTAATATCGAAAAAAAAATCGAGCTTGTAAATGAGGTCCAGTCACTAAACCTGAATCTCGAGGAACGAATAAACAGTCGAACCCTGGAGCTCCGAGAACAAACTATTGCCCTGGTCAAAACCAGCAGACACAAGTCAGAATTTCTTGCCAATATGAGCCATGAACTACGTACCCCATTGAATGCTATCCTGGGTTTTAGCGAAATGCTTGAAGAGGATGCTGAAGAAGCCGGATTAGAAGAATTTAGCCAGGACTTACGTAAAATACAGTCTGCCGGTCGGCAACTGCTTTCCTTAATTAATGATGTACTGGATCTATCTAAGATTGAGGCAGGTCACATGCAATTAATGATCGAATCTTTCGAGGTTAAAAGCATTGTCACCCAGGTCGTTGAAACCATAGAACCCATTGCCCGGAAAAACAGCAATCAACTCCAGGTTAAATACCTTAGTCCGATTGAAAAGATGAAAAGTGATCCACTCAGGATCCATCAATGTCTCGTCAACCTTTTGTCCAACGCCTGTAAATTTACCCACAATGGGCAGGTTAAACTGGAGATCGAAACATACGACAGCGAGGGTATTTCATGGATCCTATTTAGAATATCTGACAACGGAATCGGGATTCCAGATAACAAGATTGAACATATATTTGATGCTTTCCGACAAGCCGATTCATCAACAACGCGAGAGTTCGGAGGTACAGGTTTAGGACTGGCCATTGCCCAGAAATATAGTGCTATGTTAGGGGGAAATATCTCGTTAACCAGTACATTGGGGGTTGGCTCGGCATTCACGATCAAATTACCGTTAATTCGTGAACCTGGAGACGATAACCCAAACTATTCAGATAACAATATTTATCAAATTGACAAAAGCAACTTTGTTGGTTCAGACAAACATCAATCTTTGGTTCTTGTCGTCGATGACGATCCGGCGGCGCGTGAACTTATTTCTCGCTATCTGGAACGGGACGGTTACACCGTCAGAACGTGCCCATCCGCCATCCAGACCATCGAACTCGCTCGGACACTCCTACCCTTTGCCATCACTCTCGATGTTCTCATGCCAGACATGGATGGATGGCAAGTTCTAAAGGCTTTAAAAGCTGATCCTATAATTTCCTCAATTCCGGTCATCATTATTTCGATGGTTGATGACGTTTCAACTGGCTACGCGCTGGGTAGTAATGGACATTTGACTAAACCGGTAAATCATGAACAGTTAAGCTCAATTCTCAACGATTTGAGAAATCAAAAACAGTTTACAGACAAATGATTGTTTCTATTATTTTTAATACAACTATGCAATGCGAAACGCTCGGTATATTCTATGATAATTATATGGACTACTAAAACCAGCAAAAAGCTAGGGAAATACACAATAAATACCGTGAACACACCGGTAATATTTAAAATCGATTAGGTAACGGATCATGGCAATGCACAGGTCATATAGATTGTTATCAATAAGTGGGTTGATGTCCCTATTTCTATTTTCTGCTGCGGTAGAGTGTGATGAGGGTGCCGGAGAATTCGTTTTTGACTACGAACTCGGGGTTCCTGTATTCGTGGAAGCGGCTACAAAGACCAAAATACCCTTGGCAAAAGCACCGGTGTCGGTCACCGTTGTCACTCGCAAGCAAATATTACAATCTACTGCGAAAACCATACCGGAGATGTTGCGATATGTTGCCGGGGTCAATGTACGCTGGAATCCTATGATGCAAACCATAACCCTGCGTGGATTCGGTCAGAATCCTTTCACCAGTCGGGTTCTTCTGCTAATCGACGGTGTACCGTACAACTCCTGGAATAAAGGAGGTTTTCCACAGCAACCCGGCTTTGATTTCTTTCCACTCGAAAATGTAAAGCAACTAGAAGTCATACGCGGGCCGGTTTCAGCACTCTATGGGGAAAATGCTTTTTTAGGCGTTATTAATATTTCCACGATATCGGGCGGTGATATTGACGGTGCGTTTGTCTCCTACTACGGAGGATCAAGGTATACGGGTAACACAGTTGTACAGTTGGGTAAGGATTTCGGCGAAGATGTCTCGCTGTTATTGACTGCAAAACATGTTCGTAGTCAATTTCCAATGGAGTTTTGGTACAACGATGCGGGCAATCCTAAAGTAGAAAGCATTGATGTTTTTGCCAAACTTCGCTTCAAGAATCTGACTCTGTCCTATTATCGCCATAATGATGATGTAGACGGATATACCGATCCAATCCCAATTCCCGGGTTTCCGGCTAACGCAGCATTTAAAAGCGCCAGCACTATAAAACAGACAGTTGATATCGTTGCCGCAAATTATAAACAGGATTTCGCAGATGGAGATTACTCAGTTCATGCGGATATTTCTTATGCACAACGCGACGGAGCTCATTGTGGTAACTGTCACGCAGCCACTCAAAGTCCTAACTTTAGCAAATCAGAGTCTCACGGATACCAGGCCTACGGAGATTTTCGTTTTGGCATTCATGCCATCGAGGATAATGATATCCTGCTTGGATTAGAATTGCGCAAGAACGATGCAGGTCAACATACGGAAGAACTCCAGACTCAGGCTCCCGACCATGGCGAAGCAATAACCGGCATATTCAAGGCGGCCATATATGCTCAGGATGTGCTGTCTTTTCTTGATGATCAGCTTCAATTAACCCTGGGAGGTCGCTATGATTTCAAAACTGAACCCGCATTGTTTGGTGACGCTTTTTCACCGCGAGCTTCTGTATCGTATAGCCTTACTAAGGATTTTCAAATACGGGCCGGTTTCAGCCACGGCGAAACGGTTCTAAACTTCTTGACACGAGGATTTCATTCGTGGTGGTT
>CAZGQY010000163.1:0-9298 GCA_964528035.1 uncultured Methylococcaceae bacterium | reverse complement strand
GGGGGACTTGAACCCCCGGCCTCAGGGTTATGAATCCTGCGCTCTCACCAGCTGAGCTACCTTGCCAATTGAAATAGACCTTAAGCGGCTTGAACGCAAGTATTATATATCTTGCCAGCAAGCATTATCGAAGGACAGGGGATTTTGCTCGTTTCCAATTATTATGTCAAGTTAATGCCAGTAACAAAAAGAAATTCACTGAGCCGTTACACCCAACTGCGACCGCAATAGTCTCGCTAAAGCGGCCGCTCTGCTGCATGTAAAATCGTTAGACGGAAACTGTCACCTCTATAGACCAGGAGATGAGCCTTCCAGTATCCCTGTTGGCGTTATCTGAAATATGTAAGCCCCACGTACCTCCGCCTTGTACTCCACCTTGAGTCATATTCGCCAGATCAGCAGAATTTGTCGGCGTAAAAGTTCGACGAATGTCATTCGTATCTCCCCCATTTTGATCATGCAACAAAGCCGTCAAGCCATCGGGCGATATTAATGTTATCCTCAAATCGCCAATCCAGGTATGGGTAATCTCCACCGAGACTGTAATATTTAAGACACTTCCATTACCGTTGAGAGTGATATTACTGGCCACACCCTGCGGTACATTATCCGGAATAATAAGATTCGGTCGGGTCTCTCCACGTAGCACGATCGGCTGCTGGGGCTCACCACCGCCACCGTTATTATTACCATTTCCCGCACAAGGGCAACCCGGTTCGTCGTCATAACAATAACCTAAACTTCTATGATCCAGAATATCAACGGGCTGCACAATATCGGTCGCCGCCAATCCGGGAAGTAACTCGGTCACTGCACGTGTTGTCTCAGAATCACCACCATCCCAGGGCCACATACGATCATTCAAACGATGGCCCTGACCTCCGGATCCCAAAGGATTATAATTTGCACCACCAGGATGATCGACCTGCCACTTAGCCCATATTCTGTCCACCTGGCAATGGTGCAGAAAGAATATAGGGTCATTGGGTGACGACGCCGCCGCCATATCCCGTCCCATTCGGTTATGTACAGTATTATGATTCGGAGCACCTTCCAGTCCCGGACGAAATAACTGAAAAACCACTTGACCCAAAACATTACCGATTCCCACCGCCGTAGGCCATCCAGGCCCAGTATCTAAACTGCGATTACGCTGTAATCCTGCCCCCTGCACCCTCAATTGTGGATGTATCACCCAACCCAATGGGTTAATAGAATTGGGTGTTCGAGCAAGGTAACCAGACACAATTTCGAAGCCGCTGTTACCACCAGAACCCAATGGACCGATGCGATTATCAACAAACAATGATGTAGTGTCCGACAACGGACCCAAACCCCAATTCCAGTATGGCAAAGAAACCTGAGGATCAACGAGTTGCAGCGCCTTTTCAAAACGGCGAATATATTCACGGTGCCAGGCTAAAAATGCAGCCCCATTATGGGCTCCATCTCCACTCTGTGCACCACCCAGGCCTCGAACCGCTACATGGATAGCAACAAACTGGTCATATAGACTTAGATCCGATCCGGCATAAAATGTATGTTTTAGTTTGACGACAGCCTGCATGAATCGACGCCACTCAGCATCACTCAAACTTGCAGCATTTTTTCTCACGTTCATGATAAGAACCTCCTGTAAATATTTAATCTAAAAAGCAGCAATTGTGCTTATAGAAAATCAATCTGAATCCTCTGAATCGACAAAAGCTTTGCCCAATTCCTCCAATGTTCCAAACGTTTGATAAGGCAGTTCATCACAAACATACGTCCCGGTATCAGCGTCCCGGGATGATTCTATTCCCTTCGAACCGATTTTTATTGCCTCCTCGGTTTGCCCGGAAATGATTTCTATCTTGACATTACGGTATTCAATTTTTTTACTATTCTTCGATTTTCTAGCCATATTTCTCCCCTTCCTGATAATCTTTATTGTTCAGCTCGGGATCTATGCACACTACCCCACTGACCATATTTACCTATCTCAAGAAAATATTCTGTGAAAAATTACCATTTTTGAATCAGCACATAGAATTTCTTAATATTGTTTATCAAAAAATTGAATTAAAGGCTAATAGATTGGCCTGCCCTATAACTTATTATTAATATAAGGTAACTGCTCACCCCTCTATGGGTAATCTGTTCCGAAAGACGCCGTAAATACATCCTTGTAGGCTTGGATGCGGCTTCCCTGCCGCATACACTTCCTCCACAGATCCCCCATAGAGGGCTGTTTCGATTAGGGGACAAGCCGTTTCAATATAAGTATTCATACTTATAAATACCACCTTACCGGTGATATACTGAAATATCTTGGTATATGTGAAAATGTTAGGAATCATCCTGGTCAATCAATTTGTAAGGTGAATAAAATGGAAAACAGGGCAAATTACTTTGGATTTATCAGCTGTATGGCATTAGCCTTTCTTGTTAGCAGTTGTGGGCAAATGAAGCAGATTACCGAACAGGGAGACACAAGCAACACACCAATTTCAAATACCCAACCTGCATTTGGGGGCAAAATTGCACGTTCTTACAAGGACTCAGAAGAATGGTGGCCAGCCGAAAAACGGCCACCCAAAGATGCACCCAATGTCATTATTTTCCTGCTCGATGACACCGGTTTTGCCCAGATTGGTTCATTTGGCGGCTTAATCGAAACCCCTAGCATTGATGCCCTGGCAAGCAACGGCTTACGATACAACAATTTCCACACCACGGCATTGTGCTCACCGTCACGTGCCACTCTGATGGCCGGACGCAACCCACATGCAATTGGCCTTGGTAGCCATGCCTTAACCGCCATGGGCTTTCCCGGCTACAACGCAATCGTTCCTTCATCGGCCAAATCGGTAGCCAATTACCTGCAAGAAGCAGGCTATGTGAACTATGCACTGGGTAAATGGGATCACACGCCGCTTTACGAGGTTTCACAGGTTGGACCTTTCGACCGCTGGCCCAGTGATGAAGGTTTTGATCACGGTTACAACTTTATGTCGGCGGATGTACACCAGTTTATCCCGGTGATGTGGAATGATCACACACCTGAGCCGTATCATACGACCGAGCACCTTGATAAAGATCTTGCTGACCGTGCGATCGACTGGATCACCGGACATAAATCACTCAAACCTGATTTACCCTTTATGATGCTATGGGCATCAGGATCGATGCACTCTCCACACCATGCCCCGGATGCCTATATCAACAAGTATGCCGGCAAATTTGATAAGGGCTGGGATCAGGCACGTACAGAAATAATCGCAAACCAAAAACGGCTTGGCATCGTTCCGCAAGACACAAAACTTACCGAGCGCATTGACGAACTTCCAGCCTGGGACTCGCTCAATGACGATGAAAAGCGCCTTTATTCGAGACAAATGGAAGTATTTGCCGCTCAGTTGGAATACGTCGATCATCAGATTGGTCGGGTCGTCGACACCCTACGGCGCATCGGTGAACTGGACAACACTTTAATTGTTGTTACCTCAGACAACGGCGCAAGCGGTGAAGGCGGACTGGCCGGTACATTCAACGAAACCTATGTACTAAATGGCCTGCAGACCCCTTTCGATGCCAGCATGCGTAATCTGGAACGGTGGGGCCGACGGGATACCTACCCGCACTATCATGCCGGTTGGGCCATGGCGGGAAACACTCCTTTCCGTTATTTCAAGCAATCCGAGCATCGCGGCGGCCAGGCTGATGCATTGGTCATTCACTGGCCCAATGGAATACAGGGTAAGGGTGAAATTCGCAAACAATATCATCATATCAGTGATATTGCGCCAACAATTCTTGAGGCTGCACGGGTAGAAAAGCCTGAGACGTACCACGGAATCCCCCAGCAACCGTTTACCGGCATCGCAATGAACTACTCGTTCAACGATGCCGACGCACCCAACGCCAAGAAACGGCAGTACTATGAAATGTATGGCAATCGTGCGATTTGGGAGGATGGCTGGAAAGCTGTCACGTTGCATGCTAACCGAATGCCGTGGGAACTCAACAAGGTAGTACCTTTCGAAGATGACGTCTGGGAACTATATCATGTCTCCGAAGATTTTTCTGAAAGCACTAATCTGGCCGAGAAGTACCCAGAAAAGCTCAAAGAACTCCAACAAGCATTCGATGATGAAGCCTGGGCCAACAACGTCTATCCTCTCTACGATGATATGATTAAAAGAATTGCTGGTGTGCAGGACATCATGTTCGGTGATAAAAAAGAATATGTCTATTTCGCACCGGGTGCATTTCGAATTGCCGAGAAAGCATCCGCCCCGGTCAAGAACCGTTCGCATGAAATTGTGACCACTATTGACCTTAACGGCGATGAAGAAGGTGTGATTGTCGCAGTTGGCGGTATGACTGGCGGATTCACAATGTATATAAAAGAGGGTAAGTTGCACTACGACTACAACTACCTCGATGGTGTACATTACCACTTAAGTTCCCCGGCACTACCGAAAGGCAAGACAGCACTGAAATTCAATTTTCTCAAGACCGTCGAATTTGGCGGTACCGGCGAGCTGTACGTCAACGGCGCTAAAGTGGATAGCATCGACATGCCGCAAATGCATATCAGCACCTACTCATTGGCTGAAACCTTCGATATTGGCCGGGATACCGGAACACAGGTCGATTCCAGTTACGAAGGCGGTGTGTTTGCATTTTCCGGGGAAATCGATCGTGTATTTATTACATTGAAGGACTGAAAGTAACTGGCTCGCCCCTCTATGGGTGATCTGTTGCGGAAGACGCCGTAAATACATCCTTGTAGGCTTGGATGCGGCTTCCCTGCCGCATACACTTCCTCCACAGATCCCCCATAGAGGGCTGTTTCGATAGGGGGCAAGTAGTTAAGTTACGACTGAAAAATTTTACCTTGCAACAATATGGGTACTGACCTCTTTTCCCGCAGATAAAGAGGTCAGTACTAAAGTAAGTGGCAGCGTTGCTGTTTTTCCTGAAAACGATGACTTAGCACATTACCAGAGATATGCTGAATCAATCCCATCGATCATCTCGAACCTGAATCATCTCGGCTTCGATTCGAATTGGAAAACAATGCAGATCTTCGTAGGCGGGTGGCGTAAGTGCTTTACCGTTGCGGATACAAAACCGGGCACCGTGTCGTGGGCAGATTATTTCGTCACCGCATCGCTCACCACTGGCCAATTCCATACCATCGTGTGTACATACATCCTCGATAGCAAAAAATTGTCCCTGCAGATTGAATACCGCGACATCGGTTCCATCCAGATCCACTAGCATGTGTTCGCCATCGGCCAGGGCACGCACCTGGATCACATCACTCCATTCTGTCATGCGCAACTTCCAATTTGTTTCAAGCCTTTCTTCACTGTCATTCGTTTATTCTGTAGTCACAGAATCCGCTTCATTTTTGATTGCTGCATCCAGGGTATGCCAAGCCAATGTTGCACATTTTACGCGTGCCGGATACGCTCTGACACCGGCTAATACCTGCAGTTTACCCAGCTCTTCCAACTTTAGTTCATCGTCTTTACCGGTCGTGATTTTATGAAATGTTTCGAATAACGATTGAGCTTCCTGTTCTGTTTTTCCCTTGACCATTTCGGTCATCAACGAAACCGATGCTGTGGAAATTGCACAACCGGATCCCTGAAAACTGGCATCCTCGATAACCTGGTTTTGAACATTCAAATACAATGTCAGCCGGTCGCCACACAATGGATTAAAACCTTCGACAGTGCGATTTGCATCTTCCATAACGTGGAAGTTACGGGGATTACGATTGTGGTCAAATATCACCTCTTGGTAGAGATCCCTTAAATCATTCATCATCAGCCAAAAACCTTTATTACTTCTTTTAAGCCATCCATCAATATATCCACTTCTTCAAATGTGTTGTACATCGCAAAAGACGCCCTGGCGGTTGCGGGTACTTTAAAAAAATCCATGACCGGCATCGCACAATGATGGCCCGCGCGTACTGCAATACCATAATGATCGAGTACCGTACCGATGTCGTGCGGATGAACCGTGTCCAACACAAATGAAAGTATCGCGCCTTTCTGCTCCGCCGTTCCGATGATTCGCAGCCCCGATATTTTTTGCGCACATTCGGTCGCATAGTCCAGTAACTGTTTTTCGTGTTCAGCGATCTGCTCAATTCCCAGTGAAGAGATATAATCCAACGCTGCACCCAAGCCGATAGTATCTGCAATGCTCGGGGTACCCGCTTCGAATTTATAGGGCAACGCATTATATTCAGTGCCTTCAAAAGTCACGCGCCTGATCATATCGCCGCCTCCCTGGTAGGGAGGCATTGCTTCTAATAATTCAGATTTACCATATAAAACACCAATTCCCGAAGGCGCGTACAATTTGTGTCCGGAAAACGCATAAAAATCACAGTCCAGTTTCTGCACATCCACCGCCAAATGCGGAACCGCCTGAGCCCCATCCAGCATAACGGGTATATTACTCGCGTGCGCCAGCTCAATAATTTTCTCTACCGGATTGATCGATCCTAATGCATTTGACATATGCGACACAGAGACAATCCGGGTGCGATCAGATAACAGCTGTTGAAATTCCTCAAGTACTAATTCTCCGTCAAGATTGATCGGAGCAACCTTTAGAATCGCGCCAGTACGCTGACAAAGCATCTGCCAGGGAACAATATTTGAATGATGCTCCATCGCGGTAATCAGAATTTCATCACCCTGCTTGATATTTGCTCCACCGTAACTGCTCGCGACCAGATTAATTGCCTCGGTAGTCCCCCGTAGAAAGATTACTTCTTTCGTGCTGTCGGCATTGATAAACTGCCGCACCTTTTCGCGGGCTTGCTCATAGGCTGCGGTTGAACGTTCACTCAGAGTATGCACACCTCGATGAACATTAGAAAAATCATGCTCGTAAACGTGGGATATTGCATCAATTACAGCCCGTGGTTTTTGAGATGTTGCCGCATTATCCAGATAGACCAACGGTTTTCCACGCACCACTTCCGACAAAATCGGAAAATCTCCACGCACTTGATTGACATCAAAACGACGACTCGCAATACTCAATTCAACAGCTTCCCGGTTTACACCACTCATAACCATTCCTTCTTTACACCTGACTGCGGTAAGCAATTCAGTAATTCAGTTTGCACGACACCACGCAAGTTATTATTAGTTATTTTTTCGACCATCTCATTGGCAAAGGCAAAAGTCAGCATATCTCTGGCGGCCGACTCTTCGATTCCACGAGATTGCAGATAAAAAACCGATTCATCCGCCAGGCGACCGACTGTCACACCGTGCGCGCATTTAACATCATCGGCATAAATTTCAAGCTGTGGTTTTGTGTCTATTTCGGCATTTTCCGATAACAATAAATTACGGTTATTCATTTCTGAATCTGTTTTTTGCGCATCTTTAGCGACAATAATTCGCCCTTGAAACACACCGCGAGCACGTTGATCCAGGATTCCTTTATAAAATTCCCGGCTGATTGCATTGGGCCTGGCATGACAAATTCTCGTATGATTATCAACATGCTGACGACCTGCCCCGATAAACACACCATCCAAAGTACATTCCGAAGCATTGCCCAATTCAGCATGGACTTCGTTGCGCACCAGCAAGCCACCAAACGAAAAACTCGAGTGCTTAAATTGAGCATAGGCTTGCTGGTTCACATACAAACCCCCGAAATGAAATCCTTTCGACGACTCACACTGCACCTTCGTCCAGTTGACGCAGGCATTTTCGGCAACCAGCACTTCTGACACCGATGCAGTCAGATAACCCGAATCATCTGCACTTATATATGTTTCGACAATTTCACATTGAGCACCCTGCTCTGCAATGACCAGATTACGTGTTGTAGACAATGCATCCTGATCGCGTGCGACGAACAAAAGCTGTACAGGAAATTCCAGTTTCTTTTCGGCAGAAATACAAACAAAAACACCATCGCTGAACAGCGCTGAATTAAAATTGATAAAACCATTTGACTCGTTTTTCAGTGCCGAACCCAGGCAAGCCTCTATTTTCTCTGCATGCTGATCCAACGCATCAACCATGGAAGCCACGATAATATCACTCGGTAATTCCCGTAGAATGGATAATTCATCTGAGTAAAAGCCATCAACAAAAACCAGTACCAAAGCATTATCAATTGCGTAGTCATTAATTAATGCCGGATCAATTCCTGCTGGGTCTCGATCCCTTTGCACCGCAGAAAACAGTTTGCGTTCTATCGACGAAACATTGGTGTATTTCCACTCTTCGTCACGAGGTGATGGGAATCCTGTATTCGAAAAGTTCTCCAGCGCAGCTTCACGAAGCTCACGCAACCAGGCATGGCTGTTACCCGGCAGAAAATTTCTGCGAAGATCATATTCTTTCAGGTAGTGGGTGTTTATTTTCGCAACCATAACTCTGTTACGCCCCGACAGCTTGCTCGATCCAACCGTAGCCTTTGTCTTCCAGTTCAAGAGCTAAGTCTGCATCACCGGATTTTATGATTCGTCCATTCGCCAGAACATGGACATGATCCGGTTTGATATAGTCGAGTAGCCTTTGATAATGCGTAATCAGGATAAATGAACGCGTATCGCGCCGCAGTGCATTAATACCGTCCGAAACGATTTTCAGAGCGTCAATATCCAGCCCCGAGTCGGTTTCATCAAGTATCGCTAGACTGGGTTCCAGCACAGCCATCTGCAAAATTTCATTTCGTTTTTTTTCGCCGCCTGAAAACCCTTCATTCACAGCCCGATATAAAAACTGTTCGTCCATTGCCACCATCTTTGTTTTCGATTTAACCATACTCAAAAAATCCATGGCATCCAATTCATCCAGGCCCTGATGCTTACGAATAGAATTCAATGCTGCTTTCAACAGATAAATATTGCTGACACCCGGTATCTCCACTGGATACTGGAAAGCCAGGAACACACCTTCCCGGGCACGCACTTCGGGAAGCATTTCAAGTAAGTCCTGCTCCTTATAACTCACTTTTCCGGCTGTGACCTGGTAGCCATCCCGGCCTGCCAGAACATGCGAGAGGGTACTTTTTCCACTGCCATTAGGACCCATAATCGCGTGTACTTCGCCAGGTTTTATTTCCAGGCTAATCCCCTTCAGAATTTCTTTACCTTCGACTGAAACATGAAGGTTCTCGATACTAAGCATTAAACTCTCCGTAAAATATTTATTTCTACACCGCGTATTACCAAGGCAAACTTAACTTGTTTACCGTAGAAGCGAGGATTCAATAATATACCAATCCTGACTTGTCTTATTGTCCGTCTTCTGCG
>CAZGQY010000162.1:0-9398 GCA_964528035.1 uncultured Methylococcaceae bacterium | reverse complement strand
GAAGACGGACAATAAGACCAGTCAAGATTCGTATATTATTGAATCCTCGCTCCTTGTCATCATACGCCAAGCTCAGCGTTATTCGTATTGTGTCCCTAGAACTCTAGAACTTCACTTCTATTGCTTTGCCCCAATCAACTGACCAGCTTTAGGTGGTAACTCTAATTATTTAAAATACATCTCAACCTGGAATTGCCGTTGATTTAATTTCTATACGAAACTGCTCTTCTAATTCTTTGATATAGTCATAAGCATAAGTTTGAAAGTACTCCGCTTCGTTATGCATATCTATATCTATTCCTTCAAATTGATCAAAAAGAAGTCTTTGAATATAAACCTTTTCATCAGAAGTGAATCTAGCATAAATTTCAATAACCCCTAAGCCACGGCCAACACGTTCCCCGTCTTTGTGTCCTGCTGGCAAAACATCTTCATGCATTAAAAAGTCAAAATGTGCCCAAATATTTCCAATATCGGCTATGTTTTTTTCTAACCAAGATTCAATTTCATTAACACCAACACCTGTTTCTAACCAGTAATTAGTTTTTGAAAAAGATAATTCTTTAAAGCGAGCCATTAAAAAACCTTGCTCCAAAAACTCAAATAAATTACCAGCCTTAGGCCCTGCCACACGAGCGAACAGGGATTTATAAATTGCTTGAAATGCTTCCGATTGTTTAATTGGTGTAATCCGAATTACATCAAAAATAAGTTTTTGTAATTTATCGGCCAACCAATCGGCCGTTCTTAACTTTTCAGCTAACCGATGTAGAAATGCTATTTGAGTTGCAGATAAAGTTTTTGCAACTTCAGGTAAGGTGGTTTTTAATTCTAGCTTCTCATCATCTGTTACATAGTTATCTAACCAATACCTGATCGAACTCATTCGGCGTTCGATATGATGCATATCTAGTTCCGTAAGCTGTCTTTCACTACGTTTACTGATTTCTTCAATTACGTCAATATGGGGCATTTGTACTAATGCCTGTAATAATTGAAGTTCGGGAACAAAGTAATGTTCTTCTTGGGATACTTCAGATAAACGATAAACCTCTTTTACCTCCTCAGATTTACCTGTTTGAAAAGCACTGTCTTTATAACGATCAAAGTCATTGAACAATTTAACAATAGATTTTTCATCAGGTGAAAAATTAATTGGCCTTTTAGGCTGCGATCTTAGCATCAAAAAACGCAAAATTTCTGGCGGCAAAAAATCCGCCATGTCTCCTGCTGCCACACCTATTCCTCGCGAAGAACTCATCTTGGCGCCTCCCACCAGGAAAAATTCATACGGAATATTAAGTGGGGAGTTTTTATTAAAGATTTGTTTTAAACACGCAGCCGCAACATCTCTAGAACCACCTTTTGTAGTATGGTCTTTTCCCGCCCCCTCAACTGTTATACCTCGCGTCGCCCATTTTGCCACCCATTCCAGTTTCCAAGGCAATTTGCCATTTCCAGAAAACGGCGATATTTTACCTTGATAACCACAACCTGTTGCCCACTTCACCATCTCAGGGTGACAATGATATGTTACTTCCTTGCCGTCATAGCCTACCACCTCGGTTGTTCCTAACTTCTGGCAGTTTTCACAAATCACTTGAAAGGGATACCAGGTATCAGAACGTTCTGAGCCGCTTATGTTTTTATAAACCTTGCGGACAATATCAGCATGTTTAAGGATAATATCAATAGGCTCATCAAATCCGCCTGAACGATATATATCACGCAACCGATAAGTTTCCGCCTCAACACCTAAATATTTAAAAACATCAAAGAATTCACTAATGTAATAATCAGACATATCTGTTGCATTGGAACCTGGTGGCGGCGGAACATTACACAGAGGCATTCCTAGATATTGACTATAATGTTCATCCCTACCATAGGGAATTTCATCCAGTGGATCAAAATCATCTACGCCAAAGGTATATCGAACATCAAATCCTTCTTCTTTCATCCGCCTGAACATTACATCATGTATTAAAACACCACGTAATGCGCCAACATGTGCACGTCCAGATGGGGTTTTGGAATCATTGATAATATGAGGTTGATCTTTATCAAGTTTCTCAATTAGAGCATCAGCCCAAAACATTACAGCTCCTTCATTTTTTTAGTAAAATTTTTTGTCATATCATCAATACGATGCAATTTAATATCTTTCAAAAACAATAATTCGCGAGTATAACAACTAAGCATTTATACGTCTCGCGCGCGCAAAACTCAAGGGTTCCACAGAGCATTACTGTATGACGTATAAATTTCCGGCAATCCCGTGGGCATTAAACTTCAATCTTAAGCCGTCATCAATTCTCGTACATGAGCAGCGCTACTTGATGCCAGTGCAGACAAATTATAACCACCCTCCAACATGGAGACGATTCTGCCTTCGCAGAATTTATCGGCGATGTCCATTAATTCACGGGTAACCCAGGCATAATCATCCTCCACCAAATTTAAGGAAGCCAGAGGATCATCTTTGTGGGCATCAAAACCCGCGGAAATCAGCAATAACTCCGGTTTAAACCGTATTAACGCCGGTAATATCCTTTCCCCCATCGCCGCCTGAAACAATCGCGTATCCGCCCCGGCAGACAGGGGCGCATTGAAAATATTTCCGACACCTGTTTCATTCAACCCACCCGTACCCGGATAAAGCGGATACTGGTGAGTAGAGGCGTACAATACGTTTGCCTCAGAGTAGAAAATTTCCTGGGTACCATTTCCGTGATGTACGTCAAAATCCACGATGGCGACACGGTCAACATGACATTGTAATCGGGCATATTGCGCAGCAATCGCGACATTATTAAACAAACAAAAGCCCATCGCACGGTTGGTTTCGGCATGATGCCCGGGAGGCCGAACTGCACAAAAAGCGTTTGTCGCTTGTTTAGTGATTACATGATCGATAGCATCGCAGACTGCACCGACGGCATGCAAAGCGGCGGCACCTGAATTCGCCGAGACTACGGTATCACCGTCCAGATATCCTGATCCGGATTTAGGAATTGACTGGAAAACACGATCAATTTGACTCTGCGGGTGAATTAAAACGATTTGTTTCTCACTACCAGAAGGTGCTGGCATTCGAATCAGATTTGCAAATTCGGGTTGATTTAAAGCGATGGAAATCGAGCGCAACCGATCCGCGCATTCAGGATGACCTGATCCAGTATCATGCTGCAAAAAACTTTCGTGAGTATAGAGAAATGTAGACACAAAAACCCAAACATCGAGAAAAAACTTTATTCTAATCAATTCGTGACCATTCAGCGAACCTTAGGTCGTGTAATAATTGCGTATCAATCGGCATGAATCGCAGAAAAATGCTAGAATTCCACCATTAAAGACTTAATTCGGAGAATATAATCTAATGTTGGAAGACTATCGTAAGCATGTAGAAGAGCGTGCTGTTTTGGGCATCGTCGCAAAGCCTCTGGATGCCGAGCAGACGGCAGCATTGGTTGAATTGCTTAAAAATCCGCCTGCGGGCGAAGAAGAAACCATTCTTGACCTTTTAACCAATAGAATCCCTCCCGGTGTTGATGAAGCCGCGTATGTTAAAGCCGGTTTTTTAGCCGCTGTAGCCAAATCCGAAGTTCACTCCCCTATTCTTGATCCCAGGCGTGCTGCAGAACTTTTGGGAACCATGTTGGGTGGATACAATATCGCTCCTCTGGTTGATTTGTTGGATAATGATGAACTGGCACCCATAGCGGTACAGGCATTGTCACATACTCTGTTAATTTTTGACGCATTCCATGATGTAGAAGAAAAAGCCAACGCAGGTAACGCTCACGCAAAAAAGATTATTGAATCATGGTCAAATGCAGAATGGTTTAACGCCAAACCAAAAGTCCCCGAGAAACTCACGGTAACCGTTTTTAAGGTAACAGGCGAAACCAATACCGACGACCTGTCACCCGCTCCCGATGCCTGGTCACGACCGGACATTCCATTGCACGCAAAAGCCATGTTGAAAATACCGCGCGAGGGAATTGACAACGCAGAAGAGCAAATCGAATCATTAAAACAAAAAGGCCATCCAGTCGCCTATGTGGGCGATGTAGTGGGCACAGGTTCATCGAGAAAATCAGCAACGAATTCAGTTTTATGGTACATGGGCGACGACATCCCTTTTGTACCCAATAAGCGTACTGGAGGCGTTTGCATCGGTGGAAAAATTGCGCCGATTTTTTTCAATACTATGGAAGATTCCGGGGCATTGCCTTTCGAGTGTGATGTCGAAAATTTGAATATGGGCGACGTCATAGACATTTATCCCTATAAAGGAAAGGTTTGCAAGCATGAAACAAATGAAGTACTGGCAGAATTTTCGTTAAAAACTGACGTGATCCTCGACGAAGTACAGGCCGGGGGACGAATACCTCTGATTATTGGTCGCGGTTTGACCGAACGCGCCCGGCGTTCATTGAATCTGGATGCGTCGCCCGTATTTCGTAGACCTGAAGAGATCGGCGATACCGGCAAAGGCTATACCCTGGCTCAAAAAATGGTTGGGAAAGCCTGTGGTGTTGATGGAATACGACCAGGCACCTATTGTGAACCGCAAATGACAACAGTGGGCTCCCAGGATACAACGGGGCCAATGACTCGCGACGAACTAAAAGATCTGGCCTGCCTGGGTTTTTCCGCCGATTTGGTTATGCAGTCATTTTGTCATACCGCAGCGTATCCCAAACCCATTGATGTCGACACTCAGCATACACTGCCCGATTTTATAATGAATCGCGCAGGCGTTTCCTTACGTCCGGGTGACGGAATTATTCATTCCTGGCTCAATCGCATGTTGTTACCGGATACGGTGGGAACAGGTGGCGATTCGCATACCCGTTTTCCGATTGGCATATCATTTCCAGCAGGTTCCGGCCTGGTGGCATTTGCAGCGGCAACTGGAGTCATGCCATTGGATATGCCCGAGTCTGTATTAGTCAGATTCAGTGGCGAGATGCAAGCAGGTATTACACTGCGTGACCTGGTCAACGCCATTCCTTATGCCGCAATTCAACGCGGACTGCTTACAGTTGAAAAGAAGGGTAAAAAGAATGTTTTTTCCGGACGTATTCTTGAGATTGAAGGACTGCCGGATTTGAAGGTTGAACAAGCTTTTGAATTGTCTGATGCCTCCGCGGAACGTTCTGCCGGTGGCTGCACCATTCGATTAGGCGAAGAATCAATTCGTGAATATCTGAATTCGAATATCGTCATGTTAAAATGGATGATTGCTGAAGGATATGGAGATCCACGCACTCTGCAACGACGCGTAAAAGAAATGCAGGTGTGGTTGGAAAAACCGGTGCTTATGGAAGCAGATTCAGACGCGGAATATTTCGAAGTCATCGACATTGATCTGAACGAGATCAAAGAACCCCTGCTTGCCTGCCCCAATGACCCTGATGATGTCAAACCTCTCTCTGAAGTCACAGGCACGGCGATAGATGAAGTGTTTATCGGCTCTTGCATGACCAACATTGGTCATTTTCGCGCAGCGGGAAAATTGCTGGATAAGTTCAATCAGGTACTGCCCACTCGTTTATGGATTTGCCCACCGACAAAAATGGATGAAGCGCAGCTTATGGAAGAAGGTTATTACAGTATTTACGGTAAAGCAGGCGCTCGTACCGAAATGCCAGGGTGTTCCCTGTGCATGGGAAATCAGGCACGCGTTGAAGAGAAATCTACGGTGGTCTCGACATCCACTCGAAATTTTCCAAATCGCTTAGGAAATGGTGCCAATGTATATCTGTCGTCTGCTGAGTTGGCTGTGGTTTGTTCTATGCTTGGCCGAATTCCTACGCCTGACGAATATCTTGAGTATGCCCAGGAAATCGATACTATGGCTGCGGATACTTATCGATATCTGAATTTTGACCAGATCGATTCGTATAAGAAAATTGCCGATGAGCTGGTATTTAAAGAAGCTGTTTGAAATTAAGTAGAATAAACAATATCAAGAAGGATTGACTCTCTACGGCTGCAACCGTAGAGAGTCGATGACGCCCTTCACCCGTGACAGATCAGAGGCCATACTTTTAACTAAAGCTCTTTAATTCTACGTTACAAACTAGATAAAGGCTAGCCTGAACCTCTAACCTGTCTATTTTCTAAACTCTTTGTTGGAGATAGATATGCAAATGTTAGACAAGTTTGCCCAGATACTTAAAACACTATTAGAACTTGTACAGTTTGTAAATGAAGAAATATTTCCTTTTTTGATCGTTATTTTAGCTTTATTAATTGCTCTCATCGCCATTACCGCACTTATGATTTTCATATGGCGTGGATATTAATAACTGTCTTGCATGACCTTTGTTTCTCGTTCCCACGCAGGAGTGTGGGAACACGGCTGGAACACCCCCCACTCATAACTCGATCTCTTCTTGCCGCCGGATTAATTCCACCAGGGGTTCATTCACATAAAAATTTGTGCGGCCAACTTTGTGTTTGCTGACAAAATCCTGCTCGGTTAATTCATTCAGATATTTAGTCGCTGTGATACGGCTGACACCCAGTTGCTCAATTAAAAACTGCACTTTGGTATAAGGATGAAAAAACAGGTTGTTGAGTAGCTCTTGGCTGTAAATTTTAGGAAGTTCGCTACGCATTCTTTGTTTGGTTGCCATGATCAGTTGACGTATTTGATTGACAAATTCTATGGTTTCTTTGGCAGTGATTTCGATCCCTTCGATGATATAAAGCACCCAGCCTTGCCAGTTTTTCTGATCACGCACAGATTGCAACAGGCGATAATAATCATCTTTGCTACGCACGATATAACGACTGAGGTACAAAATGGGTAAGTCCAATAATCCACTTTTCACCAGGTATAGAATATTGATTATTCGCCCCGCTCGCCCATTACCGTCATAAAAAGGATGGATGCTTTCAAATTGGTGATGAATGATGGCCATTTTGATCAATGGATCGAGAGCTGAAAGCTTATTGTCGTTGATGTATTCAACAAGATTTACGAGCAAGTCTTCAATCTCCGAAGGGTGTTGTGGTGGTGTGTAGATCACCTGTCTGGTTCTGCTATTGCCGATCACAGTTCCCGGTAATTTTCTAATACCGGGCTTGTTTGGTTCGATCAATGCCTGAATGCTTAGAATATCCTCGAAACGAATCAGCTTGGTTATTTTAGTTTGTCGGTAACTTTTCCATAATGCAGCACGATAGTTTTCGACTTCTTTTGCAGCCTGATTAATTTTCTGCCCTTGAATGACGTTGGCCTGAAAGAGCTGGTCGTGTGTAGTGAAAATATTTTCGATAGCGGAGCTATCCTTTGCTTCCTGAAGGGTGAGCGTTGTAATCAGTATGCCTTCATTGGGTATGCTTTTCGCGACACCTTTCAGCTCAGCAAGAAAACGATGTGCTTGCGCCAATTTTTTAAGAATCTGTACCGATTCCAGCGAAACTTCCTCTGCAATGGGTAGTTTTGTCAGCACACGTTTAGAGTTAACAAGAGCTTCCATATAGCCATAAAAGGGACTTAATTGAATTAGCAGTCCATTATATGTATACAATTTTATTTTATCTATACATATTTGCGATTTAACATATAGAAAAAGAACTCATTCTTTACGCTTTTCTCAAAAGCGAAGAAAACGACCGCTAGGGAGACAATTTATCTTTCCCTTTACGTTTCTGACTGTTTACTGCGAAAATTCAAAAAAACTATCATTACAGCCGCACCCAATGTATCTGCGATCCAGTCTAAAATGTCGGCGTGACGACCTGGCACAAAGGATTGGTGAAATTCATCCGAAAATCCGTATAAACTGCAAAAGACCAGGCTGCTGATAAACAAGTAGTGGCGCTGTTGAAAAAAGTGTGACAATGCTCGCCAGCTCAACAGCCCCATAACAGCATAGGCACTAGCATGAATAAATTTATCCTGATAGGAGACAAGGCTGGGCGCTAATATTTTTGACTGGTTGGACAATGCGTAGATCAATGTACAATAAAGAATCAAACAACTGACGTCTCTAATCTTTCTGATCATAGTAAACGCAGATAAGGTGTGAAAAATATTTTTGAATTCGCAGAACACTGTCTGCACAGTGATTCTATTGATGAAAAGCTGTCAATCACTGATGATGCCTGGAAATCGCAGCAACAAGCTACGCTTGACTATACCTCGGTTGAAACTCCGCACGCTATCGAGGATACAGTGTTTCCTGAACGTCCATTATTGGTCTCTCCTCGCCAGTTGCCTCGACGCAGCCTTTCCACGCCTGATGGCCGCATTGCACTGCTGCATTCCCTGGCACATATAGAATTCTACGCGATTCACCTGGCGTGGGATATTCTTTATAGATTTCGTCAATTACCGACTGATTTTTATTCAGATTGGCTGCGAGTTGCAGCAGAGGAAGCGCTGCATTTTTCATTGTTGCGAAACAGGCTGCAAACATTGAACTCGGACTATGGAGTTCTACCTGCACATCGCGGACTGTGGGACGTTGCCAGCGATACCACACATGACGTATTGGCTCGTCTAGCGCTGGTTCCAAGAACACTTGAAGCCAGAGGGCTGGATGTATCACCAGGGATGATACAGAAATTATTACAGTGTGGAGATACCTTAAGCGCGGAAATTTTAGAACGCATTATGAACGATGAAATTGGTCATGTTGAGATTGGCAGTCGTTGGTTTCGGTTTTTTTGCGCGGAACGTGGATTGGATTCGGAAACCGTTTATTTTGATTTTCTCCACAAATTCATGAAGGGCAAGGTACGCGGCCCCATTAATCGTGAGCTGCGCAAACAGGCAGGTTTTAGCGAACATGAATTGGATAGATTGCAAGGTTTGGAGTAATGGGCTTAGTGGTACATGCTGGACTTTTGTATTTAGTCTATAACCCAAACCCGCTAATTCTATTAATAATCAAACCAGTTTTCAATTTCCAAATCATTAAAAACCGAAAAATCTTCTGTATTTCGAGTCACAACGATAAGTTGATTGACACTGGCTACCGCTGCAATCTCACTATCATATTTTGCAGGTACTATGCCTTTAGCTTTCAATCGAACTCTCTCATCTGCAAGCCATTCTGCTGCATTTTGACAAAAAGGCAGAACAGTGAAACCATCTTCAATAATTAAATTAAGATACGAATAAAGCGAGTTCCTACGCTTCCCATCATCAAGTAACTTCACTCCGTACCATAACTCATGCCAGACCGTTGAAGACGTGCAAGAAAATATGCTGTCCAAGGCCAACCTGTTCATAACTCCTGTATTCGCCTCTGATTTCATAGGCTCAGAGATTATGTTTGTATCAAGCAGATATTTCATTAAAATTAGGGATAACTTCCTAAGGAGCGAGGTTTTAATAATATGCGAAAGATTGACGCAGGATAATTGTTTGT
>CAZGQY010000161.1:0-9673 GCA_964528035.1 uncultured Methylococcaceae bacterium | reverse complement strand
TGTCAAGTGTTTTTTTAACTTTTTTACCGTCTGCCACGGGTTATTGAGAAGCTACCCTTTCCCTGCTTATGACAAGGATTTTATTGACAAAAATGAATATCGGTGTCGTGACAGGCAATGAAAATACCTATTGATGCACTCTCAATGCAATAAACTTGTGGTGAATGCGGATTCTCAGAGCGAAAGACAATAGCTTCCCTATGCCGGTTCCAATAAGTTTTTGGTACAGCACTTAAAAATTGAATCTTCTAGAGTTACCCATTGACGGTTTGATCATATTCAAATTCTGGTACCGGTTCAGCGTGTTGTCCCGATTCCGGAAGAGGCGTTTGATCAAAACCCGTATCCCATTCCACTGGCGGTGCATGGGCAGACGCAATTTGAGGCGGTCTGGTGGGTTCGCCGATAGGGTTGAGGGCGCGCTGAATCGGGTCTGCGTCAGTGATAAAAGCAATGATCGCCATCTCACCACCGCATTGAGTGCACACCAGCGGAAGGATTTCATAGATGCGAGCGATCAACATCGCCCACAGGTAAACGGTAGAGGACGGCATTTTAGAGTGACCTCCCGTTAAATCTTCCGTGTTAACGGGGTTTTGATCGGGTAAAACCGGTTGATCACTCAAAGACAAACCGGCATAGGCGGTCACCGCTTGCCGTAACGGGGCATTCGGTGCCAGAACGCCGTGATAGCTGTTACGTTTCGGCTTATTTGAGGTGCTTTGCTCCACGATCGCGTAGCCTAAGAAATCAAGTTTAGAAGCGATCAAACGAAATCTAACATTGCTCATAATTAGAATTATAACTTTCACTCCAAGGACAAAGACCTCAAGGAGCTTCCTACGCTGCGCTACGGACTCCTCCTTGATTAATTATTAGCAATGTTCGAATTGTCCGTCTGAACGTGAAACAATTGACCCTAAATAGACCGGTACGTAATAATAGCGATGGCGATGTTTGCGTGGTGATGGAATCAGCAAAGCCAGCTTATCCAGCTCTATTTTTGCAGTTCCTGCCATAAGAAATTTACTCCGCTTCTGACGAAACACCACAGGTTCCCGCTCCGTGTGATTGTTGACGTTCTTTCGCGCTACAACCGCTTTGCCACACTTGAGAACGCCAGTAAATTAGCAGGGAAGAAATACGGCATTACGATAAGCGCCACAAGTGCCAAGCGGTGGATCGATAAGTTTGAGCCGTACCTCCCGTTTCTTCGTTTGCGCGACCGAGCAAAAAAGGTCTCCAACCTCCGGCACGCTATCCTTGAACGCAGGCTTTTTCATGGCCAGGTGTATGACTTCAAATATCATCGGATCAAAACACAACTTCTTTTAAGCGACGATCCTAATAACGCGCTGTTGTTGCCCCTCCAAGAATATATTCGAGGTCAGAGTAACAAAAACTCAATACGATCTCCTTATATACAGTTGCTCCATTAAGTATATGGAAGGGTTTTGTTCAGCGGCTCTTTGAGTTTGGTACAATAAGAATTATTGATCCAGAAGAGATGGGTTCTGGCAATATCATCGCACAAGAGATGTTGACATTAGATCGAGCCATGTTTTACTTCTTATTTTTGAATGGCTCTGTTCGCGTTAACTGTTGGTTATTCTTTTAATGCCTTTAGATAGGGCACTTATATGCAAACAAGGCGTATTTATTGGCTACCAACAACAAACGCGAACAGAGTCTTTTGAATTGTTGGCTAGATACAATACTATGTATGTAATATTGAGCTATTTACTCAGCACATCCTTTGAAATCAGATACTCAAAGGATGTGGCTATTTAATATATAACTATTCAGTTTATATTTTACAAGAGGCTGTAAACCATTGATAAAATGGGCCTTTGAAAAAAGTGGTATTGCAGCAGAGCTTACAGGGAGGTATGTGTACGTGCAGAATAATTATAGGTTTACTCCTTGGTTATACTGACTGAATAGATACTTTTATTTTTAGATACCAGGCTGGCGTCTACTATCTATATGACTGATATCGGCGGAAGCTCAAATTATTGAAATGATGGATAAGGCTCCTCAGACACTCCTCAGTAACGGGTGTACAGACGAACGCAGGGAAATTGCTATTGTTAGCTGTGATCTGGTCGAATCCACAGCGCTTCAGGAACGTTTGGGTATCGAGCGTTACCGTAAAGTGCAGGATGCGTTTCTGCAAAGTTGTCTCGATAACGCCCAGTCGGCTGGAGCGGAAACCATTCGTTATACCGGTGATGGTTTAGCCTTTGTATTTGGAAGGATCCAGGCATTCGAATATGATTCAGAACGAGCAATAAAACTCGCCATTTTGATGGCAGAGACAGTGCAAAGTATCTGCCCTACTAACCAGGCCATCAGCGGGCGTTTTTCAATTGCTACAGGTAGCGCTATTGTTCAGCAACGACCTGATTTCATGAATGTTCGGGAAGGTATAAACCAAGTGCGAATAGAAGTGGTGGGCCCGGTTCTTAATCGTGCCTACAGGTTGCTGGAGTTTGCCGGTGTTAACGAGATTGTGATAGATGATTTGACTCGTCAGCTGGCCAGTGGGTTGTTTGCAGTTGAAGATTTAGGGTGTCACAAGCTCAGGGGGTTTTCAAAATCTCAGCGTGTGTGGAAAATTCAGGGCGAAAGCGCGATTGAAAGCCGCTTTCAGGCATTGCGACAAAATGTTTCTACACCTTTGGTGGGTCGCGAAAATCAATGTGGTCTTTTTAAGAGCCTTTGGCAAAAAATCAAGGAGAATCATGCGCAGATTGTACTTCTTGAAGGTGAAGCAGGTATCGGAAAGTCTCGTTTGGCGCAGTATATAACCGATGAGGTTCTGGAAGCATCCTGTCAACGGGTCGTTTTATATTGTAACCCGCACAGTCAAGGTGCTAATTTAGCGCCAATTTCCAACTATTTTAGGAATGTCTGCGGTATTACGCTCGATGATAGTGAAAAGGTGCATTATGAGAAACTTTTGTCTTTATTGGCGGGTACAGTGGATGAACCTGAGGAGGCCGCAACTGTTCTCAGTGCCTATCTGTTAAATCGAACCGACGATAAGCTAACTGAGCTTTCGCCGCAAGCCTTACGTGACCGGCGCCTGGCGTTTATTACTGAACATCTATGCGGTTTGTCTCGATACAGTCCACTGTTCATTATGATTGAAGACATCCATTGGACAGACAGAGGTACTCTCGCTTTGGTGCAGCAGCTTATCCAGCAAGCGCGGGAAAATGCCATATTGCTCATCGTGACGTTACGCAGCGACGGTTACGCCGAGAGTCATGAACTGTCTCTGTTTCGGGAAATGTTTGATGCAGATACTTCGTGTTTTACGAGGATAGCTTTAACGCCTCTGAAGGAACACGAGAGTATGAAGCTGATTCATTTGTTTTTTAATGAGACCAAGCCTGATCCTGGTGTCACACAACAAATCATTGAACGCGCAGACGGTAATCCGTTATTCATTGAAGATCTAAGCCGTTGTGTCCTCGACGCTGGTGGGCTGCTAAAGCACGACGATACTACCTCTCCGGAGGGTGTACCGGCGGTACTTTGGCACTCGCTTATGGCTCGGCTGGATCGCTTAAATGAAGCAAAACGCATCGCTCAATTTGCTTCTGTGATTGGCCGTGAATTTCCCACGATTTTGCTCAAACAGCTTGCCTGCCTTAGTGATGAAGTGCTTTCTTTTACATTGTCTCTGCTTTGCGATGCGGGAATAATGCAAGCTCACCCGCAAGATTCCTGCAGTTATATGTTTTGCCATGCACTGGTTCGGGATACAGCCTACTATAGTTTGTTGGAGGAAGATCGTGGAGATCTGCATTGGCAGGTTGCTGAATTACTTTCTAAACACGATTCAGCAGTAAAGCGTTTACAACCTGATTTACTTGCGCTGCATTATGAGAAAGCCGCGAACCTGGGTTCGATGGGCGAGGAGCAGGTAACGCGCTATCGCCGGGCGGCGGATTATTGGTTCGAAGCAGGCCAGTTATCCGCTGATCGAAGCGAGTATGAAGAGGCTCTGGTGCACTTGCAGCGTGCGGTAGATACTTTGAATAAAGTGGATGCGCCTGCTTATATTTGCAGATTCGCGCTTATGAAAAGACTGGAAGTGATGACCGAAATTGTGCGTGTTCAAGTGACTTGCTACGGATTTTCATCGCCCGATGTTCATGGAACGTTAAATGATTCATTTGAACTTTGTGCAAAATTGGGAAATCCAGAAAATATTCTTGATCTCTATACGCTGAGTGTCGGACATTATATAACAGCGGGTAATTTAAGAGCAGCCAACGATTCCGCTGAAAAAGCTTTTAGTGCGATTAAAACTGCGTCTACTACAAATCCGCGACACGTGGTCATTGCAAATAGAGCTATGTCTGGCGTTCGTTTCTTGTCAGGTGAATTTTTCGAGGCAATAAATCACACTGACGAGGTCATCTTACATTACGACGCTCACCAAGACGCGATTATTGAACAGGATGGTCGTATGATCATTGATCATAAAATCGTAGCTCTGTGTTACAAGCAAATTTCGCTTGCAGTGATGGGAAATGCCAAACAGATGCTGAATACTGGTGTGTTGGGGTTGGAGCACGCGAGTAGTTTGGGTCATTCTCAAAGCACTGCATTCGCCAAAACATTTTATTGTGCGGCTCTTTATCTCCTTCAGGGCCCTGATACACGGAAACAAATCGAAAATACACTGGAATATGTTAAACATCAGCGATTTGCTAATTTTGTTGGTATCCTGACAATGCTTCTTGGTAGTGCACTTGTGGATGAAGGCGTAGTTACGCAGGATCAAGACTTGATTATCAACGGTATTCAGGTATTAAGTGAAGGTACGACAGCACATACGGAAATTCATGCGACCACTTATCAACCTCTAGGGTGCGGATTCCTGGCAGCCGCGAGATTACAGGTCGGATGTTACGCTGAAGCCTTGCGTACAGTCGAAAAAGGTTTGGAGATTGCCCGAGCCACCGGGGAAGTCTGGTATGCACCAGAATTATTAAGAATTAAAGGTGAATGTCTAGCTTCCCTCCCCGATGAATTTAATCGTGATTTAATATTGAGTGTATTCGAATCTGCGCTCATCGAAGCGAAAGGGCAAAACGCTCATCTTTGGCAATTGCGGACATATCTGAGTATTTGCCATTTAGCAGAAAAATTGGGTATTGGTGATCGCTACACAAATGCCCTGCAGCAAGTTCATGATGCATTGGATAAGGGTATAGATTTTCCCGCTTTGGCAAGTGCCAAACAGTATTTGGCTATACGATCTTAATCTGAATTTTCTCAGTGGACTTTCTGTTATCGGCCAGCCTCCTGGTTTACTTTATCTCGTACTCCATCACAGTTGTGTTGGGGGGTAGGTTATGACGAGAAGTGGTCAGCTGCTAGGCGCACGAGCGCAGGACTAGTCGCACTAATTCAAGCGAGTGCAACAACGCAGATGGTTGCTTATCGGCTGATATACCCGTCAATACAACAATGATGGAGTACTAGTATTGATGAGAATAACCAGCCGATAAGCCTTCAATCAACAGTCCCTTAACCACCGGGTTAGTACGAATATATCTCCAATAATCAGCTTCGCTTAACGCTTTTCAGTTTAATACTAAACTGATCAAGGCTCACCGGGAGTTCGTCGCCGAGATTGGGTTCGTATAAAGA
The DNA here is from genome assembly GCA_964528035.1 of uncultured Methylococcaceae bacterium. GTDB lineage: Bacteria > Pseudomonadota > Gammaproteobacteria > Methylococcales > UBA1147 > CAZGQY01. The sequence goes on along the minus strand of CAZGQY010000161.1, from coordinate 4,000 downwards.
AAATTTATTCTCAAGTACAAGGCGACCGACAATAGCCTTTATCAGGAGAAGCGCGATGTCCCGTCCCGGACAGGTCTGGATGCCATTGCTGAAAATCGTCGTATAGTCTCCCGCTTCAGCGTACCAGGCCACTTGTGGCTGAAGTTCTTCGTCTTTAATTCCTCTTGGTTTCCACCGGTCTGGCTTGAAAGAGTGCGGACACTGTCCGACAAAACGCCGATCTCTGTTGTTGGCAACGTTATGTATCAATATTTCATCATCTTTATTTATACGGATTGATTGTTTGCTGATCGGTATCTGATCAGAACCCGTAGCGCGTTTTCCAATTAGCGGAACTGCTGGCCATAACCTTGCTGCCTCCAGAATACATTTTTCTAAGCGGCTCAGTCGGTCATTGGTTGATTTTTGTTCATTCAGTAGTGCTTTTTCAAGTTTTTCGACTTTATTTTCGCTGATTTTTACCATATCCCGATATAAAGCCTGCTGAGTATTAGGATGCCTGGCCAGAAGGTACAAGGTGTATATGGTATGAACAGCAAAGGTTCCCCTGATGGCAAACATCCAGTGTGCAAGTTGACCGTGGGCTACGATTTGTTCTGGCTCAAGATTCGCATTGAGCGACGGCTCAGTGACTGCCGCAGCCAAATGCTTGGACAGGGTGGCTTTTTGTTGCGCATTTTTATATGCGCTATCAAGCATGCTTTCGAATTCCTTTAGGTCAACAGATTTGTCCTTAGATTCATCCCGTTTTTTGCGATCAGTAGCACTCTTTTTACCCGATGATGGCATTAAGGTCTCGATATTGCCACGTTCCATCAGCATTTCCAGGCTTGATAGAATATCTTTATCTTCGTATCCCAACACCAGGTTTTGTGCAAGGCGTATGGCCAATCCGTCTATATCGTGCCAGGCAAGGGTTTCCTTGATGTCCATTGAGTCGATTTCTTTATTAACAACCCGAAGAAACTGTTGTCCATCTTTGTGTACGCGGCGACCGAAGCCCAGTGATTCTTCTGTTATTGCTCTTCTCGCGTCGAAAGGACATCCGGCGTTAGTAATCGTTAGCGCATGGGGTTGAAATTTACTCATACCTCTTTCTTTTGTGGCCCCTGGACCATATTTTTGTGGTGAGTTTTCAAGAACATGTTTGATTGCATGCTTATTTGAAACAACAAGGGTTTTCTTGCCGCTCATTTTTACCCAAAACGCGTCTGCACCGCTTCGATAATCGTTTTCCCATGCGTCAAGATCTTCACGGTGTAGTTCCAGGTCTGATCTGGGGATTAGTTTTTCGATCAATTGGATCAGGAACGCCTTTTTTGTCGCTTTTTTATCACGGGCTTTTTTTGCCAGTTGTTCGATTTTGGCGATGAATCGCTGGCCTTTGGGTTTGCGGATAAAGATTCCTCTGTCGAAGTAATGCGCAATCATCCTGTTACGGAATTGCCGGGATTTTTCTGCGTGTCCTGAATGATCTCTCACATGCCAGGGAACGAATGCGTTTACGGATGGATGTAAATCGATTCCGATATGTCGCAATAAATCGTGCATACTTCTGTTGTTTATCCAATCCATGCCCTGTTTTGTATACAGCTCTGGCCCATAATCTGAAGTAAAAAATGGGTCGGCTGCCAGCCTTCGCGGCGCCATTAGTGAAAATACCCGGAAAGTTGTATCACAGAATGCAAAACCATCTGGGGCGGGTTCCGCATAAAGACCGACCATCAAATCCAAATTATCAATATTTCCTTTTCCGTAGACCTTCTTGAGTTTTGTAGCGATTGGGCCGTTTGGTTCTTCTTTGGTCAGGTGATGGTAATCGAAATCAGGGTCAAGCTTTTCATTGCGTAATAATTCTCTGAAGCGCTTGTATCTGGGTACACCGCGCTCCCGATCCCGGTAGATATCCACTGCACCCAAGTCAATGCTTTCATCATTCGGTAAATCGATCCGGTTTAAAATACTCGGTTGATTGTTCAGCGTTAGCGCGCCAGCGAAGTCAGTTCCAAACGCATTGGCAAGAGACTCCATGCCATGTTTCTTTACCACATTTCTGGTTTTCCCGAATAACATTTCAGCCAGGTTTAGTGTATTACTCGATACGGTTACGGCTTCCGGCAACAGTGGGTGCATTCGGTAAACTGATACGAATTCTTCAGTCATTGCGTAATCGACGTCATGAAGTGTCCGTTCTGGTTTCTCTATTCTCTGTATAACCTTGCCTAGGAAAAGTCTGCAAATATCGTGAACAGACTGGGCAATTTCACATGTCCGTTTGTCGTCGGCGTATTGGATCAGTACCTGGGCCATGTCTTTCTCAAGAGTTTGGATGGCTTTTTCGACAGGATGTTCCAGGAAAAGGCGCAGCACATTAAAGGCTTTACTTTTGGATTTGTCGATTAAAGGCTTAAGGTCTTGAAGAATCTTTGCGACTGAGGGGGGAATCTTTCGATCATTAGCGAGCTTCTTTATTAAGGTGTTGAAATCAGTTTGGCTGGAAAATAATTCCTGTATATTTGCTAAATCAGGTCTGAGTGCTTCGTATTGATTGAACAACCACTCCATTGTTTCCCTAAATGACCAGCGGCGATCCAGATTGTCGATTAACGTAATGAGTTCGATTTTATCTGTGTTGTAATTAACCCCACTTTTAACTAAATCACCAGTAAGCCAGGTGGCCAGGGGTATGAGCTGTTGCAAAACTCCTGTTTCAGCGAGTTCCTGGATGACCAGAGCCAGTAAAAATCTTGGAAAATATTCCAGTACCATATCCGGAATTTCCACACCCCACCAACTTGAATACAGCGCGGCGATCATTGCGTTATCGTCCAGTACTGCCGGTGACCACTCGACAGTATGAATCTTCGCCATAAGGCTGACATTGATCAATCGAGCGGTTTCAAACAAGCGGTTATCATATTCGTTCCATAAAGATTCATTTGCGCCTGCATGGGGTGGGTGAAGTACACCTGATTGGTGTAACTCATCGCAGATTGCATTATGTTCATAGACAAACATGGTGTGCAGCAGACTCAGACCTACCCACCAATTGTTGTTAAAACCGGTCAGGTCAAAGCCTTTCTTCTCGGGAGCCGGGTCTGGTGGAAGGAGAGGGCGTCCATCGATATCGGTTTCTGTATCGAGCTTGATCTTTCCAAACTGGTGTGATCGTAACTCCTTAGTTATTTTTTCATCGCTGCCATAGATCTGGGATCCGTCCCACCAATGCACTTGAGTATTGGAAAATGTTTGGACGCCGTCACGTTTTCCAGTCGGTTTAGTGCTCGCAAATGAGATCGATTGATTGCCCTCATGTAGATTAACCATTTTTTTCTTATCGGTTTTGTGTTCGAACCAATCGTGGACCTGGAACTGGATCCAGGCTGCCGCCAGAACATTTAAAGTAGATGCTTGCTTGCGTCCTTTCTTTGTGCCGTGGAGTAGTTCTGTACTGACTTTAAGTGGATCGGGTCCGCGGTGAACATCCTGCTGTGTTTGTTTGGCATCGCCGGGTTGAATGTTGCGTCCGAAGGGTGTCTCCGTACTGCCCATGGCAGGCTTAGCCAGGTCGGTCCAGCTACCGTCTGGCAGGCGCATTCTACACGCTGGCTGAACTGGCGACTTTTTCGATTTGGCCGCGGGTGTGTAGAGATTTTTGTCGTGAAGTTCTTTGGTTTGTTTGAATCTTTCCAGTAACCCTTGTTCGGGGTGCAGAAGTGTAATAATGAGATCGATACCGTGGTAAATCATGTTCTCTCTCCTATGGATATTGATTTGTTATTTAGTTATGTGATCCATGCTTTCGTTCTGGGTATATCGCGATGGGTTCTTTTTATAGGCTGGGGGTTTGTATACTAGTACAAGCTTGATGGAGTATTAGCTATTAAGTACTCATTAGATATATGGATTTTATGGTTATAAGTACTGCTTATTAATTGCGAATAAGGAGCGAGGTTTTAATAATATGCGAAAGATTGGCGCAGGATTATTGTTTGTCTTC
>CAZGQY010000160.1:0-9733 GCA_964528035.1 uncultured Methylococcaceae bacterium | reverse complement strand
AAATCCACAATCCCCTTAAATCGTTTCTTGCGCGAAGCTGGATGTGGAGTTCAAGCACTACGAGGCATTAATCCGGCTTCCTGTTTGGCTTCTAACCGTATCTCCTCCATGTCCAATATGCCGTCATCTCCACTTTCTTCACCTTCAATAAGAGCTTCTCGCAACGCTTTCAATTTTTCTTCGCGTTCTTCAAGTAAACGTAGGCTTGCCCGCACGACTTCGCTGACTGAATCATATCGACCCTGCATTATTTGATCGCTTATGAATCCTTCGAAATGATCGCCCAGTGAAATACTCGTATTTTTTGACATAGTTTTAACCGCCTGGTTTTTTAATAAGCATTACCCGATGCTGACAATTATAGCAATATAGGTATTAATGATGAAATTTTGATCAGGGATGCCGAGTGATTGGAGATATCCTTGTTATTGGTACAATAAACCCCTGTTGCTGAAGAATGAAAAACAAACGTCCTCTTTGGTCAGTAAATAACATAGAGTTGTTATTCCCGGAATTAAACAGATCGCTATAATTTCGCTGAGGAAATCTTCTAGCTTGACAATCTGGCCAAGAAACCATACGGTGATTGTTTTTTGAACTAAAATACATAGACTTGATCTGAATTTGTAAATTGAGCCGATTAAAATAAAGGAATGTCCACTTTGGGCTGGCATCACCTGAATCATGTACGTTCAAAAATCCCTAGCATATTCTACTGCAACAGCACTAATCCATACTGTTGGTTTAAACGCCAACCGGGTTTCTGCGGATGTGCAAACCAGAGAAGTGGAACCTTTGGTTAGAGCGAATAAATACGATAGTAGGAAGCCTCGAAATTTTGAACCTGTTGCTCGAAAAGAGCAACCAATAAGTCAATCTAAAAAATCCGACCCGAGTTACGGTCAAAGAGTATCATTCAGGCCTAACCTGGATCGGCGCACTCAATCTGCATTGGATGTCTATAATACGCTTCAATTTCAGAATGATAACGAAGAACAATTTAATGTTTCCAAATTACTTGGCGTGGATTTATACGTTTAAGCAGCACGAAATAACCATTCCCGCATTACCAACATAAAGGATTCCATGAAGCTTCTTTACGATTTTTTCCCCATCATATTATTTTTTTTCGCCTTTAAATTCTATGGTATTTATGTTGCAACAACTGTTGCCATTATTGCAACCATTATACAAGTTGCGTTGATGTGGTTTAAAAACCGCAAAGTTGAAAAGATGCAAATCGTTACTCTCGTTATGATCATCGTATTCGGTGGCGCAACACTGCTACTAAAGGACGAGATGTTCATTAAGTGGAAGCCGACCGTTATTAACTGGATATTTGGACTGACATTTTTAGGTAGCCAATATTTCGGGGACAAACCTATAGTAGAAAGGATGATGGGTGGGAATATAACTTTACCAGAGAATATCTGGCGAAAACTTAATAGTATGTGGGCTATCTTTTTTATTCTTTTAGGCTGTATAAATGTATATGTAATATATCAATTTGATACAAACACCTGGGTAAACTTTAAATTATTCGGAATGTTAGGACTGATGGTTTTATTTGTTTTTATTCAGGCAATTTTTCTTTCCAGATATGTCGAAACCCAACCTGAACCAAAGGAGTAATTAGTGCTTTACGCAATAATTTGTGAAGATTTACCGAATAGCCTGGAAAAACGCATGAGCGTTCGACCGGCCCATTTGCAACGCCTGCAGGATCTTCAAAATCAAGGCCGACTGTTTGTTGCCGGTCCCCACCCCTCTATCGATTCTAACGATCCTGGGGATGCTGGTTTTTCCGGGAGCTTGATCATTGCAGAATTTACCAGTCTGGAGGCTGCCCGGCGATGGGCCGACGACGATCCATACAAGGAAGCCGGAGTCTATACTCGAGTCTCTGTGAAACCATTCAAAAAAGTATTTCCACAATGAATCCGAGATTACAGCGTATTGAAGACCGGCTACAACAATCATTGTCTCCACAATCTTTGGAGATTATTGACGACAGCGCATCGCATGCCGGGCATGCGGGTGTAAAAGAGCATGGTGGCGGACATTATTTTGCTACAATTGTGTCTGATATTTTCGAAGGTAAAAGTCTGATCCAACGTCATCAGATCGTATACAGGTCGCTGGGTGAGCTCATGCAAACCGATATCCATGCTTTTAGTATAAAGGCCTATACCCCTAACGAAGTAAATAAAGGAAATTAATCGTATGACTCTACAAATTAAAATGGCTACCGTTGCAATTTTTACGCTTTTTTTGGCAGCTTGTAACCAGGAAGTAGCGACTCCCGTCAAAGATGCGCCTCAGGCAGAAGAATCGACCCCTGTTACACAAGGTGAAATAATTGCGACAGTGAACGGCGCTCCAATCACCGAAGAAACTCTGACAATGATTACGCAGGCCAATCGTGGTGCGAAGATACCACGTGAAAAATTGATCGATGATCTAATCAAGCATGAATTACTTTTTCAGGAAGCAGAAAGAAAGAATCTGAAAAACAGCGAAGAAATAGCCAAGCGTTTGATGTTCGTCAAACGATCAATTCTCTCACAAGCTGCCATGCAGGATTTTATTGCGAATACTCAGATTAGCGATGCAGCTATACAACAGGAATACGATAAGCAGGTTGCCGGCTTGGGAATGGTCGAATACAAAGCGAGGCACATTCTGACAAAAGAAGAAGACCGAGCCAAAGAGGCGATTAAAAAATTAACCGACGGTGGGAAATTTGAAGATCTTGCAAAAGAATATTCCATCGGACCCACAGGTTCCAAAGGAGGCGATCTTGGTTGGTTTAGTCCCAAGCAAATGGTTGCACCATTCTCCGCCGCTGTTGCGCTGTTGAAAAACGGGGAATTCACCCAACAGCCTGTAAAATCTCAATTTGGATGGCATGTCATTTTACGCGAGAATTCACGTGAAAAAACACCGCCTCCAATCGAAAAAATGAAACCTAACATTCAAGCTGGTCTTAGGCGTCAGGCTATAGAAGCACACCTTGAATCCTTAAGAGCAAGTGCGGAAGTAGTTATCGTCGAGAAAAAACCGGAACCTCCAGTGGCACCTGTAACCATTCCAAAAGCTACGTCACCATCACCAGCAACAGAAGTACCGGTGCCAGAATCTGCGGACGAAGCACAAACATCAACCCCGCCCACATCAACAGCAGAAACATCAAGCCCAAAAGCCGGGGAAATTAGTAATACAGAGGCTGATAAAGGCAATGAAAAAACCTCGACCAGCGAATAGACACCACTCTATTTACAAAGAACTAATTGCCGTGGTTTCCGTTAGTCGGGGAATAACCCCCCGACTAACGACACGGTTGCGGCCAGCTTTTTTTGCATCATACAGTGCATGGTCCGCACATTCGACAAGTTTTAAACCATCCACTTTTTTATCTTCACAGCTGGCAAGCGGTGCATAGGTGGCAATACCGACCGAGACGGTCACCTTAACTTGCTGATGATCCGCAGTTTCTGTCGCATGGTGTTCGATTCGTTGCCGGATTCTTTCTCCGACTTCAATTGCTTTCTGTTCGGAAGCACCGGCTAACAAAGAAACAAATTCTTCACCACCGTAACGAGCCAGAACATCGTTATTTCTGAGCTGAGAGTGAATTTCACCCGCAACATCTGTCAACACACGATCACCAACCTGATGGCCGTAGGTATCATTAACAGATTTAAAAAAATCAATATCAAGAAACAAACAGGACAGACTTTCACCGCTGCGCTGCACTCGATGCATCTCCTCACCAATACGCTGATCAAAAAAGCGACGGTTATTTACGCCCGTCAAAGTATCAATCAAGCTGGTTCGTCGAAGCAGTTCGAAATTTAATGTGTTTTCCAGGCAAACACTTAATACACTGCTGAGTCGTTCCAAAAAGTCTGTAGCCATTTGGTTGGAAAATCGTTCATCGTCCAGGCTCCCCAAATTGAGCGACCCCAAATAGCGGCCACGTCTACGCAGAGGTAATACTGCAATACTTACAGGTTCCTTGGTCTGATCCAAAAAAAACGGTTTAAATTCGTTTTTCCGGTATTCGCCCAGGTAAGGGCGGACTGCTTTACCGAAAATATCGATTAATGGTTGATCGTCATGAATGAGTAATAAGCCCTTGGTTTGCTCCACCGATAAACCATCTTCTTTTAAAAAATTGGCGAGTTCCTGCTTTTCATCCAATAAACAAAAGGAGATTAAATCCAGATCAAATACTTTTTGCGCGTCATCAAGTACATGTTCAATGAGCTCCAGTAAAGTGTTAAGGCTCAGGAGATTCATTTCCAGCATTTGAAAACGCTTGAGTTTTGCCTCGTTTTGGCGCACACAACCCAACATACCATCCAGATGACTCTGCAAAACACACAAATCGGTATTTAATTGATCCACGCAAATCTCTCCTAACTAAGCGCCCTAACAACAACACATCGGCTGGGGACACATCTTACTAACAGACTGTCTGAGAATAGACAAGCTCCTAGATTGATCATTTTGACTCTTTTTTGCAAGGTTTCCACGCCTATTCGTGGTCGTCAATTTTATTTCAGGGATTTCAACAAGCTTAAGAATTCCTCTTCATCGATAATGTTCACTTCCAATTTATTGGCTTTATCGAGCTTAGAACCTGGATTATCACCTTTGACAAGGTAGTTTGTTTTCGCTGACAGACTGGAGGTTACTTTTGCACCCAGAAGCTGTAATTTTTTGGCGGCATTTTCTCTCGTCATTGAAACCAGTGTTCCGGTTAAGACAAATGTCTTAGCCTTTAATACTTGATTTTCCTTGTTGCCAGCAGACCTTTCAATATTTGGCCAGCAGACACCACTCGATATCAATCTTTGTATTGCCTCATTATTCCCGGGCTGTTCGAAAAAACCGATGATATTTCCCGCAACAATTTTCCCTACGTCAGGCACCGATATTAATTGATCCTCCTCAGCCTCACTTATTTTATCTAGCGAGCCATAAAAATTTGCCAGATTGCGGGCAGTGACCTCGCCAACATCTCTAATTCCCAATGCATATATAAGTCTAGGTAGTGTGGTGGCTTTACTTTTTTCCAATGCGCTAATCAGTTTATTCGCAGATTTGTCACCCATTTTATCAAGGTCGACGATTTGTTTGACATCAAGGTCATAAAGGTCGGCGATTGTATGCAGTAAACCATTATCAATTAACTGAGCAATACGTTTATCACCCAGGCCTTCGATATTCATAGCCTTGCGTGAAGCAAAATGTTTAATTGATTCTTTCTGTTGAGCCTTGCAAAATAGTCCCCCACTACATCGCAGTATGGCTTCATCTGCAACTTTTATTACAGCAGAGCCACAGACCGGACATTTGCCTGGCATTGAGAAGACCTGCGCTGTGGGTATTCTTTTTTCTTCAATAACTCGAACAATTTCAGGAATGACATCCCCTGCCCGCCGAACTATTACTGTATCGCCTATTCTCACATCCTTCTTGCGAATTTCACCGCCGTTATGCAATGTTGCATTAGTCACGGTAACCCCACCAACAAATACCGGCTTCAGTCTGGCCACCGGTGTCAATGCACCACTACGCCCCACTTGAATATTGATATCCTGGATTGTTGTCATAGCCTCCTGCGCAGGAAATTTTCGGGCGATTGCCCATCGAGGAGCCCGGGCGACATATCCTAGCTTTTGCTGCTGAACGAAATTATTGATTTTATAAACCACGCCATCAATATCATAGTCCAAACTTTGTCTTTTTGCTTTGAATCTCTGGTAGTGCTGGAGACAGGCATCTATGCCCTGCAATATTTCGGCTTCGTGGCAAACCGGTAATCCCCAGGATTCAAAAAGCCTGAGTAATGTCCATTGCTCTGAAGGTAAACTTGATTCAGGAAAAGCCCCATGGCCATAGCAATAAAATGCCAATGAACGCGACGCTGTCACTGCAGAATCCAATTGCCGTAAACTCCCGGCCGCTGCATTGCGTGGATTCGCGAATCCTTTCTCGCCAGCCTCGTGGTTGCGTTTATTGAGGCTCCGAAATGCAGCTTTCGGCATAAATACCTCACCTCGAAGCTCAAATTGTTGAGGAAAATCGTTTCCGACTAATCTAAGTGGTATCTGAGCTATAGTGCGAATATTATTCGTCACATTTTCACCCACTGTCCCGTCACCTCGTGTTGCCGCGCGAATCAACAAGCCATTTTCATAAACCAGATTGATTGCCAGACCATCCAGTTTAGGTTCGGCAATATATTCGACCTGTCCTAATTGCAATTTTCCCCGCAGGCGATGATCAAATGCGAATAATTCATCATCTGAAAATGCGTTATCCAGAGATAACATTGGTAATGCATGTTCAACGCGTTGAAAAGCTTTTAGTGGCTCTGTCCCGACCCGTTGTGTTGGCGAATCAAGAGTCACCAATTGCGGAAATTCTTGCTCCAGATTAATCAGTTCCCGAAACAGAGCATCGTATTCTGCGTCGCTGACATTGGGGTCATCCAATTGGTAATATTGCCTATTATGATCATTAAGAATACGTCGCAATTCATCGATTTTATGAATAATTTCTTGCGGACAGTCCACGGCGAAACTTTATATTTAGCTAATGGCTACGCTCAGCATTTTTCTTAGCGACTCGGTCTTATTGACAGAAAGCACCTCACGAGTCTCATCCAGTACCACCCCCCCCAGTCGAGAAGCTACTGCATGGCTTGCATGAACCATTTCATCAAAAGCACCGAGAGGATTTTTTAATTGAGATATTTGCAAAAACAGTACGATGCCGGGTGTTGTAAAAGAATCTTCAGATTCACTCGGAAAGGTACCGGGCTCGAGCATATTCACAGCACTGAATAAAGGCACAGACTGATCACCAGTACAGAAATGGAAAATCTCCATTTCACCTAATTCCATTCCTGCAGACTGCAGCGAACTGAATACCGCATGTCCTGGAAAAACCATTTCTTCTCTTGCGGCCACGAAAAGCTGTATTAGATCCGAGTCAGTATTGGATTCCATTTGTTTAGACTCTGCGTTCTGATCAGTTGCTGGATTGAAGGAACTAATCTCTGCAATATTTTCATCGTCGCCCGGATAGGAATCCGCCCGCATAGATGGCAATTCTACACCATCAACCAAACTTTCATCCTCAGCGGTATTGAGAGAGTCAGGTACATGTTCAGATGCAATCTTTTCACCCGGACTGTTGATCGATCCGGATGTTTTCTTTAATCTGAATTTACAAATTCGATCCCAGATCAGTATAGCCAACACCAATAGAATTCCAGCGATAGCCAGACCTAAACGTAATGTATCCTTATCCATCAGCCGACCGCCATATTCATCGCTTCGTCTATGTCTACAGACACTAATCTGGAGACGCCTGGTTCGTTCATTGTGACACCGGTTAAATGTTTTGCGACTTCCATGGTAACTTTATTATGAGTTATGAATATAAATTGAACTGTTTCGGACATTTCTTTTATTAATTGGGTGAACCGCCCCACGTTTGCATCGTCTAGCGGCGCATCAACCTCATCAAGTAGACAAAACGGTGCGGGATTTAGTTCGAATATTGAAAATACAAGCGCAACGGCTGTCAATGCCTTTTCACCTCCGGATAACAGGTGAATCGACGAATTTTTTTTACCCGGAGGCTGTGCTATTACGTTAACCCCTGCCTGCAAAAGGTTTTGTTCCGACAATTCCAGAGTGGCATGCCCTCCACCAAACAATTTAGGGAATTTTACTTGCAATCCGGCATTGATTTGTTCAAATGTAGTCTTAAACCTCGATTTAGTCTCCTGATCAATTTTAGCAATCGCTTTTTCCAGAGTCTCAAGTGATTGAATCAGATCATCATGTTGATCATTCAAATATTCCAAACGCTGCGTCTGTTCCTCGTGTTCTTCAATCGCAGCCAGGTTAATAGAACCCAACCGATCTATTTTACTCGACAAATCTTCGAGCGATTCGCTCCATCCGGATTCATCAGCATCGTCTGGCAGGGATTCAATTACCGCGGTAACCTGTACACCTGTTTCCGTGAGTTGTTCAATCAATGATTGGGCCCTGACCTTACTGGTTTGTCCTTCAATTCTTATTTTTTCCAACTTGTCACGAGCAACTTCGAGTTTTCTTTCCAAATCAACCCGTTTTTCAGCAAGTCCTTTTGTTAATTGTTCAATTTTTACCAGATTACTCCGTTCAATTTTTAGTTGTTGTTCCAATTTAGTGCGTTGCTCCAATAATTTTTCTCGTTCCCGTAAATAATTTTGTAGCGGTTCGCTGCTGTCAGCAAGCTTCTTGTGCAATGCATTTGAGCGCAGAATATCCCCATCCTGCTGACTTTCTAAGCGTTGCAATTGTTTCTTTGTAAATAGTTCAGAAGAACGCAGATTTTCCAGGCGCGATTGCAAACTTCTGGTTTGATCCCTGCAATCACTGGCACAAAGGATAATCTCATCAATTTTTTTTGCCAATCGGAAATTGATGTCGGCAAGTGTTCGCGACTGCGGTTCAAGTTCAGTGACGGCAACAATAGCACTTTGTTGATTTGCCGTCGCATTTGCTGTGAATGCCTTGACTTTCTGTTCATTATCAATAATTTCTTTAAGTTCTTCGTGCAGTTGCTGCAGCCGTTGATTGATGTGATCACGGCGCGCAACCTTTATACTCAGCAATGATTTGATCTCAGAAAGCTCAGAAAGCAATGTCTGTTCTCGGCTGCGATGCTGTTCATAAGAATGATCCGTTTCCTCCTGGCTTTTCTCATATTGTTCAAGTTGACCTGTAACCGATGCGATTTTTGAAAGATGTTTATTATTTTGTTTTTTTAAATACAGTAATTCTTTTTCACGTGACAATACACCCATTTTTTCATCGCTTGTTCTGTTTAAACTCAACCAATCTGCACCCATCCACAATCCGTCAATTGTTATCACCGATTCATGATTTTCCAGTCGCTTACAAATTATCAATGCGTCTTCTAAGTTTTCGGCACAATAAATTCCATTCAGTAAACCTTGCACATTCCAGCCAGATTTAACCTGATCGCTCAGCCTGATACCTTTATTTTTTTCAGCTTGTATATTCATTTGCCCGCCTGGATACATGATGGCAAGTGTTTCATTCTCCAGTTCGTTCAAGTGTTGCAAAATATCGTCATCACGTTCAATACAGATCGCCTCCAAATAAACGCCAAGTACTATTTCCACTGCATGAACCCAGGCTGGAGAAACTTCTAAATGTTCGGCAAGTCGAGTGACATTGGATAATGTTCTCTTTTCCAACCATTCAACAACTATATTGTTGTCTTTACCCATTGCGTGTTGTTGCAACATCTTCAACGAAGTGATTTTTCCCTGACAATTTTGTTGTTGTGACCGTTCTTCGTGCAAACACTCATTAAGATGTTTAATATTCCTGCGTTGCAAATCTGATTTTGATTTGATTTCTTGTAAATATTTCTGATTTTCGTCAATGTTGCCTGTCAGGGTTTCTATCGTATCCTGCATATTGCTGATTTCAATGCTCAGTGAATGCTTTTCCAGCTCGGATTTCTCATTTTGCAAACGATCCAAACGAAATTGATATTGATTGGATTTGATGGTTAGTTGGAATACACATGAACGGAGATGAGTCGATGGCATTGGGATCTGCCTTCATAGCCGCCAACCACTCCTCCGCCCTCAAAGTCAGGAAGATCGGGTACGGAGATGTGGTTTCAA
>CAZGQY010000159.1:0-9818 GCA_964528035.1 uncultured Methylococcaceae bacterium | reverse complement strand
CGATTTTGGAGACTGGGACGTCCCAAAATCTTTCACGAGGTAGCGACTCGCTTATATAAAGTGACTCCATGATCTATTTATAATTGAGGCTAGCGTATGCGTTCGGTTAGGCACATCTAATTTAGTGAGTATGTGGTCAAGTTAACCCGGATGAAAAGCATGGCGTTAATTGCGAGGCAACGGGCAGCGATCAGTATACTCGTGAGTCGTTTCGGATGAGTGGTCTGGACTAATAATTCATATTGCGCTTGTGAATAATCTTAGCTAACATTTGTAGGACGTCCTACAAATATGGAGCTGCTATGCGCCAAATGATAAATATACGTGAAGCAAATCAAAATCTTTCAAAATATATTCGATCCCTTCATGTGGGAGATGAGATTGTGATTACCAAACACGGGAAGGCGGTGGCCAAACTGATTCCTGTTACAGAGGAAAAAATACTCAATGCAGATCAACAAGAAGCATTGCAACGCGTGTTAAGTCTTACTACAGAAGGTTATCATCTAGGCGGTCAGGGAATCAATCGAGACCGATTGTATGAGCGATAACAGAGTTAGCCTTGATACAAATATCCTCATCTACGCAATAGATAAAGATGCGGAGCAGAAGCAAATTACCGCTATTCGTTTAATTGACAAATGTGTTTTGGAATATGATTGTGTATTAACGATACAATCAATAGCAGAGTTTTACTTTGCCGCAACACGTAAAGGGATTGTGACGCATTCAGATGCAGAAGCTCATATCAAAGATTGGCAATTATTATTCCCGACTATACTTCCTTCAACTCATACTGTGAAAAATGCATTAGATGCAGTCGCTACGCATAAGCTTTCTTTCTGGGACGCCATGCTATGGTCCGTTGTTTGTGAAAATAACGTAAGCAAACTATTTTCGGAAGACTTCCAAACCGGGCGCGAATTGAAAGGAGTTACTTTTGTGAACCCTTTTGAGACAGAAATATTTTAGTTCGCTGACTGTTTAATCCAAAACATATCCCTCCGCCAATCGGTGAAAACTCTCAACTTGTGCCGCTTGCCACTCCGAATCAAGTTTCATTTCTCGTGCCATTAATGCTGCAACAGCCTCCGCAATATCGATGCTGGCGCGGGCGTTCAGTAACAGTGAGCGAGTACGGCGTGATAGTACATCTTCCACGGTTCGGGCCATTTCTTCGCGGACTGCCCAAATCACTTCGGCTGCCAGAATATCCAGCTCAGGGTGGAGTTTTTTCTGGTAATCGGGATGTTCGTTTATCAAGTCACTAATTGCAGGTGCGTCGGAGCCATACCATCGTAATCCCCCGAATTCTTGTGCGTTGTGGTGATATCCATGTATTTGTAAGGTTTCGCTTACGCAGGGTTTGGCTTCTATATCGGCCAGTACCAGAGCCTGGTCGATTGCGTCTTCGGCCATTTTTCGATAGGTCGTCCATTTGCCACCGGTGACAGTCATGAGTCCGGAATGAGAGATTGTGATTGAATGATCCCGCGACAGGTTTGCAGTGGTTTCGTCCTCTCTAGCCCCAACCAACGGTCGTATTCCGGCAAATACACTGAGAACATCCGCACGACTCGGGTTATGATCCAGGTATTGCGCAGCATATTTTAGTAGAAATTCAATTTCTTCTTCGCTGGCTTGTGGCTCTATGGGAATATCGTTAATGGGCGTGTCGGTTGTACCCACCATGACACAGTTTCGCCATGGGATTAAAAAGATCACGCGACCATCACTTGTGTGTGGAACGAGGATGGCGGTTTTCCCGGGTAGAAAAGAACGTGGCAACATGATATGTACCCCTTGGCTGGGTGCTATGTGTACTTCGCAATCGGGATTGTCGTGACGGCGGATCGCATCACTGAAAGGGCCTGTTGCATTGATAACAACCCGGGCCTTTAGTTTTAATTCGGATTCGTTTTCCAGGTCGGTGGCAATAATGCCATCGACTACGCCATTTGATTTAGTAATGCCTGTGACGTCCATGTAATTGATTAAAGTGGCTCCCTGTTTGGCCGCTGTCTTTGCGAGGTTAATGGCTAAGCGGGCATCGTCGAATTGGCCGTCGTGGTAAACCATACCGCCATGCAGTCCTTTTTGTTCTATAGTTGGAATCATGGTGACGGTTTCTTCTTTGGACAGGAGTTGAGACTTTCCAAAACCAAGTTTGCCCGCCATGGCGTCATAGAGTTTTAAGCCTATGCCTGTCCAGGGGGCTTCCCACCAGTCGTAGTTTGGAACCACCAGGGGTAAATCGGAAACCAGGTGTGGTGCATTATTGCGCAGCAGACCGCGTTCTTTCAGTGCTTCGATAACCAGAGAAAAATTACCTTGTTGCAGGTAGCGCACCCCACCGTGTACAAGTTTTGTCGAGCGACTGGATGTGCCTTTGGCAAAATCACCGCGTTCTACCAGTAAGGTTTTATATCCGCGGGATGCTGCATCGACAGCGCATCCCAGCCCTGTGGCTCCACCACCAATGATTGTAATGTCCCAGTGTTTCTCATCTGTACCCAAACGGTTTAACATTTCATCCCGGTTCATTTGATGACCACCCTTAGAAATATACGCTGAAAAATCCCAAAATATCTTACAAAGCTATCGCCCAATGTAAACTGTGACCCGACTAAGTAGCAAATTTTTACCATCTGTTTTACGAAAGATTTATCTTAGCAGCGTGGTCTTATTCATTTGACTCCATTATGAAACTGGATACTAACAATGTTAATACGCAAACAATCATCTATCCCAAGTTCGGAAATCACAGATTATGCTTTGTTTAAACAACGCCGGGCGATTATCAAAGCGACAGGCGCTTCGCTTATTGCGGGAGCAGGATTTTCTGTGTTTCCCCAGGCTTT
The DNA here is from genome assembly GCA_964528035.1 of uncultured Methylococcaceae bacterium. GTDB lineage: Bacteria > Pseudomonadota > Gammaproteobacteria > Methylococcales > UBA1147 > CAZGQY01. The sequence continues at coordinate 6,957 of CAZGQY010000159.1, read as the reverse complement.
AGCTCAATCCGGAAAATCATTAGCGGGGGTTAGAAAGAGTTCCTATTCTTTAAATGAGACGCCTACGGATTACGATGATGTTGTGCGCTACAATAATTTCTATGAGTTTGGCACGGGTAAAGGTGATCCGGTGAAAAATTCGCAAAATTTCAAAACCCGTCCCTGGTCAATTTCGATTGAAGGGGAAGTTGAAAAGCCGGGCCGTATCGATATGGAGGATATTTTGAAAACCCAGCAATTGGAAGAGCGGGTTTATCGCTTGCGCTGTGTTGAGGCCTGGTCGATGGTAGTGCCCTGGGTTGGTTTTTCTCTGGCGGATCTTTTAAAGCGATTTGCACCGACTTCTAAAGCCAGGTTTGTTGAATTTGTGACTTTAAACGATCCGGAACAGATGCCAGGTCAACGTGTCTCGGTGTTGAAATGGCCTTACAGGGAAGGCTTGCGTATCGATGAGGCGATGCATCCTTTAACAATATTAGCGGTGGGTTTATACGGCGAAATACTGCCGAATCAGAATGGCGCACCTGTACGTTTGGTGGTTCCCTGGAAATACGGATTCAAAAGTATCAAGTCTATTGTAAAAATTCGTTTATCAGAAAGCATGCCGGATACTTCGTGGAATATTTCTGCGCCGGGCGAATATGGATTTTACGCAAACGTGAATCCCAATGTCGCACACCCGCGCTGGAGCCAGAAAAGGGAAAGAGTCATTGGTGGGAGCATTTTTTCCCCTAAACGCGATACCGATATGTTTAACGGTTACACGGACCAGGTTGGGCATTTGTACGCCGGAATGAATTTGCAGAAATATTATTGAACGATGCGCAATGAATGGTTAGTTCCAGTTTCCAGGGCGACGGTGTTTACGATTGCGTTGCTGCCTTTTGCTGGCATGGTGTGGGATGCGGTTTTTGATCTTCTGGGTCCTGATCCGATAGAGGCTTTGCATTTCAGGTCGGGTGACTGGACTTTACGCTTTTTGATGTTTACGTTGGCCTGTACGCCGTTGAAACTGTTGTTCCAGTGGAAATTTCAGCTAAGGTTTCGGCGCATGCTCGGTTTGTTTGCCTTTTTCTATGCGACTATACATCTGGCCGTTTATCTTGTATTGGATCTTTCTTTCTCCTGGCAGGAAATGGTTGAGGATATCCCTAAAAGCCCGTATGTTCTGGTCGGCCTGGCGGCGTATATTTTATTAATTCCATTGGCGGCGACTTCGACGCGTAAAATGGTACAGCGGCTTGGGCGAAATTGGAAAAAACTGCATCGATTGGTGTATCTGGTTGCAACATTAGGGGTTGTGCATTTCTTCTGGTTGGTCAAAGCGGATCTCAGTGAACCGATGATCTATGCTGGGATTTTGTCGTTGCTATTTTTGGTAAGAATCGTTCACAATATGAAAGGACAGCAGTTTGTTCCCCAGGCTGCTCCACTATTGCGTTTATTCCTTGGGCCAAAATCCTAGAATATCCTTCGACCTTAAATATTGCAGAAGTACGCCTTTTCGATCTGCTCAAGTAATTCGGTAATCCATTTTCATGCAATTCAATTTAATGACTACGGACGGCTTGGCCCGGCGTGGTCAGATGACTTTTCCTCGCGGCCAGGTGGAAACTCCTGCATTTATGCCTGTTGGTACTTACGGCACCGTTAAAGCGATGACACCTGAGGAGGTTCGTTTTACAGGCGCGGATATACTGCTCGGCAATACTTTTCATTTATTGTTGCGCCCCGGATTGGATGTGATTGAAAAACACAAGGGTTTGCATCGTTTCATGCATTGGCAGGGGCCAATATTAACCGATTCAGGGGGATTTCAGGTTTTCAGTCTGGGCAAAATGCGTGAGATTAGCGAGCAGGGAGTGGAGTTCCGTTCGCCGATAAATGGAAGCAAGATATTTATGGGTCCGGAAGAATCTATGAAGATTCAGAAGATCCTGGGTGCCGATATCGTTATGATTTTTGACGAGTGTACGCCCTATCCAGTAAGTATAGAGGAAGCAAACAGTTCGATGCAGTTATCGTTGCGTTGGGCGGAGCGCAGTAAACAGTCGCATATCGGTAATCCCAATGCATTATTTGGTATTGTCCAGGGAGGCATGTTCGAAGAATTACGTAAAGAATCCATTGAGCGGTTACTGGAAATCGGTTTTGATGGCTATGCAATCGGTGGACTCTCTGTAGGGGAACCAAAATCTGAAATGCAGCGGGTGGTGACGAGTCTGAATCCCTATCTGCCCCCCGACAAGCCACGTTATTTAATGGGTGTAGGCACGCCTGAAGATTTGGTCGAAGGCGTGCGGCGCGGTATCGATATGTTTGATTGTGTAATGCCGACAAGGAATGCCCGCAATGGTTTTCTGTTTGTTGAACAAGGTGTTGTAAAAATCCGCAACAGCCAATATAAGGATGATCTGGATCCTCTGGATGGCCAATGTAATTGTTATACCTGTGAAAACTATTCCAGGTCGTATCTGCGTCATCTGGATCGATGCAATGAAATTCTGGGTGCACGTTTAAATACAATCCATAATCTGAGTTATTATCAGAAACTCATGGGGAAAATGAGAAATGCGATCAACAGCCATTGCTTTGAAGACTTTGTAAAGGAATTTTATGCGCAGCGAAGCAAAGCTGTTCCATTTATGTCATAATTCTCCGCTTTAGTCCGATTTTTACAACGGAGAAATTCATGAGCTTTTTTATTTCAGATGCATACGCCGCTGCGCCGGCCGCAGAGCCGGGTATGGCGGGAATGCTGTTTCCAGTAGCAATACTGTTGGTATTTTATTTTGTTTTTATTCGGCCCCAGCAAACACGGGCAAAAGAACATAAGAATTTGGTTTCGGCGTTGAATCGTGGTGCCGAGGTGGTAACCAATGGTGGAATATTGGGAAAAGTTGTTGATCTGGATGAGAATTTTGTTCGAATAGAAGTCGATGAAAATACTTTCGTTCAAATTCAGCGCAATGCGATCGCGAGTATGATGCCAAAGGGTACATACAAAAACGTATTGAAAAAAAGTAAACAGAATAAATAAGTCGGAAATTCCATGCAAAATCGTTTCCCGATCTGGAAAAACATTTTAATTATTGTCGTCGTTTGTATTGGAATTGTTTATTCCCTGCCTAATTATTTTGGTGAAGACCCATCGGTACAGATCTCGGCTCAGCGTAATGCGCCGCTGGATGACAGTATTCTTGCTAAAATCAATACATCTTTGAGCAATGCTGGAGTGGAACCCGTTTCCAGCCAATTGCAGACAGAATCAATATTGGTTCGCCTGAAAAATTTAGAGGATCAGCGTAAAGCCGCAGATGTGTTGAAACCGGCTTTGGGAACGCAGTACACGGTTGCTTATAACCTGGCACCGTCAACACCCCAGTGGTTGAGATCAATTGATGCAGATCCCATGTATTTGGGATTGGATTTAAGAGGTGGTGTTCATTTCCTGTTGGATGTGGATATGGATGCGGCCATTCGCCAGGCAGAAGAACGTTATACCGCGGATATACGCTCATCGTTAAGAAATGCAAAAGTTCGATATTTGTCGGTAAAGCGCAGTGAGGGAGCCATTCGGGTAAAGTTTAAAGATCTTGATATCTTGAACAAGGCCAGGGCAGTCTTTCGAAAAGATCTGAGAACTCTGGAAGTGAGTGAAAATGAGGCAGAGATAAGCCTCGTTGCCAAAATTGCGCAGACAGAAGTAAAAGAAATCAGAAAGTTTGCTTTGGCTCAAAATATAACCACGTTGAGGAATCGGGTAAATGAAATCGGCGTTGCAGAGCCGGTCATCCAACAACAAGGAGATCATAGAATTGTTGTGCAGCTTCCCGGTGTGCAGGATACTGCCTTGGCTAAAGATATTCTAGGCGCGACAGCTACATTGGAATTTCGTATGGCTGATGTAGAGCATGATGTGCAAAAAGCAGTCATGAGTCACGCGCCAATAGGTTCGAGACTGTACCATGAGCGCAACGGTAATCCGATATTGCTGAAACGGCGGATCATTGTAACCGGTAATCAGATAGTTGACGCTTCGTCGGGTCTGGATCAGCAGTCCGGCTCTCCAGCGGTGTTTATTTCCTTAAACGGCGTGGGTGCCAAAAAGATGGCGAAAACCACCCGGGCTAATATCGGTAAACCGATGGCGGTTGTTTATATCGAGACAAAGATATCGACCACGAAAGTAAATGGTGAAACTGTTCGAAAGAAAACCCCTATCGAAGAGGTCATCAACGTAGCGACGATACGCGATGCTTTCAGTAAGCGGTTTCAGATTACAGGTCTGGATAGTACCAAGGAAGCCCGGACTTTGGCGTTATTGTTAAGGGCCGGGGCTCTGGCTGCACCGGTAGAAATTGTTGAAGAGCGAACGGTCGGGCCAAGTTTGGGTAAAGATAATATTGAGCGTGGTTATATATCGGTCATGGTTGGCTTTGCGCTTGTATTGGTCTTGATGGCAATGTACTACAAGGTTTTCGGACTGGTTGCCGATCTGGCATTGTCTTTCAATCTGGTGCTGATCGTCGCTGTTTTATCGATGTTGCAAGCGACACTGACTTTACCGGGTATCGCTGGCATTGTACTTACTGTTGGTATGGCTGTTGATGCGAATGTATTGATATTTGAGCGAATTCGCGAAGAAATCCGTAACGGAAATTCTCCTCAGGCGAGTATATTTACAGGCTATGAAAAAGCATTTTCTACCATTTTTGACGCCAATATTACCACTTTAATTGCCGCGATCGTTTTGTTTGGTTTTGGTACCGGACCGATTAAGGGTTTTGCTGTGACATTATCGATCGGTATACTCACGTCCATGTTTACGGCCATACTCGGTACTCGTATGTTGATTAATTATATCTATGGGAACAAACGCATCAGCAAGTTACCCATTTAAACATCGGTGAAATAGAGAAGGATTATCGTGGACTTATCACATTCTAATTTTGATTTTCTAGGTAAGCGAAAACTGGCACTCGGTGTTTCGGGTGTATTATTGCTGGCCTCCATTGTTTCGCTGATTATCAGTGGTTTAAAACTGGGTATTGATTTTACCGGGGGTACATTGCTGGAGGTTGGCTATGAACAAGCGGTCGATTTGAATAGCGTCAGAGAAGTGCTTCGCGAAGCAGAGTATGGTGATTCAGTAGTGCAGCATTTTGGTTCATCCAAGGAAATATTGATTCGATTGCCCTTACGTGAAGGTTTAACAACCGCTGATTTAAGTAACCAGGTGATGGATCGCTTGAATGCAGCCGAGAATCCGGGTGAGATGCTTCGCGTTGAATTTGTTGGACCCCAGGTGGGTGATGAATTGACCGAAGACGGTGGTTTGGCATTGTTGTATTCAATGTTTGGAATATTGATATATGTTGCCTGGCGCTTCGAATATAAATTTGCGCTGGGTTCGGTTGCAGCGCTGGCTCATGATGTGATTTTAACTTTGGGTATTTTTTCGGTATTGCAACTGGAGTTCGACCTGACGGTTTTGGCCGCGGTACTCGCTGTGATTGGCTATTCGCTAAACGATACGATTGTTGTTTATGACCGAATCCGGGAAAATTTTCGAAAAATTCGTAAAGCAACCCCTGATCATGTGGTCAATGTATCGTTGAACCAGACACTGAGTCGAACCTTGATGACCTCATTGACAACTTTGCTTGTACTGATTGCATTAGCGATGCTTGGCGGCGAAATTATCCATAATTTTTCATTAGCTCTGATCGCCGGGGTTGTTGTCGGAACCTATTCATCAATCTATATTGCCAGTCCCGTGGTGCTTGGTTTGGGTGTAACGCAGGAAGATTTGATGGAGCCGGAAAAAGAGGGCGCTGATTTTGATATGGGGTCTTGAATTTTAATGGATATCAAGATTTTCAGATTACCGCATCAGTAGGTAGATTCAATTTCCGTAGATTTATTGTAAGAATATCGATTCATAAACAGTAGCACTGATATATACGCTGGGAGTATCGTTTTTAAAGCGCTCAGGTGCTTGCATAAACTGCTTTCTAATCCCTTCGAATAACATATTCCGTTTGTTTCAATCATGGGATGGTCTTTAATGCCACGCTACGAGCGGAGTGTCCGACCAGTAATTTCTTACTGTTGCGTGTAAGGAAAGAAGCTGAGTGTGATGCCTGGTTGCCTGCTATGCGGGAAGCATTGAAAGATCAGGGATATGATGAGGAGCTTAAAGTGTATCTGATTTCTCAAATAGCTAATCCTGCCAAGAGAATCCGACATATCTCTCAGGTGTCGCGACAAAAATAGCAGCAACTAATTATTCAGGTAAGAAAACAAAACCTTTATTTGATCCGCTGATAAGTTTTTCATCGTTTGAATATTTCGTTTATAAATTTCATCGGGTTCGGTAATGTTTTCGAGCGCTTCTTCGATACTTTCTTCACGGAGAATGTGAAGTATAGGGTAGGGTGATCGGTTAGTCAGGTTTTCAACCGAATCAGGTTCTGTATCGGCAAAGCAATAATCCGGATGAAAGCTTGCGACCTGAAAGATACCTTCCCACTCAGACTGGATTAATAACTGATCAACCAGGTCCAGGAATTGATTGTAGTCATCAAACTTCGTCAACATATCTGGAATAATTAATAATGTCGTTTCTATTTCTGTGGATGGAGCTTGATCAAGCAAGGTTATTTCATCCTGAAGATTCAATAATAATTCTTCTGTCGAATTAGCTTCGCTCTTTATAAACCTGATCTGATCATTACGACAAGCTTTGCTCGCAAACGGACAAAAGTTTAGTCCTACAACAATCTCATCTAACCACTTTTCTACTATTTTTATCTCGTACATTTAGATGCCAAATAAACAGAATTGGTCAGTTTTAAACTTTCCTCTACTGCTAAAAAATCTTTAATATAACAACAATTGTAGCTTCTCAATAACCCGTGGCAGACGGTAAAAAAGTTAAAAAAACACTTGACA
>CAZGQY010000158.1:4304-9824 GCA_964528035.1 uncultured Methylococcaceae bacterium | reverse complement strand
AAAAAATTCTCACCCGTGACGGTGCGGTACTCGGTTTTCTTGGTTTTGGCGTTTTTATAACGGAATGTGACCGTGCCATTTTCACAGGAAATAATATCCTTTTCCTGCATCACACCACGATAAAGATAACGTCCCAGATAGATCAAAGCTTTCTCACCGGAAACGACCGATTTGCAATCAACAACCCATTCTGCGGGATGTTTTCAGGCAGAGTCAATCCTGCTTGAGTCAGGTCTTCTAGCATCTTCGCACGAAAAACCTTGGCCAGCGCTTTATGGCTAAATAGATAACCGTCTTTGTCTTTGCTTGTGCTTTTTTTGGTTCGCCAGAGTTTTTTTTGCAACATCGATGGCTGCGGCAGATATTATGACATGTACATTAAGCGAGTCGCTACCTCGTGAAAGATTTTGGGACGTCCCTGTCTCCAAAATCGACTCGCCTACGCGACAACCATTATTGCCCCGATCCGCCCTGCGTCCGTGCCGCTTCGCCACACCATCGCAAGCTCGGCGCTGGCTACGCACCACTCCCTCAAATGGCTCGACGCAATTTCTCGGATGCCTACTTTGTTTTTCCTCTGGCGCTCGTCCCTCGCACGACCGAAATACAGTGCGGCCTGATCGCTACCGGGCACTAACCGCCTTCGTTTCACTCTCCATGGCGGTTAGCGGACGAATGTGCTGTTACCATATTGTCGACAAGTCTCAACATAATCAACACAGCACCCAAGCAATTCAAATTATTGAATAATGCCCTCAAATCAGAATAGGGCCGTTTTTTGCACAAATAAAGTATCCCCAGCTTCTATAGCCCAAAAGTAACCCTCAATCACTCATCTTGCCGGAACGCCGCCGAACATGACCAAAAACCCAAAGAATGAAAATTACGTAAAAACCAATCAACTGAGGTTCAGGCAATGAAATCGCACTTAATCCAAGTATCTGAGGCAGCAAGGCAGCGCTACCAAGCGTAACATTATCTATTACTGGACCACTACCTGGCCCCAAAAGAGAGGCAATATCAAATCCGGTAATGTACTCTCCAACATCTACCATAAAACCATAAAAATCTAAACCTAATGAAGCATTCTGTACATTGATTCCACTCAATTCATAGATTCCGAGATTCGTCATAATACTGATTGTAATACTGCTATTAATTCCCAAAATACCGAGATCAACCGCGAACATGCTGTACTGAGGTGACGAATCAACTTCCCCGACGACCGGGCTCCAACCGTTATACCCAAACACATTACTGACAGGAGAAAAAAATGTCCCCGTGCCGATGATCAGATTGCTTCCCGAACCATAGGTCACACCGTGCTCTGTCCACGGATCTCCCGGGTAGGAGAATCCACTACCGAAATCCTCAAACCCATAATTCTCAGCTATTGACCCATAGCTATTGAACTGAGTTCTATCGCCAACCTGGTAGAGAACCGCTTGTGATTCCAGAGAAATCAATGCCAAACTAAGTAGAACCAAATTTTTTATATTATTTATTGTAATCATTATTTTGCTCCGATTAAAAATCGCAAATAAAATAATGCAAATATAATGCCCCTTAATGTATCCTTATATTTTACAATGTATTATAAATTTTTATAATTGGAAATTACTCGCCAGCCTATAAAATAGTAAAATTTTTCGACACTCCAAACTAAATATTTTTCCGACTCAGTTAGCTATGGCCTGTATCCACAATGTCGGGCATTTGTATAATAACCACCGAGCTTCAGACAGGCCTCTAATCCTTCCATATCGCGCTGCATTTTTTCACAATTTTTACGTGTGGTTTCCGCCAGAGCGCAAAAATAACCTTTCTTTTTTTTCAGACGTTCCGGCGTATCCAGGCTTATCTCCGGCTTCGAAATTAGTACAGCAGGCTGTTCCGATATAACTTTCTCTGACTTAGTGATGGAATTTTTCGGTAATTTTTTTCTCGTCGTATTTCCGCTCAAAGCCATACCGATCGCTGAGTTCCCTGATGATTCTGTCACTGTCCGCCCAACATCCCCTGAAGCTCTGGTTTTAGCCTCTCCCCCCAACACTGCAGACATTGAATTTTTGTCAGATTGACCGTTATTCTCCTTCAACGATAACCCTATCCCAAGAAACACCACCAAACCGACAACAAGAAAACCTTTTAAACCCACTTTACGCATATTTTTCTCCTTCAGGGAACTACCCACGATACGGAAGACGGAGTAGTTTGTTGATTCAGAAATTCTGACATAGACAACACATAACTGCCTTTGGAAGCAAACCGTTGACCGGGACCCAGACTGAGCCGGGGATAAACCGAGGAAAGTAAAATTTTTTCGGTGCTATGTTCAAGAATTTCTATAAAATAATCTCTGGAAAATTTTTCCCGCATTTGCTTAACCGCACGTCGCGTAATCATTAAGGAAAAGAAGGTATCCGCCTGAAGATGTCGGTAGTCGAAGGACTCAATTCCGTTATTTTGCAACCATCCACGAGTACGCATCAAATGCGCCGACAGCCGACCTACAAGTTCGGATGAATGCACTACATAGCTAAGCTTACCCAGCTCGCTGGGGTACCACTCCAATCGGGTACCACTTACTTTCGATGAAATATAAATCTGTTGGATCTTCAAATTCAAAGTTGTAAACAAAGGACTCAATGCTTCTATAGCCTGACGTTCCAGCCATAGCATCATAATCACTGGCTTATCCTGACCATTCAACGCCATTTTAATTCTTTCATTGGAGCCGCTACTATCGTCAACACAAATACTGGTCACCGAGCCCAAGCCTTGATATGTCGCTTCTCTTTCCACAGCCTCCGCAACGATCCGACCGGAAGCGAAGCAATCGTGAATTTGCAATACATTCGGTTTTTGAGAACCCGTCGGAGTGTTTTGCTGCAAATGCTTAACCGCAACCTCACCCTCCAATGCAAGCCCTCGAGAAAAATATAAGGTGTAGTAACCATTGCCCTTTAAAACCGGCATTTCCGTATGGGGAAAAAGGCACGGTATTTCATTTGATTCACAAAAGGCATGAACCGACTTCCACTCAGCAGCCCCAACTCCACCAAGCATCGCGAACACAGGCTGAGCATTATAATATTTTGTCAGTTGAGCAGGCCAGTCTCTTTCATTACCTTTCAACTCCCACACATGCAGCGCCCATTTTCGATATGCCTTATACTTCCAGTCCCGATGCCACGGTGCACCTTCCGCTCTACGGGTTTCCTGACGTGTTTCTGTATTGATTGCCGACAGATACTGTTGAAACACATCAAGCATCGCTTTTTTCTTCTGAGGCGAAACATCACCAGCAACGACAGTAGCAAAATGAATATTCTTATCAGAAATACCTGGCGCACCTATGGATGGCTTTGATTTCAAATATTCAAGCAAGCCAGCAAGATCCCGTTCAGATAAGTGGTACCTGGGCATCAGAGGGTTGAAGGATCTACCAACCGGATCGACACCCAAAACTATCGCTGCTTTCAGACTTTCATCTGTATAGGACGGTCGGGTACCAGCACCCTGAGTACGTACACCTAAGGTACCTCTCCGTCCACGCTCCCGTGGCTTAAAAAGGTAATCAGGAATCACCGGTGGCGTCACTTGTCGGGATTCGCTTGAACCGAGACCACTTCTTTTATGACAGCTCTCGCAGGTCACCATTTCACCGTCAATTACAACATCATTTCCAGAAATAGCGACGACGGGTTGACCCGACGAACCAATACCTTCGCGATAGATGCGCTTACCAATATTCTTATTCTCAAGTTGCTGGTCTGATAGATCTGGAGACGCACCCGGAATCGTAAAAAAAAGAAACACGAAAATCAGTACAAACGCGCCAATCAATTTCAAGCGGAATAACAGTATATTCAATTTACTTAGTTTTTCTATGGATGCAAACGCATTACATTAATTATTTCCTGCACTTCTACGATGCCATTAATTTTCATCCACGACAATTCATTTGCCGGTTTAACAAATATAAGCTGCTGATGATTCATTTTATCTCCGCGATAGGCATCGAATGCTTTCTGAACTGACAGGATATCTGTGACGCTGCCAGTCAGAAACTGCCAATCGGAACCTGCGGAAAACCTTTTCGCATAGGCATCTAAACGTTCAGGCGTGTCGTGTTCCGGATCAATCGATATAGATACAAATCGTACATTAGCAGCACTTTTTCCTGTTACATTTTGTACCTGCTTGAAAATCGCGCTCATAATCGGACAAAATGATGGACAGGTTGTAAACACAAAATCGAGTAGAATCGCGCCATTGCCACCCAACGCGTCGATCAATGCAATTTTTTCGTTTTTGTTATTGATCAAAAGCACGTCCGGAATTGTATACTGATGCAGACTTCGATCAAATAAACCCTGTTTACTTTGTACTGTTTCATTCGATCCATTGGATATCAGGTCTGCCGCAAATAAACCAGGAGACTGCAAGCCGAGAACCAGTACAATTAGAGGCATTATTTTTTTAAACGTCATGAATGAAAAATCTATAGTTAACACAAACGGCTTTTTTGACCTTTCTGAAACAGTTGATACCTTCCAGTATAGACCAACAGGTAATACGAAATTATTACGGAACGATCTACACACAGAACAAGTGATTACAAATGTACGACTCCTTTTTACCGGATTTTAAGCGCGAAGCGGAATCCATCCCTGAATCCCGCCAACTTGGTTGATCTGTCAAATTCGACGCATCACATACCCAAACAATTTGTAGCAGCATTTGAGACCGGCTGAGTCAAACTCATACCTCTCGACTCTATACGGATATTACACGGTGACGCAGCAGGCGTAAGAACCAGATTAATCTCCCAATCCCAATCATTATTCACTAAGGTGCTGCCCAAAAAACCATTTGTAACCGCATTATAGAAATCAATCTGATCACCTATTTGCAGTCCTTCACCTTTGCCAAACAATTCGCTGTTTTCATCTTTCCATTCGATTTTCTCTATACTGAATCCACCTTCCCCCGGTCCCGCAGATACCAAAAGATTCACGGACGACCCAGACGCGACTGAAATTCCGTCAGCGGGAGTTTGCCCAATGACTTCGCCGTCAGGCGCTGCATTATTTTGGAAAGTGACCGTACCAACGGTCAAGCCAGAGCTGATAATCACATCTGCGGCCATCACTTCACTCAACCCCACCACATCAGGAACCAGTATGCTACCGCTTCCACTCGATACAGTAAGTTCTACAGCATTTCCCGGTGCTACCGACACACCGCCTGCAGGGGTCTGGCTGATGACATCGCCTGCCGGTACTGTAGCGCTGCTCTGCGTACTGATCGTACCCACCACAAGTCCTGCATTGGTGATATCAGCCGTGGCTACCGCCTGACTCAAACCAGTCACATCCGGTACCAGAACGGGTGCCGGACCATCGGATATTACAAGATCCACCGCGCTGCCCGGTGCCACCGACACACCGCCTGCAGGCGTCTGGCTGATGACATCGCCTGCCGGTACTGTAGCGCTGCTCTGCGTACTGATCG
>CAZGQY010000158.1:0-4204 GCA_964528035.1 uncultured Methylococcaceae bacterium | reverse complement strand
CGGATATTACAAGAGCCACTGCGCTGCCCGGTGCCACCGACACACCGCCTGCAGGCGTCTGGCTGATGACATCGCCTGCCGGTACTGTAGCGCTGCTCTGCGTACTGATCGTACCCACCACAAGCCCTGCATTGGTGATATCCGCAGTGGCTACCGCCTGGCCCAAACCAGTCACATCCGGTACCAGAACAGGTGCCGGACCATCGGATATTACAAGAGCCACTGCGCTGCCCGGTGCCACCGACACACCGCCTGCAGGGGTCTGGCTGATGACATCGCCTGCCGGTACTGTAGCGCTGCTCTGCGTACTGATCGTACCCACCACAAGTCCTGCATTGGTGATATCAGCCGTGGCTACCGCCTGACCCAAACCAGTCACATCCGGTACCAGAACTGGTGCCGGACCGTCAGATATTACCAGATCAACTGCACTGCCCAAAACGACCGACACTCCACCCACAGGAATTTGGCTAATTATATCACCAGCCGGTACCGCTTCACTGTTCTGCGCTGATACAATCCCGACCAATAGTCCACTGCTAACAATTGCCGCTTCTCCGCTGAGCTGAGAGTTTCCGGACACATTAGGCACCAACGCCAGCATATCATTGACGGTCATTCCGGATTTTTTCGAATCTTGCGCAGCTGCTCCATCAGACACTATCACTGTAACTACGTAAAAACCTTCATGCGGTGCCCCAGGGCTTATAGTAATCACTCCGGTTCCGTCGCCATTATCCGTCAATGTCGCGAACGAAGGAAGATTCACAGCAGTAAAAGTCAGACTGTCACCAGCATCAGGATCTGATGCCTGTAATACTGCAATTTTAGTCGCGCCTTCATCCACATTACGAGGCCCAATCCTATTTAATACCGGCGGATCATTGACGGCGGTAACAGAAACAGACACTATCGCAGTTGCACTGCCACCCTTACCGTCAGAAATAGAATAACTGAAACTGTCGGGACCGTTGTAGTTGGTCACCGGAATATATTGAAGTGTTCCGTTGCCATTTATCGATACGCTACCATTTAAAGCCTGAGTAACAGACGTGACTGTTAAAGAGTCTCCGTCTGCATCTGTGTCATTTGACAATACCGCAATATTTGAAGATGTATCTTCGGCCGTTATCGCATTATCATTAAAGGCCACCGGCATCGTATTATCGACAACGGTGATTAGAAAGTTTTTCGAATCCTGCGCTTGAATTGTGTCTGTTGCATTTACCGTAACAACGTAGGTTCCCTGATCATTGATTCCTGGACTGATGGTAATCAGACCGGTTCCGTCGCCATTATCAACAATCGTCGCAAACGCTGGCAAATTGACCGCACTGATAGTTATGGTATCGCCAACATCCGCATCATTCGCAGACAATGGAAGAATTTTTGTCGCGCCTTCGGTTACTGTTCTGGGTCCTGGCTTGTTCAGAACCGGTGCATCATTAACAGGTGCCACATCAACCCGCACTTCCCCGGTCACGATATTTGTTCCGTCACTTGTTTGGTAACTGAATATTTCCAGACCATTAGTATCCAAATCTGGCGTATAGGTCAAAGTATCATCCGGATTGACAACCACCGAACCATTATTCACGCTGCCCACTTGAGTAATGGTCAATGTGTCATTATCTGCATCGGTATCGTTCAAAAGCACAGGAATCGTCAAGTCAGTATCTTCCTGGGTCGACACGGTATCCAGATTCGCTACGGGTGGAACGTTCGCAGTTGACGGAACCTGCAAAAATATATTCAATTCAGGCTGATCCTTAAAAGTACCACCAAAGTCCGGTGTAAATTCCACCAAAGCAGCTAAATCGCTAAATCCATCTCCTGTCCAGTCACCCATTATTGTTGCACGTGGACCACGGCCAGTAGAATAATTTTGTATCGTATCAAAAGTTGCATTCCCCAGGCCGGCAAGCAGGTAGATTTGGTCGTTTGAAAAATCCACAGCAACAATATCAGCAAAACCATCGACATTAACATCAACCGCCTCAACATCTTGCATATCCACACCGACAGTCGCCAGCAAAACTGTGGTGAAACTACCGTCGGCATTTTGTACCACTACCTGGATATCGCTCGCATTTGCAAACACCAGATCTGGCCGGCCATCCGTGTTAAAATCGGCAGTCGCGACACTGATTGCATTTGGGGTCGAAATGGTGATATTCAATAAACGTGTAAAAATACCGCTTCCGTCATTGAAAAACACGCCAATAGGAGAAACCAAATCTTTATCACCATCGCGATCCAGGTCTACAGCGACTAAAGCCTTATGGCCACTACCCACATCGCTGGTCGTTACCAAGGTTTCCACGGCATTCTGCAATGACCCGCCTGCAGATAAAAACAGACTAATAGGCCCTTTGTTCGAAGAATCACCCACGGCCAGATCATCGGTACCGTCACCATCAAAATCAGCAACAACAATTGCACCGGGTGTTCCTTGTGCAGTAAATGAATAGGGTGATGTAAAATTACCAAGACCATCGCCATGAAAAACTGCGACCAAGGGTGAAGTATTCAAACCCTGCGTCCCGGCAACAACAAAATCTGCAAAACTATCGCCATCATCAAGAAATGCAGCCACTGCAAAGGTATTCAGCAATATCGGAAATGGATCACCCGCAGCAAACCCGCCAAACCCATCACCGTAATTCAGATTAATTTTACTGTCACCCACTGCAGTCGAAGAAACCAGGTCAATGATTCCGTCACCATTGAAATCAGCCGATGCGATTCCACGAGGCCCTTGGCCAGACAAGGAATACGCCGCGAAAGGATCGAACTGAACGGGTACCGTTTGCGCATACGCAGATACGACCGTTAAGCTAAAAAGGCCAACGACCATAAGCAGGCACTGGATCCGATAACACCAAACCCGATGATTGACATTCCAACGCGAACCTAAACCCCAACACAATTCCTCTTTATCTAAAAACATTTTTGCCACCTTTTATTATAATTTAAGCATCCATGCAATAATCCTCGACGCAGACACTCTGCAAGATCATGCGAAAAACCGTAATCAATATTTTAAATCGGAGAATAGAGCCCCATTCTGTAAGAATTCTTAACCATTGTTTACCGGCTTACAATATTGCTCACTGCCCCCTCCGCTCCATAAACTCGTACACGTACAGGTCTGGATCTATAATTTTTTCGTATCTTGGGCATAAGCCAGCTAAATCTATCGGTCGAAGCATTCCATTTCATTCGATTAGCCTTTATTCTTTTACCATTTGCCAATATGACGTCCACTTTAAGCCTCGCCCTGGCACCTCTGTCACTATCAGCCAACACAAGCAAGTAGTCTCGGCTTCGATTATAGCGGTTCTTCAATAAATCAATTGTCAAATCATGACCGTTGCAATCCTGGTCAACTCCATCGTGTTTAATTTCGCGCCTTCGTGGATATATATCTGAATTTTTGTCATCGCAGTCTGCATAAACATGATGTCCATCTCCATCAGCATCTCGATTTATGTCTTCAGTCTTAATACCGTCAATTGAGACAAAAGTTACCGAGACAGGTATCGACCTATACTTCCTGACGAATTGTTTGATAATTAACTCAAAAACCTTTTTTTGGCGATTCCAGGACATTGCCCGATTTTTCAATAGTCTACCGTTTGCCAAAGTAATCGTCGCTCTCAGCCGGTCTCTTTGCTTTCTATCCGTCACGGCATAAAGAACAAGTCGGTCTACGGGTTTTTTATATAGAGCCCGAATGACGTCTATAGAGGTTTCGATCTCAACGCTACCCAACTTCGGAACAGTAGATTCTCTTCCCTCAAACCCCGATACTGTAACCAACGCCGTCTCTATATTGGAATCAAATTCAATCGTCTTTTCAAACCGATTTTCGTTTTGATTCCAGTCCATGTGCACAGGAACTGTCTTCCCTCCACCCACTAAATCGACAACTACCTGGAGTTCAGCAGACTCGCCGAATCCGCTAGTCGCCCACACAGTGAGACGTTTCTCAAACTCGTTATACACTGCAAGCCCAATGTCGATGCTTAGATCGTAGCCATTACAATCCTGATCGACCTGGTCATATTTAACTTCAACAGCACCTGGATGAATACTGGCATCGTTATCGTTACAATCGACGTCTTTAGTAAATCCATCACCATCAAAGTCACTGCTTGGACCAATAACCGGCCCACTGGAAACCACCAAACTCACCGCACTG
>CAZGQY010000157.1:0-9839 GCA_964528035.1 uncultured Methylococcaceae bacterium | reverse complement strand
GTGTGATTGGTTCAGCGGTTGCCGCCGGGATTTTACTGGCGTTGGTTCATTAAATTAATCAGCATAGTCATTATATGAGATTGGATTTGAACTAAAACGATGTCCGGTCGGTTTGATTGATATCGAGATGTCCTCGAAATCGTTGAGGCCGATCTTGAAACAAAGGGCGTAGCTGCTAACCGGGCGCAAAGGTTTATCCATCGAATCCATTCTGCGGCACGCCTGTAATTCAATATTATTTCCCGATGAGGAGAATGAATGTGCTCGAGCCATGACAGGCTTTATGTTCTTTTGCTGTTCCAATGTATCTAACTTCCGATTCGTTGTCTGAATAATAAATAGGGCGTTTACGGACGGGTTCTAATTATAAATATGCGTCAGGTGAGGGGATTATTATCGAATTGTCTGCGTATCACCGATGGTAAATGAAGTGAGAATGAACAATTATTTTAGGCACTGATTTAAAAATAGGCTTTGTTACCGCGGTTGTTTTTCCAGCAAATTGTGTTTTTTTTTTAAAACCAGTTGAAGAACAGAGCGCAACTGTTGCTTGACCTGAGTTTTCTTTTCCCACAGAATCTAATGGATAGAAATAGAACATGAACTTAATTTGGTTTTTCCCGGGGGGCGAGAATAATGAGTGAAGATGCCGTAGATGTTGGGCGACGGCGACTGTTAACTGCCGCTGCAAGCGTTGTCGGTGCCGTTGGAGCGGGGTTTGTTGCAGTTCCGTTTCTTTCTGCAATGGCACCGAGTGCAAGGACGAAAGCGGCTGGAGCTCCTGTTGAAATCGATATTGGTAAACTCGAGATGGGGCAGCTTATCCGGGTTAAGTGGCGAGGTAAACCCGTATGGGTGCTTCGCCGCAGTAAGGCAGCACTCGATTCTCTGGATTCAGTGGTAGAAAAATTAGATGATCCTGATTCTAACGAATCTATTCAGCCAGAATCCTCCAAAAACCGCGAGCGGTCAATTAAACCTGAAATATTTCTGGCCGTGGGAATATGCACGCATCTGGGGTGTTCACCCACCTTTAGGCCTGAGGTAGCGCCTGCTGATCTTGGCAGTGAGTGGCAAGGTGGTTTTTTCTGCCCGTGTCATGGTTCTCGATTTGATTATTCCGGTCGGGTGTATAAAAGCGTTCCTGCGCCGACCAATCTGGAAATTCCACCGTACCGCTATCTAAGTGATACCCGGATTATCGTTGGCGAAGATGAAACTGAGGAGAAAGGCTGATGCCGAAGTGGGTTACGGAATTTTCTAGCTGGGTGTTTACCCGGATGCCATTGGACAAGGTCTGGAAAGAGCATTTGTCAGAATATTATGCGCCGAAAAATTTTAACGTATGGTATATATTTGGATCATTGGCGCTGTTGGTTCTGGTTAATCAGATTCTCACAGGCATTGTCCTTACCATGGCGTATAAACCCGATGCCAAATTCGCATTTGATTCGGTTGAATACATTATGCGGGATGTGAATTGGGGTTGGTTGATCAGGTACATGCACTCAACAGGGGCTTCGGCATTTTTTATCGTTGTCTATCTGCATATGTTTCGAGGGTTGCTGTATGGTTCTTTCAAGAAGCCTCGGGAATTAATCTGGATTTTCGGCATGCTGATCTATTTTTGTCTGATGGCTGAGTCGTTCATGGGGTACTTATTACCTTGGGGGCAAATGTCTTATTGGGGTGCTCAGGTTATCATTTCACTGTTTAGTGCCATCCCTTTTGTTGGAGAAGACCTTGCGCTATGGATTCGGGGCGACTATGTGATTGCCGACGCGACTCTGAACCGGTTTTTTGCATTTCATGTTGCAGCAATACCATTGGTTTTAGTCGCGCTGGTTTATTTGCATATCATTGCCCTTCACCAGGTAGGGTCGAATAATCCGGACGGTATTGAGATAAAGAAGAATAAAGACAAAAAAGGGGTTCCTTTGGATGGTATCCCTTTCCATCCTTATTATACTGTCAAGGATATTGTAGGAGTCGTTGTATTCCTGATTGTTTTTGCGACGATTATATTTTATATGCCGGAGATGGGGGGCTTGTTTCTAGAGCCGGAAAATTTCATTCCCGCTGATCCACTCAAGACACCAGAGCATATAGTACCCGTTTGGTATTTCACGCCATTTTATGCAATTTTACGCGCTGTCCCGGATAAATTTGGCGGGGTTCTGGTGATGGGGGGAGCAATCTTTGTATTGTTTATTCTACCCTGGCTGGATCGAAGTGAAATTAATTCTGTACGCTATCGCAGTGGTATTTTTAAAGCTGCGGTGAGTATATTTGCTGTGAGCTTTCTTGTATTGGGCTATCTAGGAACGCAACCTGCCACGCCAGTAGCTACAGGGTTTGCAAGATTGTTTACGGTTCTTTATTTTGCATTCTTTGTGCTGATGCCGTTTTATACCAAGAACGAGAAAGCCAGTGTTCCGATACCTGATCGGGTGACGAATGATCCACCGTTGGCGGATGTTATAAATGATCGGTGTCCAGGGTTGAAAAAAAAGTTTGATCAAATTACTACGACTCGAGAAATAAAGACTCAATCCGGTCAGGTTTACAGTGTTCCGATACTCGATGTTGAAGGCCTCATAGCTTTGATCAAGGAAAGCGTTTCAAATTTACAAAAATACGTAAAAAAATGAAAAGTATAGTTGGGATACTCATGTTGTGTCTGCCAATGCTGGTGGTGGCGGGCGGTGGCGTTGAACTGGATGAAATGGCTGTCGATGTTGCAGATAAGGCATCATTGAGGCGAGGTGCAAGTTTATATGCAAGGTATTGTCAAAGCTGCCACTCGCTTAAACACATGCGTTATTCGCGTTTGGCCGAAGATATCGGTCTCTCTGAAGACGAAACCAAACAGCAGATTATTGTCGGTTCACGAAGCATCCATGATTCCATGACTACTGCTATGGAATCCGTTGAAGCGAGTCAGTGGTTTGTTGGTATCAGTCCGCCGGATTTATCATTGATTGCGAGGTCTCGTGGTTCTGATTGGCTGTATTCCTATTTGCGAGGTTTTTACCTGGATGAATCACGGCCGTTTGGCGTGAACAATACAGTGTATAAGGATGTTGCCATGCCTAATGTTTTTTGGGATCTTCAGGGCGATCAAAAAGCAGTATTTATACAACAAGATGGTCAGCAAAAATTTGAACGTTTTATTAGCAATAGCCGTGGAAAAATGACGCAGTTGGAATTTGATGCAACGATCAGAGACCTGGTTAATTTTCTTGTTTATGTAGGGGAGCCTGCGCAGTTGCAACGTGTCAGTATGGGCAAATATGTTCTTTTGTTTTTGTTTATGTTTCTCAATATCGTCTATTTACTGAAAAAAGAATACTGGAAAGATGTCCATTAAATAGGTGGATATTAACTAATATTTTAGTTGGAGAATAATTATAACAAACTGTATTTAAACGAAATAATACGACTTTTTCGCCAGGGTGCTCAGCAAAAAGAAACAATATCGTGATAGAATGCTGTTGGGATAGCTATTAATAATAAACTCAATAGGGGACGTTTCGTGGCAAATATCACAAGTCGTAAATCTGTAATGACCTTGTATTCATCACCGACCTGCATCTACAGTCACCGGGCGCGAATGGTTCTTGCTGAAAAAAGTGTTGCTGTTGAAATCCGCTATGTTAATCCAAATGACCCACCAGAGGACTTTCTTGAATTAAACCCTTACGGTAATCTGCCGACCATGGTTGATCGTGACCTGGTTCTATATAACTCCCGAATTATTATGGAATATCTGGATGAGCGCTTTCCTCATCCGCCTTTGCATCCAATGGATCCGGTATCCAGAGCTCGATCCCGCGTAATTATGTATCGTATCGAGAACGACTGGTATAGCCTGTTGGAGGAAATTGAATCAGGTGGGGAAAAGAAGGCGGTAAAAACCAGAAAAATGCTTCGTGAAAGTTTGGTTTCAGCAGCGTCAATATTCGAAGCCAAAGAGTTTTTTATGGGAGATGAGTTTTCGCTGATCGACTGTGCTGTGGTTCCTTTATTGTGGAGACTACCCAGTCTGGGAATAGACCTTCCAAAACAAGCGGGAGCGATTAGGGAATATGCGAGTCGAATGTTCGAACGACAATCATTTCAGGAAAGCTTGAGTGAGCAGGAAAACGATTTGGCAGACCACCCTTTGCGGTTGTCCGCTTAATCCATGACATCACTTCGGCCTTATCTGATTCGTGCCTTGTACGACTGGATTTTAGACAATAGTTTCACCCCATATTTGCTGGTCAATGCTGAATGTGAGGAAATTGTTGTTCCGCAGCAATATATTCAGGAAGGTCGGATCGTGTTAAATATGCGCCCTGAAGCTATACACGACCTGGTTTTGGGTAACGAACAAATTGTTTTCAGCGCCCGTTTTGAAGGAAAACCAATGCAGGTAGAGATACCCATATACGCTGTGTTGGCAATCTACGCACAGGAAAATGGTAAAGGCATGATCTTCGATGAAGGCGAGGACAATATTCCGCCGCCCGGCGATTCAAAGCCCAGGCCAACTAGACCAGAATTAAAGATTGTCAAATAGTCTTCCTGGTGAACTTTTAGCGACTCTCTGAGTATTGTTTTGAAATAGCCTTCTTAGCCAGGGTCTGGGGTGTATAGTTTAGAAGGTTTGCCACTGCTGGTTGAGTTGTTTGAAATTGGGATGATTTTCGCAGTACCTCGGCGTTCAACCTGGTCGATCCTGATTATTTCGTGCATCGGTATAAACGAGCGTTTAACGCCTGAAAACTCAGATTTTAATTTTTCTTCGGATGGATCAACAACGATAGTACTGGATTCTCCGAACACAAAGTCTTCGGCAACGACAAAACCGTATAAATCCCCTTGGAAGACGTGTTTGGCATAAACCTCATACACTTTGTTCTGGTTCATGAAAACCAGTTTGTAAATTGGGTTATCTTCCATTAATCAAGGAGCTATAAACTAGGAAATGAAGCGGAGTGGTGATAAAAATCGAATAATTTACTAAAGTATTATGAAACGAAGTCACCAATATAACTAGCGTATACTACAGTGTATTTCAGATGGAGTATAGTACAGAATTGTCGGTATCTTCGTAGTTATCAAGATCATGGTTTTATTTTGTGTAAAACGTAGGTGGCTGTGCTGGTTAGAGTCACTTTGAAAAGCCAGATCCAATTCAGCGCTTTGGTGGTGGTACTATTGTGATTCATGGCGGTGGTTATAGAGTTCCATCCATTTTAAGAATGGGAAATAGCTAGGTATTATTTGATTCAATCTCTCGTACAAGTTAAAATTCCACGATTTACTCGACAGAAACTGATGCGCAAACCCATAGTGGTTGGAAATTGGAAGATGAACGGTACTCTCACCAGCACCGAAAAGTTGTTGACGCAACTGGTAACGGGTATCGGTCATGGTAATAATAGGGAGGTGGGCGTTTGTGTACCGTGTCCGTTTCTTTCGCTGGCACAAAGTCTTTTGAGAAATAGTTCGATCCTTTTAGGTTCTCAAAATGTAGCGGATCATCCTTCTGGTGCTTTTACCGGAGAAGTATCGGCGGCAATGTT
This sequence comes from uncultured Methylococcaceae bacterium, assembly GCA_964528035.1. GTDB lineage: Bacteria > Pseudomonadota > Gammaproteobacteria > Methylococcales > UBA1147 > CAZGQY01. The sequence continues at coordinate 4,266 of CAZGQY010000157.1, read as the reverse complement.
GAAGGAATTCGATTGTGAATTGGCTATAGTAGGTCATTCTGAACGGCGGGGCTTGTATGCCGAGACCAGCGAGCTTGTGGCAAAGCGCTATTGTCAGGCAATAGCGACGGGATTAACACCGATAATTTGTGTCGGAGAAACATTGGAACAGCGGGATAGCGGCACAACGTTTGACGTTATTGATCAGCAGCTTAACGCGGTTCTGACAGAAGCGGGTGTCGAATCTTTACGAACGGCTATAATCGCTTACGAACCGGTTTGGGCCATAGGTACGGGAAAAACAGCAACATCTGAGCAGGCGCAGGAAGTTCACGCGCATATAAGAAATAAAATAGCGGACATTGATAAATTACAAGCTGAAGCGGTGCGTATCCTATATGGCGGAAGCGTAAAACCGGAAAATGCAGCGGATTTGTTTTCAATGCCGGATATTGATGGTGGCTTGATTGGCGGTGCATCATTGGATGCGCAATCTTTTGTAGCAATTTGTAGTTCGATTTAGAATACTGGTTAATTTATGTATCAAGCATTAATAATTTTTCATGTTTTAGTTGCAGCTGGTGTAGTTGCATTGGTTTTGTTGCAGCAAGGACGTGGTGCCGACGCAGGTGCCGCATTCGGGAGCGGCGCATCTGGAACAGTATTTGGCGCTCAGGGGTCTGCATCGTTTTTGACCCGAGCAACTGCCGTGTTGGCGGTATTATTTTTCGTGTCCAGTTTGACATTGGCAATCCTTGGCGATACTCGAAAAGATTCGGAATCATTCATGGATAGCCCGGTACCAGAAGAAACCCACCCGGATCTACCACCAGGACAGATTGATCTGGATACTCCAGGTGTTTCAGATCTTCCTGATATCCCATCAGTTGATGCAAATGTTGAAACGGACGGAATTTTGAAAACTGAATCCGTTCCCAATATCGAAGGGAAGGAATTATTGGAACCCGAAGTTGATTTGCCTGGTGATTTGATCCCCGCTGAAAAACCAATAGAATCCAGTCCTGCGGAATAATTCTGTCTTCTCATGGACAGATGCTCATACACTTTTCAGAGTAGGGCATTAGTTTTGCCGATGTGGTGGAATTGGTAGACACGCCGTCTTGAGGGGGCGGTGGCGCAAGTCGTGCCGGTTCAAGTCCGGCCATCGGCACCAAAGATAGGTCTAAGGAAGTCCAGAAAAGACCGATAAGCCTGTGAACGACGCGGTTCACGGGCTTTTTTGTGTCCGCTAGTATCCGAAAGTATCCATTGCTATCCACTGCAAAAGAGTGTTATATATGGTGACACCTCAATTCAATGATAAATATATAGCACCATGCTGACCGATGCCGCTATCCGAAAGGTTAAACCGAAGTCCAATGATTATTGGATCGCTGACGAAAAATGCCTACGGCTTTTGATTAAGAAAAATGGGGCAAAGTATTGGCGACTTAAGTATAGATTTGGTGGCAAGCAAAAAACCTTGGCGCTTGGTGTGTATCCGGAAGTATCACTCAAGGCCGCGCGGCAGTTACGAGACGAGGCCAGAATCTTAATAAGAAATAACAAAGATCCGGGGCGAGTTAAAGCGGATAAAAAAATAAAACAACGCGCTGGTGAAAATACTTTTGGAACTGTCGCGGCTGATTGGTGGAAACATCAAAGAGGTTCATGGACAGAGAATCACGCTAACCGGGTATGGAAACGTCTGGAGGACAATTGCAAATTATTATGGCCGCTTACAATTGATGAAATACGCGCGCAAGACGTGCTATCTGTCATCAGTGGTATTGAAAATCGAGACGCATTAGATGTTGCCGCTCGAGTACTGCAGGACGTAGGGCGAGTATGTCGATACGCTGTACAAAAAGGTCGGTCGCTTTATAACCCCACCTCGGACCTTTGCGGAATACGCGATGTTGTAAAAAAAAGAAAAGTGGAGCATCGGGCATCGCTACCTAGGGAGCATTTGCCTAGATTTCTTAATGCGTTAGAAAAATATCATCTTCAGGGTCGATTGTTAACGCAGTACGCCATCAATCTATTGGTCCTTACATTTCTACGCCCTGGTGAGTTGCGAGGTGCGCAATGGTGTGAAATCGATTTATCGGAACGTCTCTGGCGAATTCAGGGTATTCGGATGAAGATGAAAATAGATCATATTGTGCCTCTTTCTAAACAAGCCGTAGATCTAATTAAAAAGATCAGGCCGATCACCGGTCAATACTCATTATTGTTTCCCTCCGAACGAAATCGTGAAGACGCAATATCAGACAACACCATGAGGCGCGCGATCTTTAAGCTTGGATATGACGGGGAAACGCCGGGGTTGCCGAAAGCAACTCCACATGGATTCAGAGCAACGGCTTCATCAATTTTAAATGAATCTAATTTCAATGCAGATGCGATTGAACGCCAGCTTGCGCACCAGGAGCGGGACGGGGTGAGAGCGGCCTATACTCATCATGCTAGATTTCTGGATGAACGAAAAATAATGATGCAATGGTGGGCTGATTATTTGGATGGTTTGAAAAATGGTGGTGATGTGGTGCCGATCAGAGCAAAGCAGTGACCAGTCTAAAATTAAAGGATTGGAAGAATCCGAGTGATTACACAAATCAGGAGCAGTCAGAAGGCTGGGCTTGGGAATTTTTACGCCGAAATCCCGATTATCAAAAAGATTATCAACGACTAGATTCATTTCCAAATATCCATGAGATTTATGGAAACAAGAACGGTAAATGGAAAGGAACCCCCTGGGAAGGGATGCGATTTTATATAGATGGTTTTTTTTATACTGACCCACCGGCGACCGAAGGAGAAACGCTAGAGGATTATTTCGACAGAAACCCTCGTGCCAATCCCCCAATGCCTTATGCTGATTATATGTGTGGTCGATACCATATTGAGCCAAGACCGTTTGATCCTGGAAGGGAATACGAGGAAATCGAATTTCTTTCTTTTAGTGATTATTCCGATGAGGTTGGATTTGATACGAACTCTCCTCCGTGGGAGATGAATATTCATATTCCCAAACTTAATGGAGGTGTTGGGAGCTTGGAGTATCAATGGTGGCTTGAGCGGATGGTTGCTTATTTCGAGAGGGAGAATTTAATGGTAATTGGATTCGACCTTACGGGCTCGATAGATAGGCAGGTTGCGATTGCAAAACAGATGCTTATGGATGAGCGGGAATCCTCCCGCCGACATATTGGTGATAAAGCGGTGGTTAAATCCAAGAATTTAGCAATGAATAAGTATTCGAATTATATACGAATACTGGATGCATTAAGCGTAGGTGCTACGCGACAAGAAATTGCAGAAGTGATATATCCGCACCAATTTAATACTGATACTAACCACCTAAAAAACAAAATTAGACGCAATATAGACTCCGCTAAACAATTGAGAGATAAGGATTATTGGAGAATTTCCGGGGGGTACTGATTTTACCCCCGGCAAAGTTAGTACCCCGGTATTTATTCAATTCTGGTGTTTAATGGGCCTCCGAAAGCAACCGATATAGTCCTTTAATGGTTAATATACTCCGGCTAAAACAGGTCGAAAAACGCACGGGTTTAAAACGATCGTCTATTTATGACAAAGTCAATAAAGGTCAATTTCCTAGACAGATAAAGCTGGGTCTTCGATCCTCCGGTTGGATTGAGTCGGAAATTGACGATTGGATATCGAAACGGATCAGTGAAAGCCGCCGGGCGTTGTGATTTAGATTTATGCCTGGTGTCAGCCTTAAAAATACAAAAAACATCGCGGGCGAAGGCGAGCGGGATAAGTCCATAGATATTTCAAACTTTTATTACGTCGCCGAACCGGATCGTATTTTCAATCGAAACACGCACGGAATTTTGACACGTCCGGCTTTTAATGTCCTGAAAAAACCGTTTTTTAAGAACGCTGTCGAGGCGATTGTTACCGAGCGGGCGGAAAGTGTGGTAGACAACTTTACCTGGTTGCCTAACAATCCCAATGTTGTAAATGACGGCCAAAGACGCCTGGTAAATACCTACCGGCCTCCAGATTGCCTCGGGAAGTCAGGTGATACGGAACCCTGGGAGGAACTGCTTTATTATCTTGTACCGAAGGATTTAGACCGTCAGCATCTGCTTAACTGGATGGCATTCACTGCCCAGAAGCCAGAGATCAAAATCAATCATCAAATATTTTTCGGTGGGCCCATGCGGATTGGAAAGGATAGCATCTTTCAGCCTCTGATTCGCGCTGTCGGTGCGCACAATGTTAGCCAGCCCAGCAATGACGCATTGCATA
>CAZGQY010000156.1:0-9840 GCA_964528035.1 uncultured Methylococcaceae bacterium | reverse complement strand
ACCACCACGAATGAAATCCTCGTGTCAAGAAGTTTAGAACCGTTTCGCCGTGGCACTGATGCTGAGGATAACTTCCTGGTGTTCAGGGTATGTTATTATTCGGCGTTTCAAATCTGTTATAAGGTATTGCATGCAGCTTCCTGATTTCTCATCTGCTCGTGTTCTGGTTGTTGGTGACCTGATGCTTGATCGTTACTGGTATGGTGGCACTTCGCGTATTTCTCCCGAGGCTCCTGTACCGGTTGTGCACGTCAAACAAAATGAAGAACGCGTCGGTGGTGCTGGCAATGTAGCGTTAAATATTGCGGCAATGGGTGCAAGTGCCTCTGTACTGGGTATTTGCGGGAATGATCCAGCTGCCGATTCACTGGAGAATATGCTGCAATCAGCGGGTGTGAAATGTTTGTTCGAGCGATTGGATAATTGTGAGACTATTACCAAACTTCGTGTAATGAGTCGAAATCAGCAACTGATTCGACTGGATTTTGAAGATGGTTTTTATGGTGTTCCATTGGCTTCGGTGATTGAAAGATACACAAAAGAGCTTGAGCAAGTGGACGTTGTTGTATTGTCCGATTATGCCAAAGGTACATTGCGATCTGTTAAGTCATTTATTGATCTTGCACGAGATGCGGGTAAGCCCGTGTTGGTCGATCCAAAAGGTGCGGATTTCAGACGTTATTCGGGCGCATCCTTAATTACACCGAATCTTGTGGAATTTGAGACGATCGTTGGAGAAGACTGTAGCCAGCAACAAATCGTTAGCAAAGGTACAGAATTACTGGGCGAAATTGGAACTCAGGCGCTTTTGGTGACGCGAGGTGAGCAGGGAATGACCTTGCTGAGGGAAAATGAAGAAGCGGTACATTTGCCCACTCAGGCTCTTGAGGTTTACGATGTGACCGGTGCCGGTGATACGGTTATTTCTGTATTGGCGGCAAGCCTTGCGGCGGGATGCAATTATGTTGATGCGACTTCTCTGGCAAATACTGCTGCAGGTGTTGTTGTTGGAAAACTCGGTACGGCAACGATTGCATTAGAAGAATTGCGTTACGCATTGCACCGGCAGCGGGCCCATCATCGTGGTGTGATTGGTTTGGAGCAACTAATGGATACATTGTCTGCCACACGCTATGTGGGTGAAAAAATCGTTGCGACAAATGGCTGTTTTGATATCTTACATCCTGGACACATGGTTTATTTGGAACAGGCAAAACGATTGGGAGATCGGTTGGTGGTTCTGGTAAACAGTGATGCCTCTGTACAAAGATTGAAAGGCCCCGACAGACCGGTCAATCCCCTGGAAGTGCGCATGGCGATGCTGGCCGCACTGGAATGTGTCGATTGGGTCATTCCATTCGATGAGGATACGCCCGAACAAGTGATCTGTAAAATACTGCCGGATGTGTTGGTAAAGGGCGGTGACTATAAATCTGTAGAGAATCTGGCGGGTTACGGTTGTGTAACCGCAAATGGTGGTGAGGTGAAAATTCTTGATTATGTTGATGGTTTTTCGACCACAGATTTCCTGCAAAATATTCGCGAAAATGTTTAGAACCGAACGAAGGCAACGGGGTATACTAAAGCAAAATACATACGCTGAATAAATCGAGTGCGCTCATTTTTTCAACGCCCGAAATAAAATTATTTCGTTAAACCCTGAACCCTGATACTTATGCCTGACATTGCCCGATTGGATCCGGATTTTACTCAGTCGTTAAAGTTGCCGCCTCATTCTATTCAGGCAGAGCAATCTGTATTGGGAGGGCTAATGCTCGATAACCAAACCTGGGATTCGATTGCTGATCGAGTTGGAGCAGAGGATTTTTATCGTAAGGATCACCGACTTATATTTTCTGCAATAAGTGATCTGGCTGAAAAACAGGATCCATTTGATGTCGTTACTCTGTCTGAAATTCTTGAACGGGTCGGGAATCTGAATGATGCGGGAGGTTTGGCATATTTAGGTACATTGGCAAAAGATACACCCAGTGCCGCGAATATTGTTTCTTATGCCGATATTGTTCGCGAACGTTCGGTTTTGAGGCAGTTAATCCATGTGGGTACAGAAATATCCAATGCCGCATTCCAGACTGAAGGTCGGGATACTCTGGAGATTCTCGAATTTGCGGAGCAGAAAGTATTCGAAATTGCCGAGCAACGACAAAAAGGTTCAACAGGATTTGCGCCGATCAAGTCCTTACTCGCCAGTGCTGTAGATCGTATAGAAAGACTTCATCAGCAGGATGGTACGTTGACCGGTGCGAGTACCGGATTTAGTGATTTCGACGATCAGACCTCGGGATTGCAGCGATCGGATCTGATTATTGTCGCGGGGCGTCCTTCAATGGGTAAAACCAGTTTCGCTATGAATATGGCTGAAAATGTAGCCATTAAAGGAGACCAACCGGTTGCTGTATTTAGCATGGAAATGCCGGGCGACCAATTGGCGATGCGCATGATGTCCTCGTTAGGACGAATTGATCAGCATAAAGTGCGCACTGGAAATCTGGATGACGATGAATGGCCGCGTATGACTTCTGCAATTAATATACTTGCAGACGCAAAATTATTTATTGATGATACACCGGCATTGAGCCCGACAGAAATCCGTGCGCGTGCGCGCCGGTTGACACGGGAACACGGACAGTTGGGGCTGATCGTGCTGGATTACCTGCAATTAATGCAGGCACCGGGTAATGGTGATAATAGAGTCGCCGAGATTTCTCATATTTCCCGGTCGTTGAAAGCATTGGCTAAGGAGCTGGATGTTCCAGTTGTCGCTTTATCTCAGCTTAATCGTAATCTGGAGCAACGACCGAATAAACGGCCAGTTATGTCTGATCTTCGGGAAAGTGGTTCAATCGAGCAGGATGCGGATGTGATCGTGTTTATTTATCGGGATGAAGTGTATAACGAAGATAGCCCGGACAAAGGGACTGCGGAAATTATTATTAGTAAACAAAGAAATGGCCCGATAGGTGTTAGCCGCCTGACTTTCCTCGGGCAGTACACGCGGTTTGAAAATTTTGCCAGTAACCCGTATGGGGAGGACGGTTACGTATGACCCCGGCCGCACATGCGGTTCTGGATGTTTCTGCCTTAAACATGAATTTGGAGGTTGCGCGTAGTCTGGCGCCGAGGGCGAAAGTCATGGCTGTGATCAAAGCGAACGGTTACGGACATGGCTTATTACGAATAGCAAAGTCTCTATGTCATGCAGATGCATTTGCGGTTGCCCGTGTCGACGAAGGTATCCTTCTCAGAGAGGCGGGAATTCGCCAAAGAATTTCAATTCTGGAAGGGTTTACTCGATACGAGGAATTGGAGTTGCTGCGACGCTATCAGTTGGAACCCGTTGTTCATGCAGAGCCTCAAATACAAATTATCGAAAGTGCGAGCGCAAAGGATACGCTGAGAATTTGGTTGAAGCTTGATTCAGGTATGCATCGTTTGGGCTTTTATCCTCAAGAATATTTGTCTGCCTACCGACGATTGAATCAATGCGCGATTGTTCATAAGCCGATTGCGTTAATGACACATTTGGCGAATGCCGATCAGCTTAATGATTCGACAACTGAAATGCAGATCGAGCAGTTCCATCAGGTAACTGCGGGTTTGCAGGGTCAGCGCAGTATTGCAAATTCCGCCGGTATACTGGCATGGAGCAATTCCCATTGCGATTGGGTGCGTCCCGGCCTTATGCTGTACGGGGTCTCGCCGTTTTCAGGCAGTAGCGGAATTGATCATGCACTGAAGCCGGTTATGACCCTGCAGTCACGTTTGCTGGCAGTAAAACAATTACAGCCGGGTGATGCGGTGGGCTATGGTGGAGAATGGACTTCCAGTCGAACAATGTCCATGGGCATTGTAGCTATTGGCTATGGAGACGGCTATCCTCGGTCCGTAGTTACAGGAACGCCTGTACTGATAAATAATATACAAGTTCCAATTGTTGGCAGGGTATCTATGGATATGGTGACGGTAGATTTATCCGATTGTCCTGATGCGAAAATTGGAGATCCCGTTGTTTTATGGGGGGGCAAACTGCCTGTAGAAACTGTGTCGAGCTTCGCTAAAACGGTACCCTATACGCTTTTGTGTGGAGTGACGCAAAGGGTCAGGATAATAGAAGAGCAGCAAAATTCGCTTGTTGGTCGGCGTTCTGCGAATGTAATGGCAGGCGAGCAATGGGTAAAATGAGAGAGTCGTCTGTCAGCTAAGCGCGTGGTTTTTGCTGTGACCGGTTTTTTCGCCTACTGAGTTTCTCGGATTCCGTTACACTCCATTCAGGCTAATTGACATCTTGTAGTCCGGGTGGAGCGTGCGGAACCCGAGGGACAGTTCTGCCGAAATGGAGATCGTTAACGATGGCCTTACGCAATTTCAGAACTACTGATCTCACGGATAATAAATTGATACCAAGCCTACATGAAATCGGTCTCAACTTATTTTCCTTGAGAATTTTATAACCTATTAATTTGTAGATATGGAATCAGGTGATCTGAATTTACTGATCGAAATTATGGTTTCAAATCCGATTTACTGGACGGTTTTTCAGGAACAGGTACTCAAAGTGCCTTTGATATTTAGGGTACAGGTAACTGTAGGTGTGGGTTTAAGCGTAACAGGCTATTGTTCCAGTGATAGTTTTTAAGAATAAATGATCGATTAAAGGATGCTTCTGGTGGGTTTTTAAGCCACTCTTCAATGGCTTTTACCCACTCATCCGGTTGATTCAGGATCTGGCAGCATAATTCAGGGCTTGTTTCTATACCTTCGTAGCCTTGTGCAGAAACCAGGATAGGTTTCTCCAGTGCCATGGCTTCCAGTACCTTATTTTGAATGCCGCGGGCAATGCGTAGGGGAGCAACACAAATATTTGCGTGTGATAGATAGGGGCGAATGTCTTCTACTGTACCGGTGACTTCGATGCCCATTGTGTGATTAAGTTTTAATACCTGTGGCGTGGGGTTTCTGCCAACAATATAAAATTTTATGTTTTTATTGTGCTCATTCAGATCTGGCCAAATATGTTCTGCAAACCAGGTTACGGCATCAACATTGGCCCAGTAATCCATCGCTCCTGAAAATACCAATACCTGAACACCATCTGGATATGGATTGGGGTAGTTGTGGTCCGGTTTAAAAAAATCAATATCGACACCATTATTAAAGTAATCGACTTTTTCGGTTACTGATGGGTTCATCTCACGGAATAAATCGGCTTCCTGACTGGAGACAAACAGGCTTTGGTCAAATAACGCACTAACCCTGTTCTCGTATAGACGAAGTTTTTTAGCCTCACGGGAATAAACCTGCCGCATCGGAAACCCGCATTTATTGCTGTATTGCTGCCATTTGTCAGAATCTATGTCGACAAAATCAATAATACGATTCGCTGGTTTTTCTAGCTGTTCCACATATTGTGCCATACTGGAAGAGAAGACAACGATATGCTGGATTTGATTTTCATGGAGTGTTTTATTAACCCATGTCCGCATCGAACGCTTGTGATAGTAGGGCAGTGTCAGAGGTGTATTTTTAAGGAAACCACGGAAACTGCCTAACGTTGCCAGTTTACTGTTGAGCTCGAGTATATGCGTTTCCTGACAGTGACTTTTTACTGTAGCTGTGTATTGCCAGTCATCCGGATCGTCAATAAAACAGCCTAAATAAATATTAAAATGCTGCTTAAGATATTTAAATAAATTCCATGAGCGTATTTTATCGCCTTTGTTTGGCGGGTAAGGCAGGCGGTGAACAAGTAGCAACAGATCTTGTTTCATGTTTTGTGACTGAACTGCATGAGGTTTTTCAAGTTAGATTTACCGGCGTTATACCATAATGGTTGTGTCTGGTATTGGAATTATTTGTCGCTATGAATTTCGAGAAAACAGAATGCTATATGGTTTTCTTAAGAGTTAATAATACAATATCTGACTATTATAATCAGTATCTATCATGAAGTTTTTAAAAAACAGAAAAGATACTTCACATGCTCAATTATTCAATTTCTACCTTCTCGCAATGAGACTCCGGTTTGAACTTTAATAATTATTTTTAGTGATCGATGCAGGATCTTTCAAGGCTTTCAGAAACAGGCGACCTCTTTGCTTTTATTGCTCTGACCCTGAGTTATAGTGTAACTGGCATTCTGGGTCATAAACTCAAGATGAAGGTGGTAGCGGAGGGCGTGGAAAATCGTCAGGTCTGGAGTATGCTGAAAAAGATCGGTTGTGATATTGTACAGGGGTACTATATCGCCAAGCCGATGTTTGTTGATGACTTTGAACGGTGGCGGGACATTAGGTTTTCCAATTGAAGAAACACTACTCAAAATGGGAAGGTAACAGGTGTTTTGGTGAACTGGACTCGTTCTTTTGAATTGGCATGGTAATCGAGTCAAAAACAGGTCTTTGTGTCTATACTTTAAACCAGTCGCAAAAAGCGGTCAGCCCGAATGATGGGTGTATTTTTCTTTTAACTATACAAAGGAATATTGAATGCAAAACAAACACATGAATTATTATTTAGTCCTGATGGTATTCGCCCTTATGTTTTTCCTGGGTGGCTGCAATTCGTTACCTTCAACAACCGGTCTTATGAACAAGGCCATAGGTTCTGCTGGGGTGGGCGAATCCGGTACGGGAGTAAGTAGTGGATCCTCAGCTGCAGCAACATATACCAATACGGATCGTAAATTTTCATTCGTTATACCAGCCGGCTGGTCAAAGCAGAGTGGTGATGTAAATTCTGACTCTGTGTTATTCATGAAAGTGCCAATAGCCAGTACTTGTAGTTTTCAGTTTCATCTTAATCGGATGCAACTGGATTTTCCTGCGGAGGCTTCGGTTAGCGCTTCTTTGAAGAGTGCGAAAAAGGATATCCAAATCGACAAAAATCTATCGGCAAAAAGACGTGATGAATCGGGTAAGGAGAACAATAAAACCGTTCGTTTTACACGTGGCTGGGAATTGGTCGAAAAAGGCAAGGCCGGTGGGCATCAACGGATAATCTACCAGGCCTATGATCGGGAAAATTACTACATGAATTTCATGGGTGCTGCTGAAACAGAGCATTTTGAAGAATGTCGTCCAGAACTAAAGGAAATCGTTGATTCAATAAAATTTGGTGATTGATAGGCTATTAAGCAACGATATTTTGGGAGCATGGAAGCTTCCTGACGCCTGTTTACACTCGGCTGTCTAGCGTACAATGGAATTAACTGAAGGCCCCAAATTCAACTTATAACATATTCATTTTATGGAATCGAAAACAACGGATTTTTTAATTATCGGTGGTGGAGTTATTGGATTTAACCTCGCTATTCAGGTTAAGCAAAGGTTCCCGGATTGTTCGGTTTCTTTGATCGATAAGGAAGATAATTTTGGTTTCCACGCCAGCGGGAGGAATAGCGGTGTACTGCATGCAGGATTTTATTATTCCGCAGACAGTTTTAAAGCAAAATTTACTCGTGATGGCAATGCCGCCTTGACTGAATATTGTCTTGAAAAAGGGATAAAAATAAATCGTTGCGGCAAATTGGTGGTCACTCGAAATGAAGAAGAACTGGCTACTCTGAATCTTCTTCGGGAACGGGGTGAAAAAAACGGTGTACAGCTACAGGAAGTGACAGAACAGGAAGCGATGGAAATTGAACCTCGAGCAAAAACTTTTGCCAGGGCTTTATTTTCACCGACGACATCTTCGGTGAATCCCAAGGAGGTTATGAAACATCTTGTACAGGATGCAGTTGATGCGGGTATTGAAATACAGTGCAATGCTGCTTATCGATCCCGGAAGCAGGATCAGGTGAAAATTAATGACGATTGGGTCAGTTGTGGTTATGTGATTAATGCAGCGGGCCTGTACGCGGATAAAATTGCCAGAGACTATGGTTTTTCCGAGAATTACAGAATCTTGCCGTTCAAGGGTTTATATTTGTACGGAGACGAAGTTGAGAATCGAATAAAAACAAACATTTATCCGGTGCCTGATCTGAATAATCCCTTTTTAGGCGTGCATTTTACAACCACAGCAGACGGAGCCATAAAAATTGGTCCGACAGCGATTCCCGCGTTTTGGCGGGAACAATATTCCGGGCTGGATAATTTCAGATTTGATGAGATGCTGGAAATTGTCTGGAGAGAGCTTGGCATGTTTGTCAGGAATGAAAATAACTTCAGAAGATTGGCTTTCGAAGAAAGTAAAAAATATATCAAAAGTAATATGGTTGCGTTGTCGTCAGAATTGGCTAGAGATATTAAACCTGAAAACTACACTCGTTGGGCGGCCCCAGGGATTCGTGCGCAACTATTTGATCTAAAAAAGAGAGCTTTGGAGATGGATTTTTGCTACGAGGGTGATAGTCAATCGTTCCACGTATTGAATGCTGTATCCCCTGCATTTACCTGTTCTCAGCCGTTCGTGTCATATTTGATTGATCAGATCGAAAGTTTAGTCTCTAAAAATGTCGTTGAGCAGCAGACTACTTGATATAGTACTTCGGTCAAGTTAGAAGAAGTACACTGGGTTCGAGTGGCTACAGGTCGGTTGGGTATTGTTTCTCTGTGGATTTAAGATTTGGGTTTCCACGTCTTGATTATCCATACTACGGTAACCAGAAACAGGCCAAAAGAACCAATCGAGACTGGCTCTGGAACTGCAGATTCTGCGGAAAACGAAAATGCGGTAGAGACAAATCCGCTGGTGGCAGCGATGCAGCTTAGTAGTAATATCCTTAATAACATTAATTGTTCCTTATATAGTATTGGATCCGTATTCTGTATTTACGGGTTTATTAGATTTTTTATCGTTTGCATCTATTTGAGCAATACCTGTACCAAACTCTGGAATATCTTCATAATCAGTATGATGGGAATTATTTGTTGAAAACTTATGGTTAAATGTTTAATAGGTTGTAAAGAATGCTGACGAGTCATTTACCTACAAAGCATCATAGTGTGATGTTCGTGGGAGCGGTATTCTACTTTAAATTGGTTGATATTTAATAATAGAAATTTGAGATTGGATCGAATTTTAAGGAATAGTGAATTACCTTAGAGATTTAAATCGCTGGATTCAGGCTATACGGCTGCGTAGACAAAGTGCTGATTTGAAAGCTTATTTTACTGACTCGACCCACTTGTCACTCGACACACTTGTCAACCCAGGTTTGACGAAGTACCAGCAAGAAATAATTCATTCAAAGTTTGTTCCTGGGGAAACCTATACTGGCCGAAAAAATCGGTTCGCCAGGGTTTTATCGGTATGGTAAATCCTTTCTTTTTTCTACCCAGGATTTGTTTTGGGAGTTGGGTAGCGAAGCTTTGTGTAAGTATCCCCTTCGGTTCGTGGTTGGGTATCCGAATCGATTCGGGTAAGCTGAATGAAAATTCTATGATTTTTTTTGAGATGAAGGGGACTCGGGCTTCTAACGAGACAGCCATGCTGGTTCGATCAACTTTTGTCAGAATATCTTCAGGTAAATAGGTATGAAAATCCAGATATTGTAATCGGGTAATTATAGGTAGTTCTTCGCGATAGTATTGTCGGAAAAACCAATAGTCATCGTAATCATCGGAAATTCCAAACTTGAGCCGGTATTTGTTTTTTTCATTTTTCAGCATACCACCCAATAGCCGGCAGTGCAGCTCCAGATCGGTGAGGAAATAACGTCGTTCTATATTGGAGAAAAGCTTGCCAATTTCTTTGCTCTGAAACTTTTGTTTTAGCCAGGCGTTGATCGATTTTAACCCTGACAAATTTGTGTATCGACTTGCCGTGATTTTTTTGAATTTAAAATAATGAATATAGCCACCAAAAATTTCATCACCA
>CAZGQY010000155.1:0-9944 GCA_964528035.1 uncultured Methylococcaceae bacterium | reverse complement strand
AACAGGCGCATAGCAGGGCTACGCAACTGTTGCTACAACGCAGAAGACGGACAATTAGACAAGTCAAGATTCGTATATTATTGAATCCTCGCTCCTAAGAATAGAAAGCAGCCTCGGTTGACCCTGTAAGCTTATGCGTCTACCCTTCCCTTTTCAAACACAGTTCACTCATAAATTTAGCGATTGCCATTGAATAACGTCACGCCAATTAACATGACCGTTGTAGAAATCAGCGAAGCCGGTAATGCTGATGTACTGAAATTAGCAGAACAAACGATTCCGGATCCGAATAAACACGAAGTGTTAATCAAAGTCGCCGCTGCAGGAGTCAATCGACCGGATATAATGCAGCGCAGAGGACTATACCCACCACCGCCCGGTGCTTCAGAAATCCCCGGACTGGAAGTCGCCGGAACTATTATCTCTATTGGCTCGGGTGTAACTAATGTTTCGCCAGGCGATAAAATATGTGCACTTGTCACAGGTGGTGGCTACGCAGAATATTGCCTTGCTGAGGCACCGCTTTGCTTACCAATCCCTAAGAATTTTGACATGATTCAGGCAGCGGCACTGCCGGAAGCAACCTTTACCGTGTGGAGCAATGTTTTCAACCGCGGAAGATTAATTCAGGGCGAGAGATTCCTGGTTCACGGTGGAACCAGCGGCATTGGAACCACAGCCATTCAACTTGCCAGCGCGATCGGTGCAAAAGTATTTACCACCGCAGGCAACGACGAAAAATGCCAATTTTGCGAAAAATTGGGTGCTGATACTGCAATAAATTACCACAACAGCGATTTTGTCGAGATCATAAAAAAACAAACCGGAAATGTTGGAGTCGACATGATTCTGGATATCGTCGGTGGAGACTATCTGAAACGCAACCTTTCGTGTCTTGCACCCGATGGTCGCCTGGTACAGATTGCTCTGCAAAATGGACCAAAAACCGACATTAACCTACTGCCGATCATGTTAAAGCGCCTCAGCCTGACCGGTTCAACACTGCGACCCCGTAGTGTTGCTGAAAAATCACAACTCGCCGATTCGCTGCGCGAAAAAGTATGGCCATTGCTGGATGCCGGTACGGTCAGACCCATTATCTACAAAACTTTCCCTCTGAATCAGGCAAACCAGGCGCATCACTTAATGGAAAGCAGTACGCATATTGGTAAGATTGTACTAACGATGTAAGTGGTATGTTGGGTTTCGTTCCTCAACCGAACATACATTAGTTGACATGCTCTCAATTTATTTTCTTTGGAGTATTGAGTAAACACAAAATTAGCCACCTCTCTTAACCACCTAGTAAATCGAAAAACCCTCACAACCGTCAACCGGCTGACAGTCTTCAACGGATACTTCATCAATTTCTGCATTCACAGGACCTTCGCGGCACCAGATTAGAAACTTTTCAATTGCTCTTGGTTCACCAGAGACTACGATTTCCACTCTGCCATCCATAAGATTTTTTGCGAAGCCCTGTAAACCCAAACACTCAGCTTGTGTTCTGGCAGAAGCACGAAAAAATACGCCCTGAACTCTTCCGGATACAAATATATGCACGCTACGTAACATTTTTTTTGCTCATATCATTGGCAAATATTTAATATGTGATAATCCAACAATAATGAATTTTTGAGTTGCGCTCA
Organism: uncultured Methylococcaceae bacterium; assembly: GCA_964528035.1. GTDB lineage: Bacteria > Pseudomonadota > Gammaproteobacteria > Methylococcales > UBA1147 > CAZGQY01. The sequence continues at coordinate 8,295 of CAZGQY010000155.1, read as the reverse complement.
AAATCTTTGGGAATCGTTTTTTTCGTAATCTCAGTTATATTTAATCCGTCCAATTGTGCGACATCTAACTTAAACCGCCGACTGTTCGTTGAAAATATAAGTTGCCCATCTTCTTCTAAAAACTTCACTGTTGCCTTTATCAGTTCAACATGATCCCGTTGTACATCAAAACTAGTCGAAAACTTTTTAGAATTGGAAAATGTTGGCGGATCGAGAAATATTAACCCATAGCGGAGCGCCCAAATATTGCCCGCACCTGCTAACCAATCCATCACATTCGCCTGGATCAATTCATTTGTATCAAAGTTCAGCTCATTTGCCACGAAATTTCTCCTGGCCCAATCCAGATAAGTTTTCGAAAGATCAATGGTAGTGGTAGACAGGGCACCACCCGCTGCTGCACACACCGTCGCAGTGCCGGTGTAACCAAAAAGATTCAAAAACTTTTTACCCTTTGCTGAATCCTGGATAATACCCCGTGTCATTCTATGATCAAGGAACAGGCCAGTATCCAGATAGTCTTCGAAATTCACCAAAAATCGATTACCGCCCTCTGTTACCTGATGAAACCGTCCTGAATCAGATTGTTTCTCATACTGTTGATTACCTTTTTGCTTACGTCGAATTTTCAGAACTATTTGCTCCCAACTGACACCTAGCGTCACTGGAATTACCGCCAACGCAGACACCAGTCTATCCTCTGCTTTTTGTGGATCAATTGTATTCGGTGCCTGGTATTCCTGTATATGAACGTATTTGGACTCACCTGCATAAATATCAACCGCCAAAGCATATTCTGGCAGATCCGCATCGTAGACTCGAAAACACGAAATACTCTGACGCTGAGCCCACTTCCCAATATTCCGCAAATTCTTTTTTAAACGATTCGCAAACATAACAGCTTCCCCGGATTCCATTGGCGAATTTTGTTTGGCGCGAACGATCAAATCGTTCATTCCAGGCGAAGTATCGTCGTATTGATGAGTAATTTCTTTAGGCCTGAAAAACTGATCTTCAATTACATTCAGATTCAGCAGCTTGCACTCCATCGCACCATTGTACAAAGTGTAAGGTCGACGTGAACGAATACCCAGTCGAAAACCCAGCTCTGAATCAAGGATTAACATAGCCACCTGCCATCCAGGAAAATGGGTTTTCAAGACCGTGCCAAATTCGGTGTACAGTGAATAAAGCTCATGTTTCTCACTCATGCGTTCACCGTAGGGTGGATTCACTGCGATAAAACCAAATTTTGACTGGCTATTTCCCGGACGGGCGTCAACGACCGGTCGACGCTCAATATGAATTATTTCTTCCAGCCCTGCTTTTAAAATATTCCTTTGTGCTATGTTTATCGCACGATGATCAATGTCATAACCTGTAATTACGGGTATTCGGGATTTACCAGCTGCCTTCCGTTCATTAGCAGACTGACAGATTGCTTGCCAAACCGCTGGTTGGTGGCCTTTCCAGCCGAAAAAGCCATAATAGTCCCGTAAAATTCCCGGTGCGATGTCACCCGCTATCATCGCCGCTTCAATAAGCAGTGTTGCAGACCCACACATAGGATCAAGAAATTCGCCATCCTGAGCAGCCACTTCAGCCCATCCACCTCTGGACAATATTGCCGCCGCCAGGTTTTCTTTTAGCGGTGCCTGGCTGTTAGTTTGTCGATAACCTCTTCGATGCAGGCTGTCACCTGAAAAATCCACATAAACCTGCGCCACTTCTTTGTGAAGGAAAACATTGACTCTCAGATCCGGTTGTACTTTCGATATATCGGGACGCTGACCAGAGTTCCGTCTGAACTGATCAACAATGGCATCTTTTACTTTCAATGCGCCAAAATGGCTATTACGAATACCTGAACAGTTACCATTAAAATCGACTGCCATTGAAGCATCAGCCTGCATATGCTCAGCCCAGTCAATCTCACTAATCCCAGAATACAACTGTTGCGCAGATTCACACGGAAATTCTGATAACCTGAATAACACCCGGTTTGCCAACCGTGACCACATACAAACCGAATAGGCTTCTTCCAGCGACCCTCTAAAAGAAACACCTCCTCGAGCTTCGCAGGCATCATTCAAACCCAGCACCTGCAACTCAGAAAGCAAGAGCCCCTCGATACCTTTGGGTGCGGACACAAAATAATAATTTGGCATAGTCACCACTCACCCTCTCCTATTAAGATGCTGAATAAAACAAAAAAGCCCCACCAAAACTGGCAGGGCTTTTGTGAACATCAAGGTGTTCGACCGATATGAGCGAGACTTACATCATACCGCCCATGCCACCCATTCCGCCCATACCACCCATGTCACCACCCGGCATACCACCGCCATGAGAGTGATCATCTTCCTTAGGCTCTTCTGCAACCATAGCTTCTGTGGTAATCATTAAACCAGCAATCGACGCCGCGTTCTGCAATGCAGTCCGGGTGACCTTTGCCGGATCCAGAATACCCATTTCCAGCATATCGCCGTATTCCCCAGTCGCCGCGTTAAAACCATAGTTGCCTTCACCTTTAGAAACATCGTGTAAAATCACTGATGCTTCAAGACCTGCATTGGAAACGATTTGACGCAGTGGCTCTTCGAGTGCACGGCGGCAAATATTGATACCCACATCCTGATCATGATTCGCGCCCGACACACCCTCGAGTACAGAAACCGCTCGAACCAACGCAGTTCCACCACCAGGAACCACACCTTCTTCAACTGCTGCACGAGTTGAATGCAACGCGTCTTCAACGCGAGCTTTCTTTTCTTTCATTTCGACTTCAGTGGCTGCACCCACTTTGATTACAGCAACACCACCAGCGAGTTTGGCCAGGCGTTCCTGCAATTTTTCTTTATCGTAATCTGAAGTCGCTTCATCGATCTGGGCACGAATTTGCTTGACGCGACCTTCAATATTGTCCGCGCTGCCCGCACCGTCAATAATCGTTGTGTTTTCTTTTACGATCTGGATCTTTTTGGCAGAACCAAGATCGTCCAGAGTTGCTTTTTCCAGTGTCAATCCGACCTCTTCGGCAATAACAGTCGCGCCCGTCAATATGGCAATATCTTCCAGCATAGCTTTACGACGATCACCAAATCCAGGCGCCTTGACAGCGGCGACTTTGACTATACCACGCATGTTATTGACGACCAGAGTAGCCAGCGCTTCGCCTTCAACATCTTCGGCAATAATCAACAAAGGCTTGCCCGCTTTAGCGACATTTTCCAGTACCGGCAGCAAATCGCGTATATTCGAGATTTTTTTGTCGTGAAGCAGAATTAACGGACTGTCCACTTCAACACTCATGCTGTCCTGATTATTTATAAAATAGGGTGACAGATAACCGCGATCAAACTGCATACCTTCTACAACATCCAGTTCATTTTCCAGACCAGAACCTTCTTCAACAGTAATTACACCTTCTTTGCCAACTTTTTCCATCGACTCAGCGATAATTTTACCGACAGATTCGTCAGAATTAGCGGATATGGTACCCACTTGAGCAATAGCGTTGCTATCAGCACAAGGGACAGAAGAACTGCCAACCGCATCAACAACTTTGCTAACTGCCTGGTCAATCCCTCGTTTCAAATCCATCGGGTTCATTCCAGCAGCAACCGCTTTCAATCCTTCTGTTAAAATCGATTGAGCGAGAACTGTGGCAGTGGTTGTACCATCTCCCGCAATATCAGAAGTATGAGATGCAACTTCTTTTACCATCTGGGCGCCCATATTTTCGAATTTGTCAGAAAATTCGATCTCTTTCGCAACGGAAACACCGTCTTTAGTAATAGTCGGTGCACCAAAACTCTTTTCCAGAACCACGTTACGACCTTTAGGGCCGAGGGTCACTTTAACCGCACTCGCCAATACATTTACACCTTTCAGCATTTTCGAACGAGCGTCTTCGCCAAATTTAACTTCTTTAGCTGCCATGATAATTTCCTTGAATTACTTTAAATAAATTAATCGTTATTACGGATCAGAATTATTCGATAACGCCCATGATATCTTCTTCACGCATGACGATAACTTCTTCTCCTTCAACCTTGACTTCATTCCCGGCATATTTGCCGAAAAGAATTTTGTCACCCACTTTGACGTCGACTGCACGGATATCGCCGTTGTCGAGTAATTTGCCGTTACCCACCGCAACTACTTCGCCCTGACTGGGCTTTTCTGTTGCAGAATCAGGCAGTACTATACCGCCAGCGGATGTACGTTCCTCTTCTACGCGTTTTACGATCACTCGATCGTGTAATGGACGTATATTCATCAGTTCCTCCTGTGTGACATTGTATTCAGTGAATCACAGACACCTCGTGTCCTGCTATAGCTCAGGCAAAATTTTATTAGCACTCGCCTGCTGTGAGTGCTAATAATAGCGGTGTTATTCTCGCTGTCAAGAGAAAATGTTAAATTATACCTTTCGCGTTCAAGAATGCCCGTTTTGAGTCCGTGGATTTTCGTGAGGGGCTAGGCGTAGAATCGTAGGAATAGTCATCTCTTTCAAGATTCTAAAACAACGCCCTTCGCGAAAAGATGCGTGCTATAAGTGAGTATTCTTGAACGCGAATGGTATATACCTACTTGACGTAGTTTCGTTCGGAGTGCAATTCATAGATTATTCGCAACATGCGCGACCATCCTGGTGTGTTGCACTGCACCGTACCTGCTGCAATTGGCACAGTTTCAATAATATGCGCACTGGTAAATGAATCACTGAATAGTGAGCTTGATTTTTAATAATTTGATCAAAGTGGTAAATTGAAAAAATGGATGATGAACAACTACTCCGCTATAGTCGACAGATTCTCCTGCCGCAAGTCGATATTCAAGGACAACAAAAGCTTATTGATGCCCGCTGTCTTATTATCGGCCTTGGAGGCCTTGGCTCACCGGCGGCAATGTATCTTGCTGCTGCTGGGGTCGGTCACCTGATTCTCAACGATGACGATACGGTCGACCTTAGCAATCTACAGCGTCAGATCATTCATTCAAACAGCGATATCAATAAAGCCAAAACTCACTCGGCAAAAACAAGCGTATTGGCATTAAACCCACTAAGCCGGATCACAACTCTGAACAAAAGAATGGAATACCAACAAATGCTCGAAGAAGCAGAAAAAGCGGATGTAATTCTTGACTGTAGCGATAATTTTAAAACACGATTTCAGGTCAACAAAGCCAGCGTACAGAGTAAAACACCCCTGGTTTCAGGCGCGAGCATCCGCTTCGAGGGACAAATAACGGTATTTGATCCAAAGCAGGAATCCAGTCCCTGCTATAACTGCCTGTACCCGGACATCGATGAATTGGCAGAAAGTTGCAGCCAGTCCGGCGTTATTGCGCCAATCACTGGAATAGTCGGTAGCATTCAAGCCCTGGAAGCCATGAAAGTTATAATGAATATTGGCCAGGCTTTAATTGGCAGGCTACTACTAATTGACGCGCTAACGATGGAATTGAACAGCATCACTCTGCCCCGAAGTCCCAGTTGTCCAACCTGTGGTAATCTGAAAACTGCCCCGGTACAAAAATCATAACAAGCGTGAAAGAATGGCAGAAGTCACTATTTTAGAACCTCCTCCAGGTGGAATAGGACGGAATCCGGGAATGGCTAAATCCAGCAAAAAACCATACTTGTCCAACCTCAGACATCCTCATAGCGCCCTGAATACCCTAACATATTACCTATTAAACCGTTGTGGCATTAAATTAAGTTTTAACCGAGCACAAGCCACTACCCCGCGAATAGATAGAATAGAGATAAGCCCGTTAATATTTGCAAGCCAGGTAAAGACATGACCCCATCAATTGTGATCAAACCAATTCGACTGGATCACATTTCACCTGTTACAACGGATATCAATATTGCTTTCCTATTTCATGCGTCGTATACTTCAATCAGCTTTGAATAAAGCGTGTGCACGACCAGTTTAACTCTGACGCAGGAGGTATTCCGAACATGAAATGGGAAAAACCAAGTTATAATGATCTTCGTTTCGGTTTTGAAGTAACGATGTATATTTACAATCGTTAATCACTGAACCAGAATTTCACGGGGTTCCATAAATATGGAACCCCGTTTTATATGTACCATCTGTATTCAAAAACCCGAGACACGACCGGAAATTAGTAAAGACAAATCAGAATTCTCGATTTGATAGCGCTCACTCCTTATACCCGGATACCTGTCAGACCCAGTATAACCTAAATATTTCCTGCCTCGGTTCCGAGGTTTTTTATTCACACAGAATTTCTATGAAAGCCAGAGTTTTAGGATCAGGTGCCGGTGGCGGCTATCCCCAGTGGAATTGCAATTGTAACAATTGCCGTAAATTGCGCAGCGGGGAAATCAACGCGGTATCCCGCACGCAATCATCTATCGCAGTCAGTACTGACGAGAATAATTGGGTTTTATTCAATGCGTCTCCGGATATACGCACTCAAATTGAACAATTCCCAGCGATTCAACCAAAAACTGGAATTCGCGATACGGGTATAAAAGCAATTATCCTGATTGACAGCCAAATCGACCACACCACAGGACTATTGATTCTTCGTGAGGGCGAACCACTCGATATTTATTGCAGTGAAATGGTCAGACAGGATCTCAGCACAGGCTTTCCCATATTCAAAATTCTCGAACACTATTGCGGAGTCAACCACCACCGTATACCTCTGAATGGTGGCAGTTTTACCATACCCCAAATTGATGACTTGCGGTTTCATCCCCACTCACTAAAAAGCAAAGCTCCACCGTATTCACCGCACCGTCACGACCCGCACAAAGGTGATAATATCGGTGTGAGTATCGAACAGATTTCTACTGGAAAAAAGATTTATTATTCCCCTGGCCTGGGTGAAATTGAACCTCATGTGAAACAATCCATGCAGGAAGCGGATTGTGTTCTGGTCGATGGAACCTTCTGGCAACAGAACGAAATGAGTTTAGCCGGCATTTGCGAAAAGAAAGCCAGCGATATGGGACATCTGTCACAGACCGGAGACGACGGTATGCTGGACGTCCTGGATGGATTAACAAATACACGCAAGGTACTGATTCATATCAATAACACCAATCCGATACTCGATGAAGATTCAACGCAAAGAAAAATATTAACGGACGCAGGCATCGAAGTCGCTTACGACGGCATGGAGATCGTCCTCTAAAAATCGCCATGACAACACACGACGAAAAAGCATGGACTCGCGAAGAATTCGAAGCCAGGCTTCGGGGAATGGAAAAGTATTACCATATCCACCACCCTTATCATGTACTTATGCATCAGGGAAAATTAAACAGAACCCAGATACAGGGATGGGTTGCCAACCGATTCTATTACCAAATCAAAATTCCACAAAAAGACGCCGCAATTCTGGCTAATTGTCCGGATCAGGAAACTCGCAGAAAATGGGTACAGCGAATTTTGGATCACGACGGAGCACCGGGTGAATCCGGCGGTATAGAGGCCTGGATACAATTGGGTCTGGCGGTTGGCTTGAGTCGAGAAGAAATTACATCATTAGAACACGTTTTACCCGGTGTCCGTTTTGCGGTCGACGCATACATGAATTTTGCCAGAACTGCTGAATGGCACGAAGCCGCAAGCTCATCACTGACCGAGCTATTTGCGCCCGAGATTCACCATCAACGACTTTCTAACTGGCCGGAAAACTATCCCTGGGTTGACGAAAAAGGTTTACAATATTTTAGTAGCCGACTGGGACAGGCCCGTCGTGATGTCGAACACGGGCTTGAATTGACATTGGATTGGTATCAAACACGTGAACAACAAAATAAGATGCTGGAAATTCTAAAATTTAAGCTCGACGTCCTGTGGTCCATGGCGGATGCAATGTACATGGCTTATATTGCAGAAAAACCACCCTACTTTACTGTAGAAAACGAATAGCAATGCCATTACGCGAAAATGCTTTGATCAACTTCTCCCCATTACATCGCCTGCAATGGGAAGAAGCACAGCAAAAATACGTTATTCTTTATCCTGAGGGTATGGTGGAATTAAATCAAAGTTCCGCGGAAATTTTAAAACTCTGCGATGGAACTCTCACGATTGACCAGCTTGTTCTGGAGCTGGAACAAAAGTTCTCAACCAGTGGACTGAAAAATGACATCGTCGAATTTTTAAATGTGGCATTGGAAAATGGCTGGATTGGACAATCAGAACATAGCTAGTGCTAATTGTATAGGTAACTGATAGGTAACTACTTGCCCCCAAATCGAAACAGCCCTCTATGGGGGATCTGTGGAGGAAGTGTATG